>NZ_JBQQES010000005.1:0-234046 GCF_052259005.1 Psychrobacter sp. 1Y10 | reverse complement strand
CTACCAACTACCAACTACCAACTACCAACTACCAACTACCAACTACCAACTACCAACTACCAACTACCAACTACCAAGGAACAGTGTATGGTTTTGTTTTTAATATCAAACTATGCAGGTTTTAACACAGGCCGCGGTGGTCATTATTATTCTTTAAGACAAATGGCTGAATCTATAGCCGAAAGTAGAAAAGTCGTTACTATTGTACTTGGTGAAGAAATGCCATTAGCATTAGTAGGAATGAAAGATACTTATCATATTTCTACAGAATTACATTTACAAAGAAAAGGATTGAATGACGCCATAAATAAACTAAAGACACTTAACTTTTTATACAAATTGACTACTGTCCATGCTTATGATGCAAAATCTGTGTACATAGGCGCTCATATTGCAAAAAATATAAAAGCGTCTTTTTTGCTTACTAAATGCGGAGGAAAAGTTCCGAAGAAATTCTATCCTAAAGTAAACACTTTAGTTGTCTTTCATGAAGAAGACTATAATCACTTTTATAATTACAAAAATAATTACCAGAACCTTTATCTGATTCCAAATAGAGTCAAACCAGCTCTTTATCTCGAAGAAAGACAGAACCAAATAGAAAGTCTGAGAGAAGACGACGCCTTCCATGTCACAAAAATAGGTAGGATAGGCAGTTATTACTACAAAACATTAATTGCTGCAATTAGGTTCTGCGCTGAGATTCAAAGTCATGACTATCCCGTAAAACTAACCTTTATTGGTTACGAAGAGTCCGAAGACATTACTAAACAACTAAACATATTCGCTCAAGAATTAAATGTAAAACTGACTATTCACTCTGATAGTAATTATACATCGAACGCATCTGAATTAATTTGGGCTTGCGATATAGCAGTTGGCACTGGTAGAGGAGCTATGGAAGCTTTATCAGCAGGAAAAATATTACTATTCCCTGTCACTAACTTTGATTATCCGTGCTTATTTAATGATAAAACCGCCTTCTATGCCATGCATGACAATTTTTCTGAAAGAGTTAAACTGCCTAACGAGCTACTTAAATACTGTGACCCTAATTATATTAAAAGCTTGTTGTCCGATAAAGCTTATAGGCAAAGTCTTAAAACGTTCGGATACAATACATTTCATACAAGTTTCAACGTAGATGTGGGTGCTAAAAAAGTAATGGCTATATATGATAACGAACGAAACATACGACCAGTCTCCGGATGGCACTTGCTTAGATTGCGCCTTCATTATATTAAACTGTCTTTCAAATATAGGACTAAGTCTTTTAGGTATCGATTAAAAAGATTGATACGTTTATAAATAGTAATCTTTTAATATTCAAGCGCTACAACGTCATACATTATAAATGTTATTATTTTAAGCTTATTTAAAACTAAATACTTAATATCTTTCCATTAGCAGTTACGTACTTTGCTTCAACAGTCATTTGATGCCCTGTTTTCTGATATATGGTCTCTTTCACCGTATTAATCAAATATAGTATGTCTTTGGATTGAGCGCTTCCATTGTTTACAATAAAATTGGCATGCAATTTCGATATTTGTGCATCTCCTTTACTCATACCTTTGAATCCTAATGATTCAATAATTTTTCCTGGTGGTCCATAATCTTCATATATATCAGGGTGACTCATAAATACAGAGCCACAGTTTGGTTGTTTTCTTGGAAACTTCTTGCGACGCGAATGAAGTATTTCTAACATTTCTTGACGTATGTCATTCTTATTATGTTTATTAAGTTTTAACCCAACTTTTACGATAATTTCGTCTTTATTTTGAAAGGTAGAGTTTCGATAGAAAAATTTACTTTCTTGATTGGTGTAATACTTTACGTATCCTTTATTGTCAACGGTTTCCACATATTCAACCACACTACCAATACCTTGTCTTTGACTACCGCCATTCATAACAATAAGACCGCCAAGAGTACCAGGTATACCACAAGTATGTTCAATACCTGACAAGCCTTCTTGCATAACTATTTTAGCCAAGTTTGGCACCCATACACCAGGCTCGGCAGTAATGTTGACATCATCTATTTTTACTTTTGAGAAACTAGAGCCTATTTGTATAACGACAACGTGTAAGCCTTCATCAGAGAATAACAAGTTTGTTGTATTGCCTATAAAAACTGACTCTAGTTCGTTTAGATATAACCATTGCCTTATCTCAATCAGTTCTTCTTTATTTCTTGGACGGATGATAAGATCTGCCTTTCCACCTACCTTCCACTGACTAAGCTTTGACAAAGATGCGTCAAGCTCTACAATTTCAGGAAAAGTCTCTTTAATCTTTTTCTTATACCAGTTGTCCATGTATACTTACCCAATCATACCACTACAGTTTGCACCAAGAGATTTCAATTTGGGTATGAGATCAACATATCCACGTCCAATTTGCCAAGCATCAGTGATAACAGTTTCTTCTTCAGCAGCTAAACCACATAGGGTTAAAGCAATACCAGCACGTAGGTCTAGAGCTTTGACTTCAGTACCTATCAATCCGCCGCCATTGCCCATTATTTTGAGTATATCTCCTGATATTTCATAGTGAGCTCCCATACGAGCCATCTCTTTTATATATCCATAACGACCAGGAAAACGTAGATCTATAATCCGCGACTCACCTTGAGCTTGTACAGCCCAAGCTGCTAAGATAGGTTGTACATCTGAGTTTATACCTGGATGCGGACCAGTACTTATTTCAAGTGGAAAACAACAGCCGCCGCGTACAATAAGCGAGTTTTCTCCCCTATATAGCTTTGCGCCTGCCGCTCTTAAATGAGTGAGTACCACTTCTAAATCTTGATACGGAAAATCGTAAATTTCTATATCACCTTTAGTGATAACCGCGGCAGCTAACCACGTAATGGCTTCCATATTGTCGGATATTACTCTATGCCTTACACCCTTTAGTTGATCGACACCAATGATTTCAATATGCTCTTGTCCAAAAACTTTGATTTGAGCTCCCATATTATTAAGCATTGACACTAAGTCTAGTAGCTCTGGACGGATATGAGGGTTCCAAATACGTGTAACTCCTGTCGCAAACGTTCCTGCTAAAATCGCATTTTCTGTCGCACCAGTTGAACGCATTGATAGATGTATATCAGCACCTACTAACCTACCTTTTACCTCTGAACATAAATAGTCACCTTCCTCCCATATCTTAGCTCCTAGCTTTTCAAGCAACATGATATGTAAGTCGTATTTACGCTCTCCTAGCTTACAACCTCCTGGTAAAGGTACTTTTGCTTGTCCAAAACGTGCTGTCAGAACACCTAGTATGAGTAGCGTATTTCTAATCGAACGTCCTTCCCAAGTCAGACTCGTTTCCAAATTATTATTTTCTTTTATTATAATTTTATTAGGAGTTAGATATTTTGTTTCTTTGCCCAAAGCCTGAAGCATATCTACATGTACTTGAGCATCCAAAAGCTGCGAAGGGTAATTTTCTAATATAACGTCTTCTTCAGTTAGGATACTGGCAGCCAACAATTTTAAAGCTGAGTTCTTAGCACCTGCCAGTTCTACCTCACCTTCTAACTTACTTTTTGCAACTCTCAACACATTTTTAAACATAAAAGAACTCATACTATTTCAACAGTTATATAGTTTTGTCAGGTAATTAGTTTATAGTTGGCTGCACGAAAAATCGCTCTTAGTAGACAACAAACTTGTCTTTATTAACATGATAAGTAGTCAACATATTGCTGAGCAATATTTTTAGGTAAGAACTTATCATCAAAGTCAACTTTAAAAATTTGTGGCTTTGCCATTAGTTCTGTCATTTTAATTGCTAGAGCGTCTATATCGTCTACAGGTACAAGGCTACTTTCAGGCAGCATCTCACTTGGTCCGGACTGACAATTAGTACTGATGACTGGTGCGTTTAATGCCAGCGCTTCTTGTATTACCCTAACAAAACCTTCAGAACGTGAAGACAAGACAAATCCTTTGGCATCTTTCATAAAAGGATAGGGATTTTTATTAAACCCTAAAAATATGACTTTATCAGATATTCCTAGTTTTTTAGCCAACTCTTTTGTTTGATCAAGCATTTTACCTTTACCTAACAACACTAAAGGATAGGCCATAGACGATTTAGCATAAGCTTTTAGCAACACATCATGAGCCTTTTCAGGCTTAAAACTACCTACATGCAATAAATATTGATTTGATTTAAGTACATCATGGGGTAGCTCTAGTGAACTATCGGCTAACTGCTCAATTGACACTTTATCAAAAGCATTATAAATAGTGGTACTAGTGATATCTGAACCTAAACTCGCTTGTAAATCACTCTCCACACCTTTTGAAACACAAACACAGGGACTACTCTTATAGATTTGCTTGAGTTCTTCAATCTTATTGGCTGCTATTGGACTATCAATTAGATTAAACTTGTTAGACATTGTGTTTCTAATAACATACATAAGATTTGGCAGCTTGCTATGAAACATGATTCGGTCTGCAGCAATAAGATTAGATAAGATAATATCTGGCTGACCGATTTTGCTTAAAACATATTTATCAACTGTTTTAGCAAACAACTGATAACGAAGCTGAGGATTCGGTATCAGTTTATAAGGTTTAAACCGTAACACATGATATATTAGGTTTGGATTGAGGTCATACTCTACGAGGGGTTTGAATCTTAATATATGTACCTCATAACCTAGCTCATGAAAGCCTTGTCCTAAAGTAAGTACAGAGCGTTCTGCGCCTCCACCTTGTAGACAATTAATGACTAGTAGTACTATTTTAGAATGTTGATTCATCTCTTATGGCTTATTTTGGATTAATAGTTAACTCGATAGTTTTGAGATCGATGATTAACTACTCTCTCCAGTATTTTTCAATCCATCCTACTGGCAAGATAAAATGGCGCAGATGGCGTAGTGGTTTTTTAAGGTTTTTAGGTTCTTTCAATCTTTTCAAATGGTCTACTGCATTATTAGCAGCGTTTTTGTTATATCTTCCCTCAATTGCATGAGTAGGATACAGATCACCTGGGAAGATAACGATGCGTGCCCCTTTAGGGATTTTTGGTTCTTTGATATAATTTAGCGGGAACGGTTGACGACACTTACGTCTAAAGTGGGCCACCCATTTTTTCGGAAATAATTTAACACCATTTGGCGCATTACGAGTTACAAAGCGTTGCTCAAAGCGGTATTTATCAGCGATGCCTTGCGGATCGGCTTTAAATTTTTCTTGAAGAGATACCAATGAACCAACTTGAAAACGAAAGCAAGACGTTTGGCCCAGTCGCTCTAAGGGATTACTTGGATTATAAGACAAGATAACATCATCAGGTTTACCATACTCAAAAAAAGGATCAAGGCTATCGACGATAATGACATCCAAATCTACAAATAGAACAGTTCCTGATAAATCACCTAGCTTTTCACCCCAAAGTCGTGACTTTGGCCATTTACCTAAGGTATTGGTTGGCATAGTTACATCTAAAGGAGGCAGTTCTTGACACTCAATCTCTGAACGAACGTTTGTAGTATCGTCAGTAAAGCAGATGAAGCGAAATGGTGGCGTGATGTTACGTGATACCATACCGTAGAGCTTATTGGCATAGTCAGCGCCGTATTTAGTGCCCCATTTAATACAGATGATTTGCTTGATATCATTGTTATGTGCTGCTTTTGTACCTATTGGCATCGAAACTACTCACTTTAGATAGTATGAATAAATAATATGCTCCGTATATTAACATAAAAAAAAGACTGAACAATTATGTTCAGCCTTTTTAATTCTTCTAGATAATGTTAATCAATAAAGCTTAACCAGTCCATGTACTTCTCATTACGCCCGTGTACCACATCAAAATACAAGGTTTGTAGCTTTTCGGTCAATGGACCGCGACCACCATTACCGATAGTACGGTCATCATATTCACGAATCGGTGTGACCTCAGCAGCAGTACCAGTCATAAAAATCTCGTCTGCTAAGTAAAACTCATCACGCGTGATACGGCGTTCAATGACGTTTATACCTAAGTCAGCTGCGAACTGCAAGATAGTACGACGAGTAATACCATCTAGTGCGCCGCCAGATAAATCTGGGGTATGTAGTTCACCGTTCTTAACTAAGAATAAATTCTCACCTGCACCTTGACACACAAAGCCTTGTGGGTCCATCAAGATGGCTTCGTCATACCCGTTACGGGTAACTTCTTGGTTAGCCATAATAGATACTGGATAGTTACTTGAAGCCTTGGCTTTACACATAGTGACGTTTGGCATGTGGTGTGTATAAGAAGATGTTTTGACGCGGATACCGTTTTGGATGCCCTCGTCACCAAGATATGCGCCCCAATGCCAAGCCGCAACCATCGCGTTGATACTGTTGCCATGTGAGGATAGGCCTAGCTTTTCTGCGCCAACCCAAATAAGTGGACGAATATAAGCTTCTGCTAACTCATTTTGTTTAACCACATCTTTATGTGCTTGCTCAAGGGTAGCCGCATCAAAAGACACATCCATTTGAAAGATTTTTGCAGACCCTAACAGACGCTCAGTATGCTCTTTTAAACGGAAGATTGCTGTACGATTATCATCAGTTTGATAAGCACGTACCCCTTCAAACACAGCCATACCATAATGCAAACTATGGGTAAGTACATGAACTTTGGCATCAGGTTGTTCAACCATTGTGCCGTTCATCCAAAGCTTGCCTTCCTGTGTTGCCATATTCATGTAAGAATCCTTATGTTAGTACTATCGACTAACTTTTTATTGAGTTTTAAGTAAGTGTTTTAATTAAAATTGTATGCTTACACCGAGTCCGTATTAGTGCGTAAATGATTATATCATCGGCAAGCCAAACAAATGAAACATTTTAGTTTATCCTAACATGGCTTTTATTTATAGCCTTTGCCGTATAAACGCTTATTCTTCTTCTCTCGAGGACACACCCATAAGATGTTGCCACTGAGCCTGTACCAGTGCGCGTGTCTCTGTCCATAGCAGCTCATCTACCAGTAGTGATTGCTCAGCCAATGCTAACTGATGAGTGGCGGCACGAATACGTAAGTAAGCATCAGTTAAATCTTGACAGACTTGCTCCTCCCAAATGCCAAGCAACGCCACTTCTTCAAAGATGCGTACGTTGTCGCTCCACTTAGTGAGGCTTGGGTACTTATGCGAATAGGCCAACACGACAAATTGTGCCAGAAACTCAATATCAATGATACCGCCAGCGTCTTGCTTGAGATGAAACTTGCCCGCTTGTTGTTGCCACTGACTGGTACCGAGATGTTTTTGCATTTTTATGCGCATGCTTGTCACCTCTGTACGCACTTCATCAAGTGTACGTGGCAGGGCCAATATCGTACGGCGAATATCGCAAAATAGCGCTGTTACGCGTTTGTCGCCGCATACTGCCCGTGCCCGAACCAGTGCCTGATGCTCCCAAGCCCACGCTTTTTCGCGCTGATAAGTCTCAAAAGCATGACAAGAAACCACCATCATACCTGCATTTCCCGATGGGCGCAGACGCATATCGATTTCATACGCTCGCCCATCACGCGTTTGCGTATTGAGATAAGTCATAAGCTTTTGAGCTAAACGAGCCGCAAACTTCATGCCACTGACTGACTTCTCACCAGTCGTCATGCCCTGCTCTTTTATTTTGTGTAAAAACACCAAATCTAAATCGGAGGAATAAGACAGCTCAAGGCCACCAAGCTTACCATAACCGATAATAGCAAAACCACAATCCGCTTCAGTCACTGGATCACCATTTTGGGCGATAGGATAGCCATAGCGCTTGACCAATTCTGCAAAAGCCCGTTCCAGTGCAGCCTCTAACACCACAGCTGCAATATAGGTCAAGGAATCTGATACCTTCATAATGGGCCGTTCAGCCAAGACGTCGCTAGCAGCAACGGCCAGTACTTGGTTCTTTTTAAACAATCGCAGCACACTCAGTAGCTCTTCTTCGTCATCAGGCTCTACACGCAATAGACGCTGACGCAAAATGTCGTGTAGCTCTAGTTTATCTGGCAGATGACGATAACGCTGCTGTAAAAAGGTATCGAGTAGCACGGGATACCGTGCCAGCTCATTGGCAATCCAAGGACTGGCAGACAACATCGGAATCAGCTCAACCGTTGCATTTGGGTTTTCTGCGATCATGACTAAGTAGATTGAGCGCCGACAAATTGCCTCAAGTAAATTGATTAGACGCGGCAATGCGCTATTGGCCAGCTGCTGCTGTTCTTGATGCGCAAGCAACGCATGCACGATTACTGGGTAAGCATCATCTAAACGGGTTCTGGCTTCCTCGCTTAAGTTGGCGACCATTTTTGATTGCCAAAATGTCTGTAATTGGGCGCGGTTTTGTTCTGTTAATACGGTGTCAAGCTGCGCAATTTGCTCATCAAGGTTGGCATGGTCAAGCTCAGTATCTTCTTGATCGGGTACTTGTCGTTCAGTCACCATACGCTCAAATGGAACATTGACATTTTCGCGATGCAAATTGAGCATTGTTAGTAGCGCATCCCAAGTCTCAAAGCCTAAAGTGCGAGCCAAATTGTACTGCCAATGTTCGTCATTAGGCAACCGCTGAGTCTGCTGATCGTTAATCGCTTGGATGCCGTGCTCAAGTCGACGCAAAAACCGGTAAGCGGCTTGTAATTGCTCATAGGTTGAGTATTCAAGATATTCAAGTTCACATAAAGCCATCATTGCTTGTAGACACGACTTGACTTGTAACTGCGGATGACGGCCACCGTAGATGAGCTGAAAAGCTTGTACAATAAACTCAATATCACGAATACCGCCAGCACCTAGCTTGATATTGTCTAAGTCCTCTCGCTGTGCGACTTGATTTTGAATGAGTGACTTCATCTCACGCAATGCTGAAAAGGCACTATAATCAACGTAATACCGAAAAACGAATGGCTTAATCAGCGCTTGTAGCTCGTCATAAAATGGCGGTGTAATCTGACCGACTACGCGTGCTTTTAACCAAGCAAAACGTTCCCATGCTCGTCCATGATTGGCAAAATACTTTTGTAATGCTGACAGATGAATGGCCAAATCGCTACCATCTCCCCATGGTCGCAAGCGCATATCTACCCGAAATACAAACCCGTCCGCAGTACAATTATCCAATAATTTAATAATACCTTGACCAAGGCGCGTCATAAAACGCTTGTTATCAATGCATCGCGTGCCTTGTGCCTTATCCCCATCAGTCTCACCGCGCGCTTGATGGACAAACATCAGATCGATATCACTCGACAAATTCAGCTCATGTGCCCCAAGCTTACCCATGGCCATAATTGCCATGTCGTCAACACGCTTCACCCCTTTATCATCTATAAAAGTTGGCTTGCCATATTGAGTAACCAGTTGCCGATAAGTATAGTCTTTGGCAAAGTCTATACAGCCATCAGCAAATTCAGAGAGCTCATCTGTCAATTGTTCAAGCTCTATCATTCTTAAAGCATCTTGCCAAATCCAGCGCATCATCAATAGATTGCGCAAATTTCGCAGCCCTCTCATGACTGTCGTCTCATCGCCCAACTGGTAGTTATCATCTAACGTATAATCTTGAATAAGATCATCTATTTGCTGGCGAGTTAATGTTTGATCGAGTGGATAGCTACGCAAAAACGTCTGACAAGAAGTCGTTCGGCTCTCCCAAATCTGATATGCAAAAGCACTAGCAATACTTAAAACTTGGATCTGTTCAGCTGTGGGCTGATGGCTTTGGTTATTGATTGTAGTAGATGGCATCGCCGATGACATAATAAGTGCTCCGTACAGCATGGATTAATAAGACTACCTGAACCTAGCTGTTTTGTTCATAGTTTTTTCTAACGAGAGAGTCATATTGAATAATGTGGTCTATGTGTTACCAGTCTGCTGCTTACAATATATACAGTATTTGACCAAGTTAACTTTATGGTAGCATGGTTAGCTGAAGTATCAATAATCACAAACTTACAGCAGCTGACGATGCATACATTCTGCTGGATAATATCGTCCGTAAAGTTACAGATTATCTATCCAAATATAGTGGAGAAGCTCTATGAAGCTGACTGAGCAAAATATAGAGAGTGACAGCCCTAAGAATAAGACCGACGATGAAGGATTTTTACTTAGCAATGTTCGATTAGAAACCGGTTTTGTGCGCAATAAGTACAATGAAGTCGTTGCGACAGAGACGTCGCTTTTTGATCTTTTTATCTCCAATGGCAAAATCGAATCAATCACTAAAAAAGAACTGACAAATGAGAGTCAAACGAACCTTGATGTAAAAACAGTTGATGCTAATGAATTCTTAATGCTGCCAACTTTTCAAGACATGCATATTCATATCGATAAAACTTACTACGGTTCAGGTTGGCAAGCAGCACCTTGGACGGGCAGTATCAAAGATATGATTCGTCTGGAAGAGAAATTAATTCCAAAACTCCTTCCTGACTCTCAGCGAAAAGCGGAAGAATGCATACAGCTCATGCAAAGCTATGGCTCTACTTTTGCTCGTTGCCACTGCAATATCGATCCCATTAGTGGATTAAAAAGCTTAGAACATCTGCTGTTAGCGTTGGATAATTACCAAGACAGCTTTGATTGGGAAATAGCCGCCTTTCCTCAACACGGTATTCTTTATTCGCAGTCCGAGGGCTTGTTGAGAGAAGCGGCTCAAATGGATATTGATTTCATCGGTGGGCTTGATCCTACAGTTGTCGATGGCGATATGAAAAAATCTTTAGATATTATGTTTGATATCGCGTTAGATTATGACAAAGGTGTCGATATTCATCTTCATGAAGACCTGCCTTCTGGCAAAGCGGCGATGGATTATATGATAAAAAAGGTTAAAGAAAACAAGGTACTGCAAGGTAAAACCTTTATTACCCATGCTTACGCATTGGCTATGATGCCGCAAAAAGAGCTGGAACTTATCGCTGAGCAATTTGCAGAATATGGTATCGGCATCGTTTCCAGCGTCCCAATTGTCAGCCAAGTAATGCCTGTTCCCACCTTAAAAAAACACAACGTCAATGTCCTAACTGGTACTGACAATCTTATGGATAACTTTTCGCCATTCGGAACGGGCGATATGCTACAAAAAGCAAATTTATGCGCGCAATTGTATGACTGGACTGACGAATATCGTTTGAATCGGGCGTTAAAAATGATTACCAATCATACGTTACCTTTGGACGACCAAGGCAAGCAAGTCTGGCCGTTCATAGGCGCTGACGCTGACTTTATACTGGTCAATGCCTCTTGTTCTGCGGAGGCAGTAGCCCGCCTACCAAGACGCGAAGCGGTTTACTATAAAGGTAAGGTGATTTTTCAATAACTAGTACCTATGCCTTTATCAAACATTTAATGCACGGTTTTGTGGATATAGGTTATGACGAGCCGCTGATAATATCCATAAATGTTTTGCGTGGAAAAAACGTTCAACTCTTAGAAGATATAAAGGTATTAACTGTAAGCACATCGACAATATGCAAGCAATGATAAAAAAAGAGAAGTCCGTCGCAGTCGACGTGACCAATGAGTTTGATAATCTCAAAAAACAGATTACAGAGTGGTACAATAACGATCAAAACTAAAACCTAACTAAAATATAATACTTTGAATTCTGAACTTTTATGATGGCTTATAACTATGAACGCTACCCCGCTACTCCTGATTACGACCGACCCAAGCCAGCCGCTTGCGCATTTGGCGCTGCGTTATGCTCGTACCTTTTTAAAACAAATGAAGTTGCAACAGACGCAACTTGCTGATGAGAGGCATGAGCAAGGAATCATTGAAAACGATACGCAACCTTTAAATGTCTTTTTTTACGCTGACGCTGCGCATACAGCCAATCGCCTACGCTGGCAGTCAGCGGATCAGACTGACTTAACTCAAGAATGGCAAGCGCTTGCTAAGCAATACCAGCTCTCGCTACCTGTATGCGTCAGCACTGCGCTTAGCCGCGGTATCAGTGATAGTGATAACAGCACACGCCATCAGCTAAATGGTGAAAATATTGCCGATGGCTTTCATTTAGTTGGACTTAGTGAGCTTGCTATAATGATGCAAGGCAACTGCCGTCTGCTACAGTTTTAAGTGCCAATTAAGTACGAATATTCATCATGGATAATAAGAAATAACCTATGAAATTACTCATTCAGCTGCGCACTCCAACGGAGATGGCAAGTTATGAAGGTTGTGCCCTCGCCTTGACGCTTGCAACTTTCGGTCATGAGGTGCAGCTTTATTTAGACGCTCCTGTTTTTGGACTATTAATGCAGCCGAAGTCGCGTTTGCACGGTATGATTCAATCTCTTGAACTATATGATATGCCGCCCGCTTGGCTACCTGAGGATGTATTTAGCGGATGGCTTACAGGCATGGTACCAAGCGATTTAGCCGCGCAGCTTACGCTAATACCAGAAGTCGTTAACTCACAAGATTTTGAGCAGATCTTAGCTTTTTGATGGTATATATTTTTAGATATTACCTTGCTATTTGTAAACATTCGGAAACTTAATATGGCAACTTTATATCAATTACACAGTACAGTGGATAAGCTCAGACGAAGCACAGAAGAGATGGCGCTAACGTGGCGGGCTGGTGACAGTATTATTTTGTTAGGCGCAACTGTCGCTTTTGTTGAATGGCTAAATGCTTATTTGAGTGATAGTGATATAGAAGGTATCACAGCAATCTATGCTCTAGCGGATGATGTCGCAAATCTCAGTAATAATACGACTGCCAAATTAAACCTAAACGCCAAGCTGGCTGGTGTTTTAACTGATGATGAATGGGTTACTATGACCCAAGACCCACAGTTTGACAAAGTAGTGACCATATCCTTATGACTGTATCTAATATCACTATGTCTAACATTGCTTTAGACCAAGACGGTCATCTTTGTGACCATAATATATGGACACCTGCTATCGCCCAACAACTGGCAGATACATTAGATGTCAAGCTAAATGACGAGCACCTAGCCATCCTGCATCAAGTCCGGGCTTTTTTTGCTAGGTTTAATCACGCGCCAGCTACTCGCCCATTGATTAAATGGCTACAGCAGACTTTGCCTGAATACGATATCAGCAACCAAAAGTTGCAGCAACTGTTTAATACTGGCTTAGTTGCCCGTCATGTCAATCGTTTGTCAGGCCTCCCAAAGCCGCCTAACTGCTTATAAAAACCGCTTTTTTATAGGCTGCTATTTTGGGTCATAAACAGTGAGAGTCTCATAACCGGTGCTGCGACCTGTATCACCGTAAAATCCCTGCTGGCGCCATACTTCATAGAGACATATTGCCACGCTATTAGATAAGTTAAGACTGCGAGAATCAGGTAACATTGGCAGTCTTAACCAATTATTAGCGCCAATATCTTCACGTATATCATCCGCTAGACCTGCGGTTTCAGAACCAAAAACCAGTGCTACGCTAGGCGCTACCGCTGGTATGTTGTCGGTACTAGTATCTAATTGCACCATAAAATCATAATCATAAAACGGTTTACTAAGCTTGGTCGTCAGCGCTGTGATTGTCTGGCAATCTGCCTCAAATAATGCTTTCTTCGCTGCTGACCAGTCAGCATGCACTTGCAAGTGTGCGTATTCATGATAATCCAATCCAGCACGGCGTAACTTTTTATCATCCAGCTCAAAGCCTAGTGGCTGCACCAAATGTAGCTGCGCGCCACTATTGGCACATAAACGAATAATATTGCCAGTATTGCTAGGCATTTTGGGTGCCACTAGCACGATATGAATGGTCATAAAATTTCCATAATAGGATTAAAAAGATTGATGTTATTTGCGACATACTGGTCCAATGTTGTTCTTATGCACTATCGTCAACTGACAGCTATGTAAACCAGCTAACTACTAACCGTAATTAAAAGTTACAGTTTATTGTCAATAATTACATTTTGATACTGGGCACAGATTTTAACTTTGATTATCATGGCTTCAATGGATATCAAGACAGTTTGATGATATCAGAACAGCCTATTTATTTATGCCTAACTGATATCATGATATTGCCATTTATCCTGCACATCGTTGGTAATACCTAAGCAACATGCTTATTATTACTCGAATAAACCTATCCATTTTGGGAACATTATTATGAAAAAAGTAATTATCGCATCTTTGACTGCTATGTTTGTATTGACTGGTTGCAACACTTTTAAAGGCCTAGGCCAAGACGTATCAAGTGCTGGCGAAGCAGTAAGTGGTGGTGCACAAGACGTACAAAACAAAATCTAATTGCTAAATTTTTAGATTCTGTATTTAAAGGGCTTACCTTTTGGTAAGTCCTTTTTTTGGTTTTTAAAAGTGGTAATTTATAGATAATGGTCATCTATGCAAATGCATAACAGCTTGAGCCTACAAACATCATAAAAAAGCACGCAATATCTGGTTTAAATACCGATGACCTAATAAAGTTGGTCGCAACAGATTAGGATCATCTATCAAGAGACCTTGCTCAACTAGCTCATTCACTTGTGGCGCTACACGCTCATATTTTAACCCTGTTCGCGACTCAAACAATGTCCATGCTACCCCTTCGTGCAAACGCAGCGCATTGAGCATAAATTCACTGACCAACTCATCATCAGCGATTGGCTGCCAATTGACCATTTTTGGTGCATCTTGATAAGTCATATAGTCTTTTGGAGAGCGTGACTTACTAAAACGGTAGATACCTGTCTTTGATAGTAGTTCATCGTTTTGCAAATCTTTACTTATTAAGTCATTACTGTTCAAGGTCACTTTACCGTGCGCGCCAGCCCCAATGGCCAAATAATCGCCAAACTGCCAGTAATTGACATTATGTCGACACGGTTTATCTGACGCGCCTGCCCATGCCGATACTTCATAATTATCATAGCCTAGACGCTGTAGCAGAGCCTGCCCTGCTTCCTCAATATCAGCCAAGCTGTCCTCATCAGGTAAGATAGGCTGACTGCGATAGAATACGGTGTTGGGCTCAATCGTCAGCTGATACCAAGAGATGTGCGTTGCGCCAGCGTCATGTGCCGTTTGAATATCGTATAACGCTTCGCTAAGCGACTGCTGCGGTAACCCATGCATTAAGTCTACATTGACCCGCTCAAAGCCAGCAGCGCGAGCCGCCTGAATGGCGGCTGTTGCCTGATCAGGATTATGAATACGCCCAAGTGTTTGCAACTTATCAGCAGCGAAGCTCTGCACCCCGATAGATAAGCGATTAATACCCACTTTTAAATACTCAGCAAATGGTGCATGTTCTAACGTTCCAGGATTTGCTTCCATGGTAATTTCAATATCATTGGCAAATTCAAAGCAGTCTTGTAAACCTTTAAATAAACGCTGGTATTGAATAATCGGTAATAATGACGGCGTACCACCGCCTATAAATATTGAGCCAATCTGGCGTCCTTGAGTCAGATGCTCTTGCATCTGCGCATCTAGCAAGAGTGCATCTACGTACTCATCATACATTGATAGCTGCACATCAGCGCCTAGCTCGTGCGAGTTAAAATCGCAATAAGGGCATTTTTTTACGCACCATGGAACATGAATATACAGCGCCAACGGTATAATGGTCGCGTCTATACAAGAAGCACCGTTAATATCAGCTCGCATGGTAATATTCTCACTTTTAGATATCGACATAACATAAACTTATTCAATAAAAAGCGGCGACAAACCGCAAAAAATACGGCTAGGATAACGGCTACGTCACTGAAAGAAAAGCATTGTATTCATCAATTGCATTTATTAAAGAGACGTTTAACGAACAGCTGTAAAACCATACTTAAACAAACACGACTATCATCAATGCCATCTAACAGGCAAGCTAGATAAAACGTATATCAAATATCATACGACAAATATGAGGATAACAGTTATGGCATATTGGCTAATGAAATCTAATCCAAAATTTTTTGGTATTGAAGACCTACAACGGTTGGGTACAGAATGTTGGGACGGCGTACGTAACTACCGTGCGCGTAACTTTATGCGCGATGATATGCAAGTAGATGACAAAGTGTTTTTTTATCATTCGAGTGCAAAACCCTCTGGCGTCGCTGGCATTATGACAATAAGCCAAGCCGGTTACCCTGATCCAACCCAGTTTCATCCTGAACATCGGCATTACGACCCCATTGCAACTATTGAGACTCCGCGCTGGTATATGGTCGATGTAACATTTGAGCGAGCTTTTAAAGAAACCCTACCCCTATCTGAGCTAAAATTTATCCCTGCACTTGAGGATTCATTACTACTTAGAAAGGGCTGCCAGCAACTGACCGTAATACCACTTGAGCCTAAGCATTGGCAGGCTATCATGGATATGGCAGAGATGCTGGAGCTAGTATGAGCTCATAAGTAATGGGTCAAAGGTTTTTGTAGCACTACCTTACCAAAGTTTGCTATATTGACGCCTTGATTTTTATCTACACTATTACACTATTTCCATATTCTAGGACTCATTTATGAGCGCACCCAAAATCGTACTATCTGTATTAACAGTCAGTGTATTAGGACTGACACTAAGCGCTTGCGGCAGCGATGGTGATAAAGTTAAAAAAGAATACGATCGCATCGAAGACCAAGTGAAAGACGAGTATGATCGTGTAGAAGATAAAGTCAAAGATAAGTATAAAGAAGTCGAAGATAAGCTGACTGATAACGAAAAAAGCATGGCTGAGATTTTGGAGTCTGTATTTTTACCAGAAGAGTCATTAGATAATTTCTTAGACAAATTGACGCCGGAGGGTGGACGCGGTGGTCTCTATGTCGGTCACTTCACCGAGCTTGATGATGGTGATAATAGCGACATTGATATCGGAGCGATATATTTTGATATAAGTAATGACGGCGCTGGTAGTGTTGATGGGCGTATCAGTTACCAACAGCAGATTTGTCAAGAAAACCGCACACTCGATGTCAATACGGGCTTTAAAGTAAATAATTATATTACAGGCAAGGTAACAGGTAGCCTTGATACAGCAGAATTTTTAGACATCAAATATATCAATGATCTAGATCTTGAAACGCCAAACTTGATGACCACCTTTGCAGGTAGCTTTGAGGAAAACCAAGTAGGCTTACCATGGAGAGGCAGTTTTGAATATCAAGACAGTCTAGGTGGCACCACCCTTTCAGCTGCCAAAGACAATTGTAAGGTTACCTATACTCTGAGTGATCGTTCTAACTTTACCACTTATGCACTCGATTATACACTAGGTGCCATGATGCTCGACATCACTGGTAATGGTAACCAAAAAACCGTCACTTGGAAGAATCCAATTAACACAAAACAAGTATTAGTCAGCCAAATCGATGTCAATAAAGCTGAGTCTGGCGCCAACGGTTATGTACAGAATGCTGTATTGGCTAATAGCGAAACACAATTCACGCCTGTTATTCCAAATGTCTCGACGAACTACGCTATTGTCGTGCAGGCATTTGATGCGAATAATAAACTGATTGGCTATCAAGCAATCGTACAAGATTTGCCTGAATCATTATGATCTTTGAATATATGAGCTTTTATAAGTATACATATGACGATTAACTCCAGACGACTCTGAAAAAGTTTTAAACGTTTTTTAAGCATTAAAATTACAGTCTGGCTTCTTAGCCATTTAATACAAGGATACCTGTCAGTTCATCATTTGAATTGGCGGGTTGCTTTTGTTTTATTGACGTCATTTTTATTTTCAAACTTTGGCTATATGGACTTGCTCATATTATTTATCGGAGTATTATCGTCAGCACAGATTCTATGTTACTGCCTTACCAACGATTTGCTGATGGCAGTGTTTAAACATCAATAACCAACGTGAATAATGAAAAGTTGCTAACTATGGTTTTGCCATTATCCTTTACAGACTTTAAAAGCTACAGCTTACGTTTAGGCGTGCTTGCGCTACCTATTTTAATTACCCAATTTTGCCAAGCAGCGTTAGGAGTTGTTGACTCCATTATGGCGGGACGTGTCTCAGCACTTGACTTGGCTGCCGTGGCTGTTGGCTCTGGTATTTGGCTACCGCTGTTTTTATTGGCAACAGGTATTTTAATCGCTACCACGCCCCTAATTGGGGAAGCAATAGGGCAAAACAAACACAGCCAAGTTCCACACATCACTCAGCAGTCTATATGGACCGCCAGCGTGATAGGTATTTGCGGTTTTATTATTGTCAATTTGATGCCAAATGTGCTTGGCTTAATGGGTGTGCCAGAGAACATTCAGCCTATCGCTGCACAGTACCTACATGGTGTTTCTTTTGGTTTCCCTGCACTCGCCATTTACGCGGTATTACGTAGTTATTGTGAAGCACTGAGTCGACCTGAGCCAGTCACAGTCGTTAGTATTATTGGTCTATTAGCAGATATACCGCTCAACTATATTTTTATCCACGGATTATTTGGCATGCCCGAGATGGGCGGTGCTGGTTGCGGTGTGGCAACAGCACTAGTGCTATGGATTAACGTATTGATTTTGGGCGCTTATACCACCCTCTCTAAGCGTCAACAATTTGCCAGTACTCGTTTTTTCTACAGCTTTACTGCTCCTAACCGAGAGCAAATAACCAAGCTCCTTCAACTTGGCATTCCCATTGGTTTGTCTATTTTTTTTGAAGCCAGCTTATTTAGCTTAGGCGCATTGGTCATTAGCCCATTAGGTGAGATCGCAACGGCGTCACATCAAGTCGCCCTAGCAGTTACTTCTCAGTTGTTTATGATTCCGATATCAGTCGCGATGGCGCTGACTATCATGGTATCTAATCGTTTTGGCGAAAAGAATCTGCTCGCCTTACGACACGTACAAGCAACTGGGCTTATTTGGACAGTGCTCATTGCCCTTGTCTGCATGCTGGGTATTTGGATATTTAGACCACAGCTTGCCGCAGCATTTACCGACAATCCTGAGTTACGAGCACAGGCTATGCATCTGTTAATCTTCGCGCTGGCTTATCAGCTCTTTGATGGCTGGCAGGTCAATGTTGCTGGGATATTACGCGGGATGCAGGATACCACCATACCGATGTGGGTGACGCTTTTTTGTTATTGGATGGTCGCCTTGCCGCTTGGTGTCTATCTAGTACGTTTTACAGGCATTGGTGCACAGGGGTTTTGGATGGCGCTCATTACTGGTTTGTTTTTATCCTCAATCCTTTTGACTTTACGATTACGTTACCAACAAAGGCGCCTGACGGCCATATGGACTTAATCAATGTTAAGAAAAACTCAACAAATATGGGACGCATGTTACTATTATTCGCCTTAGCGTCAAAAATATGTAAAAAATTCCAGTTAACAACTGTACATTGATTGCTCATTGCGTTGAATATAGGTATCATTAGCAGTCAATCAAACAATATTTTGTTACACTATTTCTTTCTTCAATTTAAAAAAAAGGCGTCATTAAAACTATGGATATTGAAAAAATACGCACACTAATCGCTCTCATGGAAGAAAATGAACTGGTCAATTTAGAAGTGAGTTCAGATGATGAGCATATCAGTTTAACTCGTCACTATGATGCACCAGCTCCAACCATGATGGCAGCGCCTGCTATGGGTGCAGCACCTATAGCTGCTACTGAAGCCAAAGCATCTGTCAAAGCTGGAAGCGTTGAAACCTCACCGATGGTTGGTGTGTTCTATGCTGCTCCTAGTCCTAATGACCCACCGTTTGTAAAAGTTGGTCAAACCGTACAGGCTGGCGACACACTTGGTATTATTGAAGCGATGAAAATCATGAATCCACTTGAAGCAACTCAAAGTGGTGTCATTGACGAAATCTTAGTGGACAACTCTGAGGTTGTACAGTTTGGCCAGCCTGTTATACGTTATAAAGCCTAATTGTACTCGCTACACCTTACTTTGTTACGTTCAATACCTCGTTCATACTCATATTATATGAGTGATGTGTAACGATTGGATTGATCAACGCCGCTTTGACGAGGATGACCCTATGATAAAAAAACTGCTCATCGCCAACCGAGGTGAGATTGCTCTACGTATCGTACGTGCGTGTAAAGCACTTGGTATAGAGACTGTCGGTATTTACTCCACTGCTGATGAAAACCTCATGCATCTACGCTTCGTTGATGAAGCTATCTGTATCGGTAAACCAAATGCCAGTGAAAGTTATTTGAATATCAGTACTATTTTAACAGCTGCTGAGATCTCTGGTGCTGATGCCATTCATCCTGGTTATGGTTTTTTGGCCGAAAACGCTGAATTCGCTGAACGTATCGAAGAAGCTGGTTTAACTTTTGTAGGCCCCAATGCTGATCAT
This sequence comes from Psychrobacter sp. 1Y10, assembly GCF_052259005.1. Classification (NCBI taxonomy): domain Bacteria; kingdom Pseudomonadati; phylum Pseudomonadota; class Gammaproteobacteria; order Moraxellales; family Moraxellaceae; genus Psychrobacter; species Psychrobacter sp. 1Y10. The sequence goes on along the minus strand of NZ_JBQQES010000005.1, from coordinate 213,732 downwards.
ATTCGACTTATGGGTAATAAGGTATCTGCCATTAATGCCATGAAAAAAGCTGGCGTACCAACTGTTCCTGGCTCAGTCGGCGCTGTAACGATGCACAATGCGGAAGAACAAGCTCGTAATATTGGCTTCCCGTTGATCATTAAAGCCGCTTCTGGTGGTGGTGGTCGTGGTATGCGTGTCGTTGAACGCTTTGATGAGCTGGTTGGTCAAGTACAAGCGGCGAGACAAGAAGCTGAGCTGTGGTTTGGCGATGATACTGTCTATATGGAGCGTTACTTACAAAACCCGCGCCACGTTGAGATCCAAGTACTGGGCGATGGTAATGGTAATGCCATTCATCTTTATGATCGTGACTGCTCACTACAACGTCGTCACCAAAAGGTGTTAGAAGAAGCACCTGCTCCTGATATTCCGGATGATGTCCGTGAACCAATACTACAAGCTTGTGTTAAAGCATGTGAGCTGGTTGAATATCGCGGCGCTGGTACGTTTGAGTTTTTGTTTGAAAATAACGAATTTTTCTTTATTGAGATGAATACGCGGGTACAGGTTGAGCACCCTGTGACTGAAATGATCACTGGTATCGACGTGGTGGTTGAACAACTCAAAATCGCTGCAGGTTACGGCTTATCTTATCGTCAAGATGAGATTGAAATTCAAGGTCATGCAATTGAATGTCGTATTAATGCTGAAGACCCAGTAACTTTTATGCCCTCGCCTGGCAAAATTACACAGCTATACGCACCTAGTGGAGCTGGCGTACGTTTTGATTCGCATTTATATCCCGGCTATGAGATCCCTAGCTATTATGACTCATTGATTGGTAAGCTCATTTGTCATGGCCAGACTCGCCAGCAAGCTATTGCAAAAACAGTACATGCGCTTGATGAGCTTATTATCGAAGGTATAAAAACCAACATTCCTATGCATCGTGATGTCATTTTGGCAGATGAAAACTTCGTTAATGAAGCTCAGAATATCCATTATCTTGAAGAAGAAATGCTTAAATCACAAAAGACTAAAACTGCAAAATAATGAGAATATTGATGCTTTAAATAAAAACCGCTCTCTTATAAAGGAGCGGTTTTTTGATTGTTATGATTAAGACACTAAAGCCTATTGCTTATGGTAGGACTCTATGAAAATTCATAAAGCACTGTTTGCCTTCAGGATCAGCACACCACTGCATCTCATTGCCATCATGATTTAAATAAGCAATCAGCGCCTCGTCAGTCTGGTCAATCTGATTGCCTGAACAGTCTACTTCATTGTTATCATAAATAGTTTTGATGGCGATAATAGGCAAACCTTCTTCACGGTGCGTGACCAAATAACGTCCATAAGTCCATTCTTTGCCGCTTACTGCCCACATCTCGTTATCTGCACCAAAATTGTATAACTCTCGGCACTGCGTAGCACTTTTCGTCTTTATATTATCATCAGTTATTGTACTAGGCGCTATATTGGGTATGACTTTAAAAACACGGCGTTCGCTTTGATTCAACACACCATCTGCTTTAACAGTTATCTCAGGTTCATTGGTCTCTATATCATGAGCACTACCTGTTACCATTTGCTTCGCTATAGCCTCTTTGGTCATAGTGATGCCACTATCCAAATCTATTTCCCATTGCCCAGCAATAGCAGGACTAATATGCGTTGTAATCACTGACTGACTAACAGGTTCGCTATTACCAGGTAGTGAAGCTAGAACAGCAGCTAACGTAAATGACGCAAACGAGATTGGTTCCATAATTAACCTTATACTTATAATATAGATTGTCTGTCTTAGTGTAAGTCCTCGCTGTCGAACACACAAGTAACTTTATGCTATAGATGAACAGATGTGCATTTAGCAGAGCTTATATTCTATAAAAAAAACCGCCATACTCTATAAAAGATATGGCGGTTTTTAGTTTTATGCTGCTTAACTGTGACTAAAACTAAGCGGCTACCGTACTTGGCGCTTGAGCAAATGCAGAGAGTGCCCCTTTTAGCATCGCCGATACCGTACTGCTACAAGTACCAATACCAGAATAAACCTCGCCATCGACGTTAAGCTGAATATAAGCGGCCGCATTGGCATTGGTCTTATTATCGCTGTTGTTGCCGTCGTCGATACCATCACCACTATTGTGCTGCGGATTGATAGCATGCTCAGCGTAATTAATAACATGGATGGATTTACCAGTGTGCTGTGCAAGTCCATCAATAAATGATGATAATGGGCCATTACCCGTACCGTCAATCGTAATAGTATCGTCATTCATTTGTACTTGACCATTAAAATAAACGGCTCCGCCCTTATTATTAACACTATAATCTAATAGCTCTAAATTGCCTTTTTGCAAATATGTGTCTTCAAAGGTCTGTAATATCTCATCATTTTGTAGCTCGCGTGCCGCTGTCTCAGCCTGCTTTTGCACCACACCGCTAAAGTCAATTTGCATCCAGCGTGGCAAATTAAACCCATAGTTGCGCTGCAAGATGTAAGCAACGCCGCCTTTTCCAGATTGACTATTGATACGAACCACGTCTTGGTAGCTACGACCGATATGCGCCGGATCGATCGGCAAATAAGCCACGTCCCACACAGTGTCAGTCTCATCCTGATGCTTTTCATTATAATCAAGAGACTTTTTGATGGCGTCTTGGTGTGAGCCGCTAAAGGCAGTAAAGACGAGCTCGCCCACATATGGATGACGTGGATGCAGCGGTAGATTGTTACACTCGCTCACCACTTGCACGATTTCACTCATATTACTAAAATCAAGCTCAGGATCGATACCTTGGCTGAATAAGTTCATCGCCATCACCATGATATCCATATTACCAGTACGCTCTCCGTTCCCAAGCAACGTACCCTCGATACGATCGGCACCAGCAAGCACACCAAGCTCAGCCGCGGCAACTGCACAACCTCTATCATTATGAGTATGAAGACTAATAATCACATGCTCACGCTGGGCAAGATTGCGGCAGAAATATTCAACCTGATCGGCAAAAATATTAGGCATTGAGGCTTCAACGGTTGCTGGTAAGTTAAGAATAACCTCTTGTCCTTGTTGCGGTTGCCATACGTCGCAGACGGCGTTGCAGACTTCCACAGCGTATTCAGTTTCAGTTTGGCTAAAGCTCTCAGGTGAGTACTGGAATACCCATTCTGTCTCTGGATATTTGGCAGCATACTGCTGCAATAGCTTGGCACCAGTGATTGCAATTTCTTTAATTTCAGACTTATCTTTGCCATAAACCTTTTCACGCTGTACGCGGCAAGTTGAGTTGTAAACATGAACAATGGCTCGTTTGGCCCCCTTTAAAGATTCAAAGGTTCGAGCAATCAGATGCTCACGTGCTTGCACCAATACTTGCAAGGTCACATCATCTGGTACATGGTTTTCTTCGATAAGTTTGCGAGCAAAATCAAACTCAACTTGCGCCGCCGATGGAAACCCAATCTCAATGTCTTTAAAACCCACATCCACCAAAGTTTTAAAAAAGCGCATTTTTTGTTCGATAGTCATTGGATCAATGAGAGCTTGATTACCGTCACGTAGATCGACACTCGCCCATATTGGCGATGCCTCAATAGTTTTACTTGGCCATGTGCGATCCGGTAGTGAAGGTGCAAACGCAAATGGACGATATTTACGAAAATCAAAAGCGGCATTTTTAGGGGTAATCTTTGCCGTATGTGTGGTCGCATTGCGTGGGTCTTGGTTAGACATAATGAATCCTTTTAGACGATATAATGAGCTAAATACGTATCTAACTAAATCGCTTTATCACAAGAGATGGTGGTTACAACATTATAATAGCAAAGTTTTTAAAGTGAAAAACAGCTTTATTAAATAAATTGTCACATGTAAGTAGTGTTTATCACTAATATCATATATATTATCGGCACAAATCACTAACGATGAACAAAAGATATGACTGATAGCCAACCAGCCTCTCAAACCACACACTCTCTTGATGATACTGATAAGCGTATTTTACGTCTATTACAGACAGATGCCCGTATGAGTATTACCGAGTTGGCTGAAAACGTCAATTTGTCAGCGACTCCTTGCGCACGCCGGGTTAAGCGCCTAGAAGATACAGGTATTATCACAGGTTATCATACTCAAACAGATGCAGAAAAGCTTGGCTACCCACTTGCTATATTTATCGCCATTAGTATGGATCGCCACACAGCTGAGCGTTTTGAGCAGTTTGAAAAAAAGGTGCAAAGCTTCGACGAAGTGATCAGTTGTAGCATCGTGACAGGCCGCTCTGAGGACTACTTGATCAAAGTACGGGTACGCGATATGGCACATTATGAAGAGTTTTTATTACATCGGCTAAATCGTATCGAGGGCGTTGCACAAGTCCATACTAGCTTTGAGTTACGAGAGGTCTTTAGCCGCAGCATCGTTTAAGGCATTATGGCATCTTTACAATACTCGCTTGAGTGGGTTGTTATGCAGCCGATAAAATAGCACTATTAAAGCCAGTCCAACGAGTAAACCGATAGCTGCAACCAATAGACCTGCATTAAAATTATCGCTTTGTCCAGCCAAAGCAACCGTTACCAATGGTCCGATAAACTGCCCAAGCGCATAGGCTAAAGTTGCCAATCCTATAAGCAAATTAGAGTAAGCGGGATTGATATTTTTGATGATATTTAAGGTCATTGACACCATACCGACAAAGGTTAGTCCTAAAATAACGGCATTCGCATATAAGCCAAACGCTCCTTTAAACCACAAAGGTAAAAGCATCCCTAGCGCTTGTAATAGAGTTAAACCCATTAAGGTTTTGGTCTCACCAATACGCTTCGCAAGCGCACCCCACAGAGGATTCGACAGCATCGCAAAAATACCAACCAGCAACCAGATAAGTAGCCCAGCATAGCTCTGGATAGTAAGCCGCTGTGCTGCCATAACTGGTAAAAAAGTCGCTGAAGTAATATAACCAAATCCTGCTAATACATAGCTTGCTGATAACAACACTATGGCTTTGGTATGACCGATAACAGCGTTATATAATGAGCGTTTAAAATTAATATAGGTTTGGCGTATAGATCGATGAGTAAGACTGGTCGGCGCATCTGCTATCGTTGACTCGCTAGATACGGCAGCATCGCTATTTGTCGGACGTAGACCGTAAAGTAGCCAGAGTAACGGCAAACTACTCACGCCCGCTACCAGCCAAATAATATCAAAATGATAGCCGAGCAATAACAACCACCAAGTCAATACGGCTGACAGGCTAATACCCACTCCTATCCCAGCATAGTGCAGCGTAGAAAGTATAGAGCGACGCTCATCGCTGAAGCTTTGAATCACTAATGACGAGCTTAAAATCATCGCCACTCCGCTTGCGACACCTGCTAGTAAACGGATAAAGTACCATAGACTTAATGACATTTTTGGTACGACAAGCATCATCGTCGTAATAACACTAACCATCGTCCATAGCATCAGCATTTGCCACGTGTGTCGCTGTGTCACAAATATGGCAATGAGCGCGCCAATAAAATAGCCAATATAGTTAATTGAGGCGAGCCATCCAGCAGTAGCGGTCGACAGCGACATTTGAACCATAATATCAGGTAAGGTCGCTGTAAATAAAAAGCGCCCATAACCCATCACTACCGCCAGACAGTAAAGTCCAATCCAAGCGATAGTGGTTTCATGAGTAATAATAGGGACAATACGGCTTTTGGAGGTAGTCATCATGACGCAGCCAATTTGTGGTTATCAGCACACAATCCTTTGTGTTAAAAACCTATAGATAGCGCTTAAAAGCAGCGATGAAGCTTAAAACTATGACATATTAAGTGCAGGCGCTGAATGCTGGCTAGTATCAGTCTGCCCCAGTATCTGTACTCGTTGGTCGCTAAACATATCCATATCAGGGGCAAGCGTACGCATGAACCGATCAAAATACAACAACTGCTTAGTCAATAAAGCAAAATCACGGGGGAAATGAATACCATGACGTTTGCCGACTTCGACAATTTCGAGCATCATCTGGTTAAGCTCATCGGCCTGCTCTTTACTATTAAAAGGCACCCCACTTGTAAACGTAATGTCTTCTGCCATGATGGTTTTCATCATGCGCTCTAGATCATTTGCTAAGCTCTGGGCATCGACATTACTGCGGCCATGGGTCATCTCCATATCGATCATATGCTGCGCCATCGCTTGATAGTTATTATCTTGCAATGCCTGCATCATCCCCATACAAGCACGCCAGCTTTCAGCCTTTAACTTACCCACAATGCCAAAATCCAAAAACCCAATTCGACCATCGGTTAACAGCATCAAGTTGCCAGCATGCAAGTCAGCGTGGAAACTATTACAAAACATAAGGCTTGCAAACCACGTATTTAACGTATCTGCCATCACTTGCGCTGGATCGTCACAATACTGACGCATAGCCGTCTCATCAATCATAGAAACGCCGTGTAATTGGCTCATAGTCAGGACGCGTTTGGTCGTCAAATCATCATAGACCTCTGGCGCTACTACTTTTGTGTTCCCCGATACGCTCAAAAACTGCTGAAAATCGCGAATATTTTGTGCCTCGCTAATAAAGTCAGTTTCAGCCAACATGCGCAGACGAATCTCATCGATAATCGGTGCAATACTGGCAAACCTCATTGATGGCATAAGCAGCTCAACAATTTTAGTCACGCCGTGCAACACGCCCAAATCCGTTTGCATAATGGTTTCGACTTCAGGCTTTTGTACCTTTAATACCACTTCGTCGCCATTATGCAAACGCGCGGCATGTACTTGAGCGATAGAGGCGGATGCTAATGGTTTTTCGTTAATGAACGCAAACTTATCCGCCAGTGTTTGCCCATCGACTGCCAGCTCAGCTGTCAGTACCTGCTCGATGTAGGTATAAGATAATGGCGTTGTTTGATCCAAACAGTCTTGAAAGGCTTCTACATATTCACGCGGAAACAACGAAGGTGTACTGGCTATAAACTGACCAATTTTGATATAAGTCGTGCCAAGCTGCTCAAAAGTATCTTTTAATAGTCTTGCATCAGGCTTCTCGCCTTTTGCAACTCTAAAGGCAGATAAGCCCGCGACACTGACCGTCTGACGCATACGATTGACCACATTGAACGAATGCTTGAGTAAATGAGGACGATGAATTTTCATAGAAGACAACTATAATTAAGAAACAAAATTGGATAATAAAATATATTGTGTCATTTAATATGTGACACTAAATAAATAGTAAAATAACTAAGCAGCGCACACAGGACAATGTTTGTCTTGCCGATAGCCCATCAGTCGCTGCTGCATCCGGCTACCATCCCACAAAAGCAGCTTATTAATCAGTGGATTTTTGGTTAATCCTAGATACTGTAAAGCAGCATTGGCTTGCAGGTTACCCATAATAGCCGTGGTACTGGCAAGCACTCCAGAATTGGCACAGGTACGTTCATCAATTTCTGCATTATGCGTGACTGAGCCAAAGACGCAGTAGTAACAACCAGTATTTAACTGCGGCTCAAACAATGCCAATTGACCTTGCATGCCAATTGCTGATGCAGTCAATAATGGTATCTGAAAGCGCACACTAATGCGATTAATGATGTCACGTGTGGCAAAGTTGTCGGTACAATCTAGTAAAAGACTGGGCTTACCTGCTGTCATATCAAGCAAATCATAAGCATTGTCTTCATTCAAGCGTGCAACCGTACCGCGAGCAGATATCAAGGGATTAATCTTTTCAAGCATTTCGGCAGCGGTCAACGCTTTAGGCCGACCGATATCTTCAGGTAAAAATAGCGTTTGCCGCTGTAAGTTACTTGCCTCAATCTCATCATCATCAATCAGATGAATTTGCCCAAGTCCTGCACGTACCAAAGTCTCAGAAGCTGGACAACCTAAACCGCCCGCGCCTATCATTACCACACGAGACGATTTCAAGCGTAGCTGCGCATCGACATCCCAACCGTCAAGCAACACCTGCCGTGCATAACGCATCAGCTCATCATCTGATAACTGTTTTGATTCTAACGACTGCACCATATTTGTCACCAACAAATTATTACTATAAACAATAGTCGATAAGAATAAACCAACGACTAAATCTCTCCGAGCGTCACCCGATCATTACCACCAAAGTCCTGCACCGTTTGTACAGTGGTAAAGCCATTACCTGCAAATATTTGCCGGACAGTTGCGCCCTGATCAAAACCATGCTCAAGCGCTAACAGCCCACCTGTACGTAAATATAGCGGCGCTCGCTGCACAATACGCTCTATATCGGCAAGTCCATGATTAGGTGCACTTAACGCACTAATCGGTTCAGCTATTAAGCGTGTTAAATGCTCGTCAGACTCGTCAATATAAGGAGGGTTGGAGACAATCACATCGAATAAGTGCTCGTCTTGAGTAGACAGCTCGTCATACCAGCTGCTTTGTACAAACTCGATATCAGTAACATCATTAACAGCGGCATTGTGTCTAGCAACTTTCAATGCCTCTGCTGATAAATCAACCGCTACCGTTTGCCAACTATCATCTTTTAATTGATATTTTAACTCATGCGCCAAACTGATAGCGATACAGCCTGAGCCTGTTCCTAAGTCTAACAGCCGCTTTGGCTTATTAATATTATCTAAGCTCTTTGGCTGAGACTGTATCCACTTTAATACTTGTTCAACCAACACTTCAGTATCAGGTCGAGGGATTAAAGTGTGCTCATTGACAGTAAAATTAAGCGACCAAAATTCTTGCTGTCCCGTTAAATACGCGAGCGGTGTGCCAGTCTGCATTTTGGCAATGCCATTATTATATCTCTCAAGCTCACTATCAGATAGCTCGTAGTTCTCATCAGTGATTAAAAATGAGCTTGGCTTATCGATGATATATAGCAACCAATCCGTTAGCCAGAATGATGGCAGCGTCCCTCCTGTATCACCATTTGTTAGTTGCTGAATTTGCTGCTTTATTTGATAAATGGTGAACGCTGTCATAGATTACTCATAAAAATACTGTCTAACAATTTAGGACAAAACACAGCTAATCGTTGTCGCTAGTCTGTAGCGCGTGGCGGCTCTTTAGTATCGGTTAGGTTTGGGTTGGTCTTAGTTAAACCAGTCGCAGTATTACCGCCGCTACTATTATCATCGTTGTCACTATAAATATCATCATTGTCACCGATAATAATATGTTTATCGACAAGATAAATCAGTGCCAAAATGGGTATACCGATCGCAAAGGTAAAAATGAAAAAGAACGGATAACTGGTATTATCGACAATAGTACCTGAATAACCACCCAATACTTTGGGTAGCAACGTCATAAGCGATGAGAATATCGCATATTGTACTGCGGTAAAACGAATAGAAGTCAGAGCAGATAAAAAGGCAATAAATACCGCACTTGCAAGACCTGCAGCAAGGTTATCAAAAATGACGGCCAGGTACATATACGGCAAACTACCAGGATGATATGTCAGCAATACAAACAGCAAGTTAGTCGCACAAGCCAATATTGCCCCAACCATCATGGCTTGCATCATACGCAGCTTTTGCGCCAATAACCCACCTAAGAACCCTCCAGCGATCACCATAATGACACCGACTAATTTTACTGCATTGGCAATATCAGTCTTGGTAAAGCCCATATCTTGATAAAAAACATTGGATATTACCCCAGCCACAATATCTGAAATACGATATAAACCAATAAGTGCTAGAAGCAACAATGCTTTTTTGCCATAACGACGAAAGAAATCAGCGATAGGCTCAACCCATGTTGTCTTGGCAACTTCTGCTTCTACAAGGTTCGCTTTTACCAACCCATAACCGATAGCCAAAGCTACTGTCAGACTCAATGCCATACGCACCAATTCATACAAAAACCCTAAAAGCGCACTTTCTGTCGCAGGTAATAATGATCCTAAATTTGCGAATATGAACACAAAACCTATGACTGATAACGCAAATACCAAGACTAGACGTGAATAGTCTGATGTTTTACGTTCAACGCGTACCTGATTGCTGACTGGCTCATGAATAATCAAAGTGGTCGCGACCCCAATTCCCATGACCCCTGCCATAACCCAGTAAGTATTGCGCCACGCTTCATAACTATAAAACGCTTCAGTTGAACCAAAATAATCCGCCAAATATAGCGCGCCTGCCCCAGCGACAATCATACCCAAACGGTAGCCTGCAGTATACATGGCAGACAATACCGACTGTAGACTTGGGGGAGCAAGCTCAATGCGATAAGCATCGATGACAATATCTTGAGTAGCGGAAGAAAAACCAAGTAAAACCGCCCCAACTGCCATATAAATAAGGCTACCTTCATTGGTTGGATTGACACTTGCCATCAGACAAATCGCCACAATAATCATCAATTGAGCAATCAATATCCAGCTACGACGACGGCCCAATAGTCTAGTCAATATAGGAAGTGGCACGGCATCAACCAATGGCGCCCAAATAAACTTGAACGAATACCCAAGCGCCGCCCAACTAAACATCGTTACCACACTGCGATCAATACCAGCCTCACGCAGCCACAGTGACAGGCTTGAAAAAATAAGCAAGATGGGAATGCCAGCGACAAACCCCAAAAACAACATGATAATGGCGCGTCGATCGAGATAGGCTTTTGCCGCCTCTCCCCATGACTTTTTGGCAACTGGGGGGTTTGGAGGCACAGGTTGGACAGCAGACATAACTATTCACCAAAAATTAAAACAAAAAACACAACCACGTACAATTCTTATCAGTCGTTAGTATCAATTATTTGCATCAAAAATTGATAAAAGCTGATTAAATTTGTACAAAGAAAGCCATACTTATAGCAAAATTGAATTATGGTACTTCAGAACGTTTATATTGACTAGACATTCTATCGAAATTTCTGCATTAAAGTTTGATAACTTAGCTTAATAACCCTGAATACCTTATTGCAGTAAACTTATGTATTATCAGCTCACAGAATTATTAACACACATGTGTTGTCTATATAGTATCGTTTACACACTTATTACTCACGTATTTACTGCCTAGAATCATCTTTATCACATTCAAGTGTGGTAATAAAAATAAGACGAAAGCTACTAAAAACTAAGAGTGACTATATCTGCCGTACCTTTCAGACTTAGCAGTTTTTTATATTCCTAATTATCATAAACTGATAGCTATTTCTTATATACAAGAATAATAGATTTGATTTACACTGGTTACCTACTGCATATCTGTACACTTTTATTTTTATATACAGACAGCGTTTGTGTATTTATACAATAGGATTAACTAATGGCAATCGACGTAGTGGTCAATCAGCGGCATCTACAAATCCAGCTCAAACAGCTAGAGACGGTATGGCATACGGTAATCAATGGCTACAACCTAAGTCAAGCAGCGACAGTATTACATACCAGTCAATCAAGCTTATCAAAGCATATAGCAGCGCTTGAAAACCAACTCAAAACCGAAGTGTTCGTCCGACAAGGCAAGCGCTTAACGGGTCTTACGACCATGGGTACAGCGCTTATGCCGCATATTGAGTCTATCTTTGCTGAAATTCGTACGATTGAGAACCTCAGTCTCGATTTTAATAATCCCAATATTGGCACATTGACGATCGCTACCACGCACACACAAGCGCGATATGTTTTGCCGCACGTGGTTAAAGAGTTCAAAGAGCGCTTCCCCAAAGTTAATCTAATTTTGCAACAGGCTGACCCTGAGACCATCGCACAGATGGTAATTCGCGGGCAAGCTGATATCGGCATTGCCACCGAATCGTTACTCCATAACGACTATCTACGCTGCTTTCGTTATTATGACTGGACACATCGCGTCATCGTACCAAGCGACCATGAATTGGCTGGACAAGAATCCATTGACCTACCTACTCTCGCCAGCTATCCGGTTGTCACCTATCACGGTGGTTTTACCGGACGCGGTGCCATTGACAAAACCTTTAGCGAGGCAGGCCTTGAGCCGGATATTGTGCTGGCAGCGCTTGATGCTGATGTGATAAGCACCTATGTCGGTCTGGGTTTAGGAATCGGCATCATCGCTGAGATGGCGTTTGAGCCCAGTCACTATCAAAACCTAACGGCCATTCCTGTCGATCATTTTGGCCGCTTTACCAGTTGGATGGCGGTACGCGATGACGCTGAGATTCGCCAATATGGTCGCGCCTTTATGGAACTGTGCCAACAGCAGTTTGCCAATTAATGAGCAGTTGTTAAATAAAGTATCTCAAACTTACTAGATTTGCTTATGGATGATAAAATGAGGGCTAAAACGTTACTCAACGTTTGATTCATTTTATCTCTGCATGCATTGCTGGATACCTAGATATTTAATAATGTCTGGGTATCGATCATTGCATGTCCATTTGTTCTTCTATAATCAGGTGATACCGCTCATGGAAAAATTCGTAGCGCTCATTATGGCACTTTTTGCCACCCCTTTACTGATTGGCGGCGCTTATCTGCTATCTTTAGGCGGTAGTCCTTACTATCTCTTCGCTGGCGTTATCATACTAACGACCGCTTTTTTATTGTTCAAAAAACATTGGAGTGCTTACGGGCTCTACGCCATCTTTATAGTAGCGACCATGGTATGGGCACTTTGGGAGTCTGGCTTTGATTGGTGGGCGCTGGCCCCGCGCGTTGGCTTTCCACTCATATTTGGTTTGTTGATGCTCCTACCATGGGTCTCAAGCAAAATGCGAGGACCCAAACCTGAAGTCACGCCAAACGCCACAAACAGCACACTAACCACAGACTCCACAAAAAAAAGCCCTGTGTACTATTGGGGTCTGCTTGCAAGCGTGGGCGTAGGTGCCCTGCTCTCTTTTGGTAGTCTGGCAAATAACGCTACTGATAAACTGGGCGAGCTTGATTTATCTGCTACAGATAAAAGCAAGCAAAATGACAGCTCAGATGAGACGTCAGCCAATCTTGGTGACCCGTTATCAAACGGTGAACACACACCAGATGGCGAGTGGAGCGCTTATGGTCGTACCGACTACGGCCAACGCTATTCACCTTTAGATAAAATCAATACCAGCAACGTCAAAGACCTTGAGCTGGCATGGCAAATCCAAACGGGTGACGTTAAAGGTCCTAACGATGTTGGTGAGACCACTTATCAAGCAACGCCCCTAAAAATTGGCAATGCACTATACCTATGTACGCCTCACAACTGGGTCATGGCATTAGATGCTGACTCTGGTGAAACGCTGTGGACGTTTGATCCAAAAGTAGGAAAAAACCTACAACGTCAGCACCAGACATGTCGCGGCGTGTCCTATTACGCGGGTCAAGCGGGCTCTGATCCGGCGCCTGCCCTTGCTAGTGACGAGACAACCAGCACTGTGCAAGTGCAAAAAATTGCTGGCAACACCTTTAAAAACGCCTCCAAGCAGTGCGATGCCAAGATATTTATCCCCACCTCTGATGCAAAGTTATACGCCCTTGACCCAAATACTGGGCAGCGCTGCCAAGACTTTGGTGATGATGGCGCGCTAGATTTGATGCATAACATGCCGTTTAATCAAGCAGGGTATTATTATTCGACGTCGCCACCAGTAGTCGCGGGTGATACCATCATCGTAGCGGGCGCGGTCAACGACAACTATGATGTAAATTCGCCTTCTGGTGTGATACGTGCTTATGACGTCAATACCGGTGAGCTTCTTTGGAACTGGGATTCAGGTGACCCTGAAAACACCGCGCCTTTTGATGTCAACGACCCATCCCAAACTTACAAAACCAGCTCGCCCAATTCATGGGCGATTGCTAGCGCTGATGAAGAGCTTGGATTGGCGTATTTTCCAATGGGCAATCGTACGCCTGACCAGCTTGGTAGCTATCGCAACGCTGCTGAAGAAAAATACGCAACGTCTGTGGTCGCACTAGATATCGAGACGGGTAAAGCACGCTGGGTTCAGCAATTTGTCCATCATGATCTTTGGGATATGGATACCCCTGCGCAGCCAACCTTACTTGATCTAGATACCGCTGATGGCGTACAGCCTGCGTTGGTGGTGCCAACCAAACAAGGTGATGTGTATGTGCTAAACCGAGCGACGGGCGAGCCTATTGTACCGATCAAAGAGCGCCCTGCACCGCAAGGCTATCTTGTGGCAGGCGAGCACGCTGCACCGACTCAGCCTTATTCTGGCTTGAGCTTTGAGCCTGAACCACTCACTGAAAAAGACATGTGGGGTGCAAGCCTCGTGGATCAAATGATGTGCCGTATTGAGTTCAACAAGCTTAATTACGATGGCCGTTATACCCCACCATCAACCAAGGGTAGTCTGATCTATCCTGGTAACTTTGGTACCTTCAATTGGGGCGGTATTGCAGTCGATCCTGAAAATGGCGTGATGTTCGGTATGCCCACATATTTGGCATTTACATCTAAGCTTATCCCTAGAGACACGTTGGGTGATGCAGAGACCAATAAAGGCGAGCAAGGGGTCAATGAAAACAAAGGGGCAGATTATGCAGTAGAAATGGGGCCCTTTTTATCACCGCTAGGTGTACCCTGCCAGCAGCCACCTTGGGGCACGGTCGCTGGTGCGGATTTGGCCACAGGTGATATCGCGTATCAACGTAAAAACGGTACGGTACAAGACCTATCTCCTATTCCTATAAAGTTGGAATTGGGCGTGCCTGGTATTGGTGGACCTATCATCACTAAAGGCGGCGTAGCGTTTTTGTCAGCCGCGACAGAAAACAACTTTCGAGCGTATGATCTAAAAAATGGCGACGTGCTGTGGAATGTTCGTATTCCAGCAGGGGGTCAAGCGACACCCATGACTTACTTAAACTCTAAAGGCGAGCAGATGGTACTTTTGGTCGCTGGTGGTCATGGTTCAGTGGGTACAACCATTGGAGACTATGTCTTAGCCTATAAGCTTGGTGGCCAAGATAAGTAATATCTGCTCATTAGGACACTGATAATTCGATTTATTGTCTTTTTATAATGAGCCTATGAAGAAGCAGGTGACTTAGGTTGCCTGCTTTTTTAGTGCCCTCACATAATGCCAAAATAAGCCATTATCTCCCTACTTCTGACTTAGTTATAAGACCTAACGACCATTATCACCGTGATCATCACCGTGTCTGGATAACGGTTAAGCGAGCTTAAAAACAGCATTAACCGTCTTTGTTAGGATTTATTAACAGTGACTGGGGGCACTTGAAACCAGCCCCAACTATAAGCATATCAATAGCAAATAACTGACAAACGACTGGATAATTTATGAGCACACAAATCCCTTTATCTTTTTTAGACCTAGCGCCCGTCCCTGAAGGTAGCACCATCGCTAAAGGCATTGCACAGACGGTTGAGACCGCTCAGCGCGCAGAAGAAGTCGGCCTCAATCGTTACTGGATGGCAGAGCACCACAATATGCCGGGTATCGCAAGCGCGGCCACCTCTGTGCTGCTGTCACATATCGGCAGTCAAACCAAGCGTATTCGTATCGGTGCTGGCGGTGTCATGCTGCCAAACCACGCCCCCTTGGTCATCGCTGAGCAGTTCGGGACATTACAAGCACTGTATGGTGACCGTATTGATTTGGGCTTGGGGCGTGCTCCTGGTACGGATGGTGCGACCTTCCAGGCACTACGCCGGCAAATGAAAGATGCTGAGCGCTTTCCGCAAGATGTGCAGGAGCTGATGTATTTTTTGGGTAATGGTACAGATAACAGCCCTGTACAGGCGTTTCCTGGTGCCCAATCAAACGTGCCTATTTGGATCTTAGGTTCATCACTATTTGGGGCTACCCTAGCGGCGCATCTGGGCTTGCCTTATGTGTTTGCCTCTCACTTTGCCCCCGCGATGCTTGAGCAGGCCATCACGACCTATCGCGAGCAATTCAAGCCGTCCGCCTATCTTGACAAACCTTACGTCATGATAGCGGCGAACCTGTTACTCGCTGATGATGACGCCACCGCGCATTATCACTTCACCTCAGCACAGCAAAGCTTTGTACGCTTGCGCCGCGGGGAAACAGGCCAAATGCCAAAACCCACTCACGATATGGACAGCATCTGGAGCTCAAGCGAGAAAATGATGGTAGACAACGCTTTATCGGTATCCTTTATTGGCTCTGTTGAGACGGTCAAGCCAAAACTTACTGCGTTTTTAGCCACGTATCAGCCAGATGAATTAATCGTGACAGCAAACGTTTATGATCAGGCCACACGCCTGCGTTCACTTGAACTTACACCTGAGCTAAACTTGTTTACTTTACAACAAGAGGAGACGCTTGCATAATCAAAGATGAACTTTAATGAGATAACGGTCATGGAATCATCTGCTTTTATTGGTTCATCAATATTTCTATATATCGTTGCATTTCTTGCAGTAATGGCCGTTGGAGGTTATCTGACGTATCATACAAGTGCAAAAAGAAAGCAGCATCGTAAAGACAAGCGAGATAGAGACAACTTAAATTGATGTAGCCCAATTTTATACCAAAAAAGCCGTTTTCTCTTATACGAGAAAACGGCTTTTTTAATGGCTGTCATATAGTCGTTCCACTATAAAACAAACACAGTATTACCAATCAATTGACGATCCGAGACTATTTTGTTCTGCTTGCTTTGCAACATATAAAGCAACTGCTGCATCAAAACTGGCTGCACCCACAGACTTAAATAGTGTTACCCCAGCAGACTTAGTCACCTCTTTTTTTAGCGCTCCAGTTACCAACGCTTGTAGATCACCACTGAGATCATCCCATGTCCAGGTACAATCAGAATTATCATGTGCTTGAATCAAATCACCTGCTTCGTGACGGCTACCGGCCAAATCATCAACGACGACCATGCTACTATTTGCAACGACATCGTTACCGATCTCTTTCATTGTCGCTTGATAAGCCCCTACTGCATTGATATGTGCATCTGTTTTAATTTGATCAATACTAAATAAACCTTCCGTCGCACGGGTGGCAACATTAATAATATCAGCATCACGGATCGCATCACCTACCTCTTCGCAGACGCTGATTTCAACATCCCATTGAGCATAATCACGGGCAAAACGGGTTTTAAATTGCGCTGCACCCTCATGGTTTCTGTTCCATAGATATACTGTTTTAATGTCAGGGCGTACTGTCAACACAGCATTTAGTTGTTCATAAGCCATACCGCCACAACCGACGACAGCGACACTTTGACAATCAGGCTTTGTCATATACTTAGTAGCGATACCTGATAATGCAGCGGTGCGCACTTGAGTGATATAAATGCCATCCATAATGGCCAATATCTCACCAGTATCATTATTTGATACAGTAATAATGGCAGTGGTCGTTGGCATATCACGGCTAGGATTATCAGGGCAAATGGTGACAAGCTTTACGGCGGTATACTCTTTTTCACCATCATAGATAGTTGCTGGCATTGATAAGTGCGAGCCTGAGCTATGCTCTTTATCTTCGCCAAAAGTCTCAATGACTAAACGTTCAGGCGCCTTTACCCAATTAGGATGCGCCGCTTGCTGATGTAATAGCTCTTCGATGGCATCAATAGCTGCTTGCATATTGAGATGTTCGGTCACTACCGCTTGATTTAATAATTGCACTATGAGCACTCCTTGCTGGTTAAATTTATAATCGTATTTATTATGGCGTTGTTGCTACTTTCATTTATTGGATACTTAGTTACTCAGTTACTTAATTACTTGCTTGAATACTTAGTTACTTGCTTGAGTGAACGTATTTTCTCTATCTTGTCATAAAACATGACTGCTATATCAATCCTAACGCCCGTAACATCGCCGCGCCAATCGCCATCCCAAGCATTCCTACTACCGTGGTAAAAGCAAGAATATTGGCGGCGAGCACATCATTGCCTCCCATTGCCTTTGCCATTACATAACTGGCAGCGGCGGTCGGTGATGCAGCCATCAAAAACAACACACCCATATGTACACCCGTCAGTCCAAAGCCTAATCCTACCGCGATAGCGACTATTGGTGCAATAACAATACGACCGATACTGGCTTGCATGGATAATCCTGAAGGATGCAGCATCGACTTTAAATCAATACTGGCCCCAGCGCAAATTAAGGCCAATGGCAATGCCACCGCTGCTAATAAATCGCCAGTCGTATGGATAACGCCAGTAAGTGGCGGCAGCATAAGAGCCTTATAAGCAAAAGCGGCCAATAAAGCGATGATTAATGGATTGGTAAATAGTTTTTTGACAATCATGGTGCTGCGGCTGATCCATGTATCATCGACGCTTTTGGACACACGGCTAAGGGTGATGACAGCTAAAATATTAAACAATATCGTCACCACGCCCATATAGACCGCACCAATACTTAAACCGCGCTCTCCGTAGGCGTTGGCAACTGTCGCCAACCCGATAATCGCCATATTACTACGAAATATACCTTGTACAAACACCCCTTGATCCGCTGGACGACTCACAAAACGCTTGGCATAAACCTCTGCACCAATAAACAAGATAAAGGTCACCAAAATACCCGCGACTATCAGCGTGATTTGTTTGCCATAATCAACCTCACTATCGACCACGCTAAAAAATAGCAAACAGGGCAAACAGTAATTAAAGACAAAGTTTGAGGATTGATCAATAAAAGCCTGACTCGCCTCGCCGCGTCTTTGCATAAAAAAACCCAACCACATTAAGGCAAGGTTGGGCAGTACAATAGTAATCGCAAAAACAATAGCTTCGATCATAGATAAGCTCAGATTAGTCATGTGCTCAAAGCGATGTCATTGAAGGCATGAGCACATACTTATTATAGGTCAGATTAAATAATAGTGGAGTAAAATATTATAGAGTGTACTACATCTTTATTTATGATCTGGTTTTTTTACCCACTTACCATCAGCATTTTTTTCGTAGACATTTTCGACGGCTGCCCATGCCGTCGCAAACCAGCGAGACTCATCATCGTACTGCTCACTTGCACTATTGAAGGCTGCACGAAAAATTTCTTGTGCATGTTTGGGTAAATTGTCTTTTACCGCATCTGGTAAGTCTGATAAATTATCATAAGGCATAACGTTACTCCTTATTTATATTTGACTAGTATTATTTCTTACTAAACCAAAGTATAACAGTACCAAGCTGTTTTTAAATTGTTAAACATATAAACAGAAAAAAACCCACAATAAAAGATTATTGTGGGTTTTTCTACAGACTGCAAATGTTGATGCGCTATCTAAGTGTTAACGCACTATTATCAGTCATGTACTATTATTAAGAACCTAATGCCGCTTTTGCTTTTTTCTGCTTTTTGACAGTCATCGCCAACAGTTGAACGGCAGCAGGAGTCACACCGCTTACGCGCCCAGCTTGAGCTAAGGTCGAAGGACGCACTTGTGTAAGCTTTTGCACGATCTCATTTGATAACCCTGACACAATACTATAGTCAAAATCCTCAGGCAATTTAGTATTCTCTAAGCGCTTCATTTGTTCAATCTCATCAGACTGACGATCAATGTAGCCTGCGTATTTGACAGAAATCTCAATCTGCTCACCTACTTGCGCATCGACTTGTGAATCAGTAATAGCAGCGATATCAGCAAAGTGGATTTGTGGACGTTTCATCAAGTCAAAAGCGGTCGCCTCTTTGCTAAGTACCTCGCCTGTTTGCTCAGTAACTTTTTGTCCCAAAGCATTAGCAGGGGTTGCCCACATATCCTTTAAGCGTGAGGATTCTGTCGCAATGGCTTCCATCTTTTCTTGATACGCTTGCCAGCGCTCATCATCAACCAAGCCAAGTTTACGACCAGTCTCCGTCAGACGCTGATCCGCATTGTCTTCACGCAGTAGCAAACGATACTCAGCACGGCTAGTAAACATGCGATACGGCTCGGTAGTACCGTGCGTAATCAAGTCATCGACTAGCACGCCAAGGTAGGCCTCATCACGGCGCGGTGTCCATGTCTCAAACTCGCTATTATTAGTAGTAACTAATGCCGCATTGGTGCCTGCAAGCAAACCTTGCACGCCAGCTTCTTCATAACCCGTCGTACCATTGATTTGACCTGCAAAATATAAGCGATCAATAGATTTGGTCTCAAGGGTTGGTTTTAGATTTTGTGGATCAAAATAATCATACTCAATCGCATAACCGGGACGGGTAATATGGGCATTCTCAAGCCCTTTCATACTATGAATAAATTCAAGCTGCACATCAAATGGCAAGCTGGTTGAGATACCATTTGGATACAACTCATGCGTGGTCAAACCTTCGGGCTCAATAAAAATCTGATGACTGTCTTTGTCAGCAAAGCGGTGAATCTTATCTTCAATGGATGGACAATAGCGCGGGCCTACACCTTCAATTTTGCCAGAGAACATCGGTGAGCGCTCGAGGTTTTCACGGATGATGTCATGGGTGCGTGCATTAGTATGCGTAATATAACAATTAACTTGCTCAGGGTGCATAGAGACATCACCCATATAGCTCATCACTGGTAGTGGCGTATCACCTGGCTGCACCGTCATTACACTAAAGTCTACGCTACGCGCATCAATACGTGCAGGTGTACCTGTCTTTAGGCGCCCTACTGGCAGCTTTAGCTCACGCAAACGATCTGCCAACTTAATAGAAGGCTGATCCCCTGCACGTCCGCCTTTAGAGTTCTCAAGACCTATATGAATAACCCCGCCTAAAAACGTTCCCGAGGTCAAAACGACGGTTTCAGTCTTAAAAACAATACCAGTAGAGGTGACAACCGCAGTCGCACGGCCGTTTTCTACCAAAATATCATCAGCACCTTGTTGAAATAAATCAAGATTGGGCTGATTTTCAAGCGTCGCGCGTACGGCAGCTTTATACAAAATACGATCCGCTTGGGCACGGGTGGCGCGCACGGCAGCGCCTTTGCGGCTATTTAACACGCGAAACTGGATACCTGCCTTGTCTGTCGCTAGTGCCATAGCACCGCCGAGCGCGTCAATCTCACGCACCAAATGCGACTTCCCGATACCGCCAATCGCTGGATTACAGCTCATTTGACCCAACGTCTCAATATTATGCGTCAACAGCAGGGTCTGCGCGCCCATACGTGCAGATGCTAAAGCAGCTTCTGTACCAGCATGACCGCCACCGATCACTATCACGTCGTAATGTTTTGGGTATTGCATGTAAGCCTCGCTTGAATGACAAAGTTTTTGACGATAAATAACTGATTTCAACAATTATTTATCGCGCAATGAATGGTCGTCAATCGTATTTTAAGAACAGATGGGAGTATTGTTAAAAACTGGTATCTTTAAAAACAGTTATCTAAATAAAGATACTAAAAAACAGCTGCTAATTATAACAATTTTTGCGCACTTAAAAAACGTTGCGTCAAAAACGATTAAAATTAACTTATCGTTGTAAAATTTAGGCTATAAGAGCCAGTTACTTACCAACCAGTTAACGATTAGTGACCCTCATCATTTTAGTTTGCATTGTTGCCAGGACTTAACGGTACAATACGATCTGCTTGATTGCTAGCTAGCATATGATGGCTGCCATAGCCTTCTGGATTGATCTGCAAATAAGCATTCATCTGGCCAATAGCATCACCATCGTTACTGGCTAAAATATACTCTTTTATCATATCAACAGGTGGTAATGGTAAGTTTTTGAGTAGGGCCAAACGCTGATCGTTGTCGCCTTTATTGACGACCAGCTCAATAAGCTGGCGCGCATCAATGGGTAAATCTGGCGTATTTTGCGCCAGCAATGCCAAATGATAAGCGCCCGCTGTGTCTTGATCAGCTACCACTCGCTGCTCAATGGCAACATAAGTCGCTTCTGTAGCACCGCCTGCCACACTCAGTTGATGAATACATCTAAGTGCAGAGTTTGGCTCATTGCCTGCCATCTCAATAAGGCGTAGAGACTCAGCTTTTAGATGTTCACGGCGCTTCTCAATGGCAGTTTGTTCTGTCGCTTCTTGCTGCTTAGCTGAGGCATCTTGTTTTGATTGGTCATTCATAAGTATCTCTTATTATCTAAATTGTATGTATCTTAACCACTATATGGGGCTAAAACCGATAAAAACAACAAAGTACATAGACAACAAAAACCCGAGCAACTATATCAGTTACTCGGGTTTGCAATGCCAAAAAATACAAATCACTTATTTAAACAATAAAGTAGTTTTGGACAACAAAGTGGTCCAAAAAAATGTAGATCATTAAGCAGCAGGGCTGTTTGCTTCAACCAACGGCTTAAGCTCACCTGATTGATACATCTCAAGAATGATATCTGATCCGCCCATCAACTCACCATCAATCCATAACTGTGGAAACGTTGGCCAGTTACCAACTTTCGGTAACGTCGCACGGATTTCTGGATTTTCCAAAATGTTAACAAACGCGAATGGACGACCAATTTGGGTCAACACTTCAATAGAACGTGCTGAAAAACCACACTGCGGAAATTGCGGTGTGCCTTTCATATATAAGATAACTTTATTGTCTTTAATTTGATCACGAATCAATTGTTCAACATCGTTTGCAGCGGTATTCGGGGTTTGTTCACTCATAAAAGCTCCTATTGATTAAAGCGGTTCATTAAAATAGACATCAATACAAAATAATTGGATGAAGAGTTGCTTCATACATGGGGCAACCATTACAGTATTGCAAGTCACGTACTTTTCAGTTTGGCCAATTTTTGTACGAATAAAATTAACTGGGTTCGACAACAGTGGGAACCAATAATACCACGGCGCTGGCCATAATCCCTTCTTGTCGACCGGTAAAGCCAAGTTTTTCTGTCGTCGTGGCTTTAATGCTGACATTGCTAATGACCGTTTGCAAATCACTGGCGATATTTTCGCGCATAGCCAGGCTATGAGGAGCAAGTTTTGGGCGCTCACACATCACCGTAATATCGGCATTACCTAACATGTAACCTGCTTCTTGAACTTTACTATAGACATAGCGTAGTAACACCCTTGAATCCAAACCTGCATGGGCTGCATCCGTATCTGGAAAGTGCTGACCAATATCGCCAAGCGCTAATGCACCTAATAGCGCGTCTGCAAGTGCATGTAGCACCACATCACCATCTGAATGTGCCAGTAAGCTATGACTGTGCTCAATAGGCACGCCCGCTAGTATGACATATTGTTGTTGCTGACCATTGTTATGAAACGCGTGGACATCAATACCCTGACCAATTTTTATCATTACTATTCCAAAATAAGCGTGATTAAAATAATTTAAAACTACTATCTGAATTTTACAAGCAGTAAGATGCCATAGGTCGCCATCAGTTTCAATTAGCTGGTATAATATAGCCCTTATTTTATCATCATATCTACTCTAAAAATAAACTGAATCCAAAAGATAAAATGACGTTGCGTCATCTTAAACGTTGAATAAAGTATAAAAAGTTGAGCCGTTCTATGTCAGTCATGCCAAATACATCAAGCATACCCGTTTCTGTTTCTTTCAGCGCCCAGCGCCCTCTGACGCTCGCTGATATCGACAATCCAAGCACCAAGCATGTGATCGTTGGCATGTCAGGTGGTGTCGATTCTTCTGTATCAGCCGTCCTACTCCAGCAAGCAGGCTTTAAGGTGGAAGGGCTGTTTATGAAAAACTGGGAAGAGGATGATGGCACCGAATACTGTACAGCTATGGACGACTTAGCCGACGCGCAAGCAGTGTGTGACAAAATCGGTATTAAATTGCATACAGCCAACTTTGCCATGGAATACTGGGATCGCGTATTTGAGCATTTTTTAGCGGAATACAAAGCTGGCCGCACGCCTAATCCTGACATCTTATGTAATAAAGAGATCAAATTTAAGGCGTTCTTAGATTATGCCCTAACCCTTGGTGCTGATTATATTGCCACCGGTCACTATACACGCCGTAGTGTCAATTATACCAATGCCGATGGTACGCTCGTTGCACAGCTACTGCGCGGACTCGATAACAATAAAGACCAAAGCTACTTTTTACATGCGGTTGGCGGTGACAAAATTGCCAAGACCTTGTTTCCAGTTGGTGAGCTTGAAAAACCAGTCGTACGTCAAATTGCTGAAGAACATGATCTAGCTACCGCTAAAAAGAAAGACTCGACGGGCATTTGCTTTATTGGTGAGCGTCGTTTTAAAGACTTCTTGCAGCAGTACTTGCCTGCCCAAAAAGGCGATATTATCACTGACGATAATAAAGTGATTGGCACTCATGATGGGTTGATGTATTACACGTTAGGTCAGCGTGGCGGTATCGGTATCGGCGGTGTTAAAGATCGTCCAGAAGAACCATGGTTTGTACTAGCAAAAGACTTGGACAAAAACCGTTTGATCGTTGGTCAAGGCCACGCGCATCCGATGCTCATGAGTAATGAGCTGCAAGCTTATAAGCTCGACTGGATTGATGGTCTGCCACCTACGGATATATTTAGAGCTGAAGGTTTACGTTGCATGGCAAAATCGCGCTATCGTCAACCAGATCAAGCCTGCCATGTATTTGCAGTAAATGCTGACGGCACTGAAGTCCGCGTCGTGTTTGATGAACCGCAACGTGCAGTCACTCCAGGTCAATCAGCAGTCTTCTATATTGACGAGGTTTGTTTAGGTGGCGGCGTGATTGCATCTATTGATGCGCCTTGTGGGTTTTAAGACTAATCATTATTTATCAGTGCTCGTTATCAATTAATATTTTCTAGATATGTTTGTGGGATATTTCATGACTGGCCGTTTCATTCCTGTTTTTAACATTGTAAAACCTTATTCAACATGGAAAAAACATGTCATTGCTTTTGTCGTTATTACCACACCTTTAATGGCGCAAGCTAACCCTACAGGTTTTGGAAAATTTACTCGCGACACAAATACGATCGCAGGTAGTATTGCTTCAGGTACTTACAGAACAGCAGCAAATGCTACTGGTAAGTTTAAGGTTACTGCAGGACCGTCAAACGGTTATAACGGCTCTAGTGTTACAGTTGGAGACAACGGTGTTGAAATTAAAAATGAGTCCAACGCTGGTAGCGACAGAGATAAATTTACCTATACGATAACTATTACGCCTGATGACATCACTTCTTTACATACCATAAAAATTGGTCAAACCAGCTATACCACAGGTGGTAACTCTGAGATTGCCCGCCAAACACTAAGTTTTACTGAAAACACTCAGATCAACCTGCCTGTACAAGCGACGGTTAGAGAAAATCCCGATGTTGGCTACTTTTTTGGTGCCATGGGTGATTACTTTATGGGCAAAAAACTGGCAGGAAATAGTTTTAGTTCCAATAATACGATAAGTCGACCACAATTGCGTGTTGATAGCTCAAATGGTGGGGATAGTGGTTTGTATTATTATGGAATCACTGCACTTAACGGTAGCGGCAATAGCAGCTCGTTTACGCCTACTACCAATGCTAATGGACAAGTATCTTTTGCATCTGGTCAAAAAAGAGGTACCTTGCCCCCTACGCCTACCTTTACCAATATTCTAAAAGAAACCTCTACCAACCCCAATAACCAAAACACGTATGCTTCTCTCAATACCAGCACCGTTATCCCTAATAACGGTAGCTACGTCAGCTATGGGATTGAAAACTCAAAAAGCAATTATGTAGTCGCAGTTAGGAATGCAGAGTCTGTAACTTTAACGTACGAAGGTATCATGAAAGGCAATAGTGCTATTGAGGCCGATGTAGTTGGTGAAAGTTATAATGAGTGGATTAGCTTTGGAGTAGAGAGCGAACCATATTACTATGTTTTTTCTGGTATAGTATTTGGTGACAATGGCGGTATTACTGCTGCAGAGGCAGATGCTAGTAACGCAAACATAACAAGCGGTGCCTACAGCAACAAACCTAATTATTTCAATGGTCTATTTAACAGCGCTTCTGAATCTGGTATTGCTGGTAGCATAGTCAAAATAGTCAATAACTGTGATAACCCAACCATAACTTACGCCACACAATCTGTAGAAAAGTCCGGCAACGCTATTGGCAAATATCAAATTAAAATACCTATTACTAACTTAAATGGCCAAGGTAATGTTTGCCTTTTAGAAGAAAGAAGCGACACTATTTATCCTATTCGTACGACGACTAATAAAAAGGCTATTACGTTAGAGAATGCGAAATATGAGTATCAAAACAATAACTTTGGTAGAGTTATTGATCAAAACGTAGCTTTAGTGCTAGAAAAAGAACAGGCTGCTAATGACTGCAAAGTGACTGATATTACCAGTCTCACTTATAGCAAAGACCCCCTTTCTAGCTCAGAGACTGGCGCAGGCGCAGATATTAAGCCTGGGAATTGCATTGCTTATAAGATTACTGCGACCAACCGTGCCAATATCGATATTAACAATTTCATCATGCACGACATTCTGCAAAAAAAAGGCGACAACAACGCCGCAGTAACGTCGAAACTCGCTGATCCTAGTTATCAGGCAAGCGATTATGCGAACGATAGTGTGCCAATCGGAGAAAACGGAACAGTGAAAACAGTACCTTTAAACTTAAGTGCCAAAACTCATCGTAGTTTTTACTTTAATACTCAGTATGGGACAACGCAATCAGATACTGTCAATACACCTTAAATATAAAGTTATATGAATAGACGGGTTTTTTACATTCACATTTCTGCTATATTACGCGCAACTATTTTTACCCCGTGCTTATATAGCAATTTTTAGTAGCTACACCTTTGCAATTTTTTATCTCATAACTATCGAGGCATCACTATGACTCCACTTACCGCACTCTCCCCAATCGACGGTCGTTACGCATCCAAAGCCGACAGCTTACGTCCTTATTTGTCTGAATTTGGCTTGATCAAAGCACGCGTCACCGTTGAGATTCGCTGGTTACAGTCATTGGCGGATAATAGCGCAATCGGTGAATTATCAGCATTTGATACAGATACCAATGCCTTTTTAAATAGCATTGTTGATGACTTTAGTGAAGCGGATGCACAAGCAATCAAAGACATCGAAGCAACGACCAATCACGATGTAAAAGCGGTTGAGTACTTTATCAAAGACAAATTTCGTGGTCAGGATGCCTTAATTGACTCACTTGAGTTCATTCACTTTGCCTGTACTAGTGAGGACATTAACAACTTATCGTACGCATTGATGCTAAAAGATAGCCGCGAGCTTGTGGTTGCAAAAATGCAGCAAGTGACCGACAGTATCGCCGACCTAGCCATTGCGCACGCCGATCAGCCAATGCTCTCACGTACTCACGGTCAAACTGCCAGCCCAACGACACTAGGTAAAGAGATGGCAAACGTGGCTTATCGCCTCGCCCGCCAAATCAAGCAAATTGGTCAGGTTGAGCTACTTGGTAAAATCAATGGCGCAGTCGGTAACTATAACGCGCATTTATCAGCCTATCCTGATGTAGACTGGGCTATGCATGCAGAGCAATTTATTAATGAGCGCCTTGAGCTGACCTTTAACCCTTATACGACGCAAATCGAGCCACATGACTATATCGCCGAGTTGTTTGATGCTGTAAAGCGTTTTAATACGGTATTGATCGATTTTAACCGTGATATTTGGCAATATATTAGCTTAGGCTATTTTAAGCAGCGTCTAAAGGACGGTGAAGTTGGCTCATCTACCATGCCGCATAAAGTTAATCCCATTGATTTTGAAAATTCAGAAGGCAACTTGGGCGTGGCCAATGCCATGCTCGCACATTTGGGCGAAAAACTGCCGATCTCACGTATGCAGCGCGATCTATCAGACTCGACCGTACTACGTAATATCGGTGTTGGTCTGGCGCAAAGCATGATTGCATTTGATGCTTGCCTAAAAGGCGTAGGCAAACTTGAATTAAATGCGCAGCGTTTGAATGATGACCTTGACCAAGCACAAGAAGTATTGGCAGAGCCGATTCAAACGGTCATGCGTCGCTACCGCGTTGAGAACCCTTATGAGAAACTCAAAGCCCTAACTCGTGGCAATGCCATGACTCGCGAAGCGATGCTAACGTTCGTTGACAGTGACGAGTTGGCAGCCGTTAGCGATGCTGATAAAGCACGTCTACGTGAGCTCACACCAGCGACCTATACTGGTAATGCCGCTGAGCAAGCACGCGCTATTAAAGACTGGATTGCCAAGCTTTAGTAGCAGTTAAGCTAATACTAAAAAATAGGAGCGTGCAAAATGATTTACACGCTCCTATTTCGATAATAGTACTGTCTTACTAAGTTTTTATCTTAATAAGTGATAACCTTACTTTGAAAACTATGATTGATTTTAATTCAAACTCCATAGTCGATAAGTAAGGTTTTACTTTTTATCCTTTTTATCATCGTCGTCACTGTCACCTGGTATGATGGCTTTGCCGACCGCAACCGTACCTTTGACCACGCCTTTGGTGGTTTTATAGGCAACTTTAGCAGGTACCGTTACTATCTTATGTACACAAGCTTGAAGGAAGAATACGCTTGCGATAATGACGATAAATTGTAATTTTTTCATAAATGTCCTACGATTAATGGGATGTTCTGATATGGGATGTTTTGTTAGTAGTCACTAGTACTGTAATACTAGCGACTGTCATACTCTGTATCAGATAGGCGATAATCATAAACTATTAAAACCGTCCTATAAAGCACTCCTTACTATTAATCTTATACCCATTTTTAAATATGGATTTACCAATGACCACAATTCCTCTTTGTTTACCCGACTCTATTACTCCCGAGCAGTTCTTGAACGAGTATTGGCAAAAAAAACCGTTACTTATTAAGCAAGGTTTACCGCAACTGATCGATATGTTTGAGCAAGAAGATATGCTCGATCTTGCTTTGGAAGAAGATGCTTCAGCGCGCCTATTGACTCAAGCTACGACTAAGCAAGAAGGCGAAGCGCAATGGCAACTCAAAAAGAGTCCGCTAATCGAAACAGATTTTGCTAATTTGCCAAAACAGTGGACCGTGTTAGTACAGAATATGGAACAGTGGTCTCCTGAGCTTGGAAAGCTTTGGCAAGCATTTGACTTTATTCCGCAGTGGCAACGCGACGATATTATGGTCTCGTACGCGCCTGCAGGCGGCTCAGTCGGCAAGCACTATGATGATTATGATGTGTTTTTGGCACAAGGGTTTGGGCCGCGCCGTTGGCAGCTCGGTAAGTTTTGTGACAAAGACACTGAGTTTGTCGCAGATGAGCCGATTCGACTTTTTGATGATATGGGCGAGATTATCTTTGATGAGATATTAGAAGCGGGTGACGTACTTTATGTACCACCAAAACTCTCGCATTTTGGGGTAGCACAAGACGACTGCCTGACGTTTTCATTTGGCTGTCGTCGTCCAAACCTTATGCAAATCATCGACAGCATGGCCGATATCGCGACCAACGACAGCGATTTATTTGTCCCAATGCTACTGCCGCAAGCGCTACAAGCATCAGGTGAACTACAAGCAGATAGCATTGGTGCGATTAAAAAACAGCTATTACAAATGCTGCAGTCTGAGCGCGGTGACGACATCATTCGTCAAGCCGTGTCTGAAGTGGTGAGCAAACGTCAATACGATGCGCTGGTTCCAGAGGAGACATTGGAGACTGACGAGCTGATGCAAGCGTTATCTGATGGGGCAACACTGCAGGCAGATTATAGTAATCGCCTACTCTATAGCCAAAATGACAATGACATCACGCTATATGCCAATGGTCAACGCCTTGATGGTATCGATAAGGCAACAGCGGCCATACTAATACGATTGGCAAATGGCGAGCATCTGCGTTATCAAGATGTTGCAGATGTCGATCCAGACGAGTTAAGCGAATGGCTTGAGAATGGCTGGGTGTGGCTGGATTATTCTGAGTAGCCTTTAATGAGGCTGTACAAACAGCTGACTGATACGAAATCAGCATTATATAAAAAAACCGATAACTGAGCCTTCAGATATCGGTTTTTTGTTATCTAACATATGGTTAAATCAGAAAAAAGTACGCCCAAAGACCGATTATAAAGGTGGCAATAATATTCAATACCACACCTGTACGAATCATCTCTGACTGTTTTATCAGACCAGTACCGAAGACAATTGCGTTCGGCGGCGTCGCTACCGGTAGCATAAAGGCGCACGATGCACCAATACCGATGACCAACACTAGCACCTCATGTGGCAAGCCCATCTGTTCAGCGATAGCAGCGAATACTGGCACCAATAGCGCTGCGGATGCTGTATTAGATGCAAACTCTGTTAAAAAGATAATAAATGCTGAAATTGCAATCATCACCAAAATAATAGGCGCCGAGGATAAAGCGTTAGCGACTGTTTCACCAAGCACTAACGATGCACCAGAGACTTTTAACACTGTCGATAACGCAATACCGCCACCGAATAGCATGAGTACGCCCCAGTCAGTATTATCTGATACTTGTTTCCAAGATACCAAGCCCAAGCTAACCACCGCTGCCGCTGCGGACAAGGCAATAATAG
This sequence comes from Psychrobacter sp. 1Y10, assembly GCF_052259005.1. Classification (NCBI taxonomy): domain Bacteria; kingdom Pseudomonadati; phylum Pseudomonadota; class Gammaproteobacteria; order Moraxellales; family Moraxellaceae; genus Psychrobacter; species Psychrobacter sp. 1Y10. The sequence goes on along the minus strand of NZ_JBQQES010000005.1, from coordinate 183,283 downwards.
CATCAGTGTCGGCAATATCGAGTGCGGCACCAATTTTTTTGGAAAATATCCAGCTAAGTGCTGTTATGATAAAGACAATAATAGTCAATACACGTGGTTTGTTCCATTTGATAGGTGCTTCTTGTGCAACCGTAACTTTACGGTTTAGATTGGGTTTGAGCACAAAGTACATAGCACCTAACAATAATGGCAATAGCACCAACATCATCGGCACGCCAAACTTCATCCAATCGACAAAAGCAATGTCCAAGGCTTTTGCAGCGATAGCGTTAGGCGGTGAGCCGACGATAGTACCCAGACCACCCAGGCTGGCAGAATAAGCGATACCTAATAATACAAACACAAAGGTACCACGATCTTTTTCACGATCGACCTGCGTTAAAATACCAAGGGCCAATGGCAACATCATTGCAGCAGTCGCTGTATTCGATATCCACATTGATAAAAATGCGGTCACGCCGAATATTAAAAAGACCGCTGTGCCAAGATTACCACCAGACATCGATAGTATCTTGAGGGCAATTTTTTTGTCCAACTGCTGGACATGTAGAGCTGCCGCCAAGGCAAAACCACCAAAAAACAGATAGATAATCGGACTTGCAAAGCTTTGTAACCCTATTTTTGCATCAAATTCAGGTATACCGATTAGTGCGCCTACCACCACTACTAAAAGAGCAGTAATCGTTACGTGTACCGCTTCAGTTAGCCATAATACGCCGATAAAAAACAGCATAGCGAGGCCTTTATTAGCATTTATATCAAACGATAATACGTTGTATATAACCATACTAATAATCGCAGCAACGGCGACCACTATCAGCCCTTTACCCGTACCTTTTGGAAAGGTATCGGTAAATAAATACTCATTGCCATCATCAGGAAGATGGCTATCTAGTTTTTGCTCTGACATAAAGTATCCTTATTGCGCCCAGAGACATTATTGAAAGTCATAAAAATGAAAACGTACTTTGATAACTAGTTATACTTTTGTAGCACTGTTAAAAATACGTGGCTATAATAACAGAGTTTGGTCTGACAGTATTTTTGTTATAATTACAAAAAGCGTTGTTTTTAAAATACATTAATTATTTTTTGACTACTAATACTCCTTGTATTCTCTACTTATTCAGCGTTACACATCGTCACCAAATTGGTTCAGTCCAACGCTATACAAGCACTCAAAGATTACTCATACTAACTGAGTAGATTAATATGACTCATATGAATAATATTAATTCAGTGATATGAGTAACTTTTATAGAATGTTGTAGCTGTGCTATAAGACATTAAGATAAAAAGGAGTATCCCATGGCTAATCGTGAAAAAGCCGACGCAACCACTAAAATGGCACCGAAAGATATTAATCAAGATGGTCTTGATAAAGAAGATCAACAGCGTACTGATGATTGCGTGCTTGATATGATGCAAGGTTTGCATGAGCATGAAGATCATGAAGAAGACAAGGAAAAGTAAAAGCTGTATCTATAGCTTACATACAGGTCTTGTTTGATTTATCAATATAAATAAGAGCGTCTATCGTTTCGGTAGACGCCCTTGTCGTATCGGATCTCTCGTTTCTGGCAAACGATCCGAAGCACGGTTATAGACAATTGCAGCTATCAAGACAATACTTACTGGCAATAAGAGTGCGCCATATCCGACGCTAGCGTATAAGAATGCTCCTACAACGCTGCCGCCACAAAAGCAATACCAAATAATGGCCTGAAAGCCAAGCGTTGGCTTACTGATTGGTCGTCCTGCCAGCCAATTACCAATCGCTGCCCCCATATCTGATGTCAAGCCTGTCAAATGTGTGGTACGAATTACCGCGCCGCTATAAGTCGCTACCATCGCATTCTGTAATCCACAGGCCATTGCCGCAGTCAACTGTCCTAGATAATCGTGCTGTTGATAAAGCCAGTAACTAAGCAATAGTAAAGCTGCTTCAATATACAGCGCACGCCCATAACGTCTCCCTAATTTTAAAGAGGTTTGTCCAATGACAAAGCCGCTCATTATCGCGCCTGCTAAAAAAGACAATAATAGAGCCCCGATATATAAGATACTACGTAGGTCTAGATAGGCGATTGCTGCTGCAAACAAACTCACGTTGCCTGTGACGTGTGACACAGATAATCTAGCAAAGCCCATAAGTGCTGCAGTATTGACACAACCAGCGCTAAACGCTAGTACTGCCCCGCCCCATAATATCCACTTTGGTAGTTTGGTTATCATCTCTATCGCTTAAAGGCTTGTCATAAAAAAGGTAATAGTATAATCAAAAAAGACAGCCAATTGGCTGCCTTTGATATATTAAAAAAGATAGAATCTATACATAAACACTATTATTTTGGCTCTTCATCAAGCATCATCAATTGCTCACTAATAGCGACCGTATTGAATCCTGCATCAACAAACATGATTTCACCAGTAATACCAGATGCCCATGGCGAAAGTAAAAATAACGCCGCATTACCGACTTCCATCTGATTGATATTGCGCTGTAGTGGTGCTATTTTTTCACTAATATCAAGCATTTTACGAAAAGATTTGATACCACTGGCTGCAAGAGTACGAATAGGTCCTGCTGAGATGGCGTTGACACGAATACCCTCACCGCCCATCGAAGTCGCTAAATAACGCACACTGGCCTCTAAGCTGGCCTTAGCCATGCCCATGACATTGTAATTTGGAAGTACTGAAATACTACCTTCGTAAGTCAACGTCAGCATAGAACCATGACGCATAGCCAGTAATTCGCGAGCAGCTTTAGCCAATGCCACAAAGCTATAGCTTGAGATATCATGAGCGATATGACTGCCTTCACGAGTAGTGGCGCTAACAAAATCACCATCTAGCTGGTCCATTGGTGCAAAACCGATCGCATGGACCACGCCATTTATACCATCACCCCAATGATTACTGACTTGTTCAAAACAAGCTGCAATAGAGTCATCTGAAGCCACATCGCACTCTAACACTAAGTCAGCTTCAAACTTCTCAGCTGCCATGTCGACACGCTTTTTAATCTTATCGTTTGGATAAGTGAGGATCAATGATGCGCCCTCACGATGTAACGCTTCTGCAATAGCCCATGCGATAGATAACTTGCTTGCAATCCCAGTTACGACGAAACGTTGTCCTTGCAGTAGCATAATATTTCCTTGTGAATACATTAAAGTAATGAAAGTTGAGGTAAAGTGATTCAACTGATCAATGACGCTACAATAAGAAAAGTAGCAAATGTCATCATAAAAAGATAGCTTATTATACACGATTCAAATTAAGTAAACAGTCGTAAACTAATATCGATTTATATTTACTCTCATATATCAGGCGGTTTAGCATCGTCTATAGCGGTATGAAGTTGCACCGATTTCAAGTATAATCGTAGCCCTTCCCAGCTTGCACATTTTTATAAAAATCCTTTATAACGGTTGTTTATGACCAAGGATTTAGCGTTAAGCTACACCTACATTTTGGATGGCTGCCAAACCTATGAGTAACACCCCAACAATAACTTCAAAATATCAAGAAAGTATCGAATCTTATCGTCAGTTGATTGGCTCAACAGGCGAGGATTTGTCTCGCCCTGGCCTTGAGGATACTCCTGAACGTGCGGCAAAAGCTTTTGCTCATTTAACCCAAGGCTATCATCAAAGCTTAGATGAAGTCGTCAATGATGCCGTATTTCCATCGACCAATCGTGAGCTAGTATTGGTACAAAACATTGAATTTTATTCGCTATGTGAGCATCATATGTTGCCTTTTCATGGTATCGCTCACATTGGATATTTGCCCAATGGATATGTTTTAGGATTGTCAAAATTTGCCCGTATTGTCGATATGTTTGCACGTCGCTTGCAAATCCAAGAAAACTTAAGTGAGCAAGTGGCACAAACCATTATGGATGTAACTGGTTGTCGCGGTGTGGCAGTAGTGATGGATGCATCACACATGTGTATGATGATGCGTGGTGTTAATAAGCAGCATTCCACCACCCGTAGCACAGCGATGCTTGGTGAATATGTACACGATAATCAAGCCCGTAATGAGTTCTTAGGGGCAGTGCCTAAACGTCAACCTGCATTCTAGTTTTCTAATCACTATGGTTAAGATAAATAAAAAGGGCGCTTATGCGTCTTTTTTATTTGTAGCTGCTCTAACATAGCGTACTTTTTCTTTCCTAATAACTCATATAATCAAACACCGCGACATTTCATGCTTGGTGATTAATATTTTCCTATCCTTAATATAATTATAGTAAACAAAAAAATCGCCCACTATGTTATTTAAACAGTAGTGAGCGATTTTAAATTCTAATAAAATAGGGTTAACTAACAGGTTTGACGTCATCAGTCCATTGGCTATAGCCTTCTTTTTCCATTTGCGCTAATGGAATAAAACGCAACGCCGCTGAGTTCATGCAATAGCGTTTGCCAGTAGGTGCTGGGCCATCATCAAAGACGTGACCCACATGCGAGTCAGCATAGCGACTACGAATTTCGGTACGAGTGCCAAATATACCTCGATCTGCTTTTTCTACGACAAGGCTTGTATCAAGCGGTCGAGTAAAGCTTGGCCAGCCTGTACCAGATTTGTATTTATCACGTGAAGAGTACAATGGCTCGCCAGACACCACATCTACATACAATCCAGGCTCTTTATTGTCCCAATAAGCATTATCAAAAGCGCGCTCTGTATCATCTTTTTGCGTGACTTTATATTGAATGTTACTCAGCGATTTTTTTAGCTCATCTTGTGCAGGTTTAACAAAATTATTCGGATTAAAACCCAAGCTTGTTGTCTCTGCCAAAGCGTTCGCTGTCGACTCTTGAGCTACTACTCCTGATTCTGCACTAGTAGAAGTGGGCTTAAACTGACTAAAGTCCAGTTCATAGTCTTTGCCATATACACTTTCGATAAACTGATAGCGACCTGAGTTAAAAGTATAGGCTTTGTAACGTAACGGATTCTTTTTATAGTAATCTTGATGATACTCTTCTGCTGGATAAAATTCGCTGGCAGGAACGATTTCAATCACGACAGGTTTGTCATAGACACCTGAAGCTTGTAGCGACTGCTTAGCCGACTCGGCTATCTGTTTTTCTTGCTCATTTTGGTAAAAAATAGCTGGACGATACTGAGTACCGCGATCGACGAATTGACCTTTACTATCAGTAGGATCAGCGATTCGCCAAAGGGCATTTACGATACCGTTGTAAGTAATTTTCGTTGGATCATAGTACACTTGCGCCGCTTCGGTATGGCCTGTACCGCCTGCTGACACTGTACTGTAAGTTGGATTAGTAGACTGACCACCTGCATAACCAGACACCACCTCGACCACACCTGGTATCTTTTCATAGCCTGCTTCCACACACCAAAAACAGCCGCCAGCTACAGTAGCCACTGCCAAATTTGAATCAATAGGTGCATAAGGGTTATCAACAGGCGTACTTTTTACGGTGGCAGGATTCTCGGTAGAAGCACAGCCGGCATAAAGAGTACTGCTTGCTGCAATAGCCATCATCGCAGCGCTGGCTTTTAATTTACGATTCATAAGAATTCCTAGTAGTAAGGTGATAAAACAGTAAAACCTTTAAAAAACACCCAAAATAGGCAATACCAAAAGATTTCCTTATCGTTGTATATGGAGAACTTTTAATGATTTTTCAACCAATTAAAAATATCCCATATACAAAACTGGCAATGCCTTGTCCTACTCAGAACGAATTAACTATGCAGCTTTATCATTACTTTTATCCTTGTTTGTACAATCCTCACTTGCCTGCTTAATCTTTGTTAACAGGTCTTTGATCTCAGACTTTGATAGATAAATAGGTACTGCATAGGTGTCCCTGACTTCTTTGGCCGCAGCTTTCGCAATACTCTCAAAGTCACTACTTTGCATGCCTTTAACTATTGGATTGATGTTTAAGGTAGCAATCAATTTTCGTACTTCCGCAATAAGATGTTCTGCAATTTTAGCATCGCTATTGGCAGTTTGCCCGTCCTTCACCATGCCTGTTTTTTTGGCCAGCTCTGCCAGTCTTTTTTGGCACGCCTTACGATTGACGTCGAGTACATAAGGTAGGACGATGGCATTGGCACGACCATGAGGAATACCATAATATGCTCCTAACTGGTGAGCGATGGCATGAACATAGCCAAGTCCTGCTTTATTAAAGGCGATACCGCCATAATGCGCTGCTACGCCCATCTGTTCACGGGCTTTTAGATTGCTACCGTCTTCATACACCACTGGTAGATTGTGCATGACAGACTTAACGGCAGAGGCGGCATAATAGTCGGTCTCGACGCTGGCATTGGCACTCATCCAAGACTCTAGCGCATGTGTCAACACATCGATACCGGTATCGGCAGTAATATGTGCTGGCATACCTTGCATAATAGTTGGATCAATAGCCGCTGCTAATGGCACCATCTTTGGGTCGATAGACAAGGCTTTTTGATGGGTTTTATCATCGGATACGACTGCTCCCAACGTCGCTTCTGAACCCGTACCAGCTGTCGTCGGCACACAGTACAGCGGCATAGAAGGTTTTTTTGCTTTAAAAAGACCGATAAGCTGCTGCGGTTTGCAGTTATTGCCTTGTGACATGGCAATCATTTTAGCCGCATCAATGACTGAGCCCCCACCGATAGCAATGATTGCATCGCATTTAGTATCGATAGACTTTTGCAATCCTTCTTCAACGACTTCAAAAGTAGGATCTGGCGTAATCCCATCGTAGACATGATAGCTGATATGCTTACTTTCTAAGTAGTCAGTGACTTTGGCAGGGATACTAAGCTCATTGAGCACTGCATCAGTAACGATAAATACGTTAGTACTCCCTTCATTGATGAGCATGTCGCACAGCTCCTCACAAGAGGTCTCGCCAACGAATAACATTGGTCTTCTGATAGATACCACATAAGAAAAGGCTTTTAACGCCTTAGCGCGAGTCTTAGCAACCGTCAAATAGCCTGCATGCTGTAAACCATTGGTATGTAACAACTTAGCAATAAAGCTTTGTTTTTTTGTGGACATGAAAAAATCCTTTTTAATCATATTATAATTAACTACTGTCTAGTCCCATTGTGACAGTGTATTTCTTTAAATGTAGCTATTATTGTGAACTGATATGTTCTTACTTATCTGACACATCTTTCAAGACAAACAATCGCTCTATTACAGCAAGTTAGCTATTAATCGCTCCTTTTGGTCAACCAATGCTTATTATCTTGACCAAAATACCAAATCATCATTACAGGCGCTAAAATACTCATCCAAATACCATAAGTAATATTTAAACCTTGCGCCACAGCAGTATAACTTAGCCCAATAATGGTTAAAGCAATGACCATTGCAATGACATTATGGCTCGATTTACGGCACATTAACTCTCGCAAGATAGTGAGCGTCAATAAAAATACGCTCAACATACCCATCAACATGCCCATCGCGTACGTCTGTGAGATGACTTGATTTGCGCCATCACTTGTGTCACCCGCTACGGACTCAGTGACCAAATTGAGCATACTGCCTAGACCTGCGATTGAGGCAAAGATAAAAAAATGACCATAACCAAATAAAAACAAGTCATGACGGCGTCGTTCTTTATTTAAAATCGTATCAAAAGGGACGATAAAATATAACCACCATAAAGAGAAAACCAATGCCACTAAGCTTGAACCTAGGAACATAATAGAGCTGGCAGCAGAAGAAGAGTTGGCTAAAAAATATTGAATCGTATTACTAACTCCCACCACACCCTCGCCCAATACGATAATAGTCAATAGACCATAACGCTCGGCAATGTGTCCAGGATGCCAATTATTGAACTGCTCTGAGCGTGCCCATACAGGCATAAGTAACTCTGCTGCGATAAACAGAAATAATGCAGGTGTCTGTAGAGACGTGGGTAAAAACAGCCAAGTTATCCAAAGTGCTTGGAGGGTTAACAAGCCCACCATACTGCGTGCAGCAACCTTTTTATGACCTAGTACTTGTCGATAAACGCGCCACCACTGACTACAACTCGCCAGTCGCATAATGGCATAGCCCATTACCCCAATCCATGTCAGCCCTTGCTCATAAAACTGGTGGATATTAGCGGCTATCATCAATGAGCCAAACATTTGAAACATGACTGATATGCGATAAAACCAATCATCAGGATCATATCCTGAGGCAAACCACGTAAAGCTAGTCCATGCATTCCACAGGATAAAAAATGCCACGATAAAGGTTAAAAATCCTGAAAAGTCATGCTCGCCTAAGCGATTATAAAAACCATTTGCAGCGGCAGCAACGGCAATGACATAGACTAAATCAAACAGCAGCTCAAGCGTGGTTGAAGGTCTATTTGGCTCATTAGTATCTCGTGCTTGGATAGGTTTTATTTTGAGCCTGTCAATCATGTAAGATGTTCCAATTGTTCTAAGATTAGTATATTTGTGCAGTGCTGACTGCTTAGCTATAGCATGCTCGCCTGCAATAGCTGCTGTGCATACGGATGCTTTGGATTATCAAAAACATCTTCGGTAGATCCAGACTCAATGCACATGCCTGCTTTTAGCACCATAATATACTGACACAATGCACGTACGACTTTTAAGTCATGGCTGATAAATATATAACTAATTTGCAGTTTTTCTTGAATCTCTCGTAGCAAGCTGACTACCGTGACTTGTGTAGTGCTATCAAGTGCCGAAGTAGGCTCATCCAGTATCAATAGACTTGGCTGCATAATGAGTGCGCGTGCAAGTGCCACCCGCTGACGCTGCCCACCAGATAGCTCATGTGGATAACGCTGCGCAAACTCAGTTGGCAGATGTACCGTTGCTAAGCTCTCCATCACTGCCTGCTGACGGGATATTTTATCAATGCCTTGTACTAAAAGTCCTTCCTCCACTATCTGCATGACCGTCATGCGAGGGTTAATACTGGCAAAGGGGTCTTGAAATACCATTTGAATCTGCGAGCGAAAGCGGCGTAGATCGCGTTTTGATAATGCTGCGATGTTTTGTCCATTAACTATTGTCTGGCCACCGACTCGCGCTTGATTGCTGAGTAATTGACTTAACGCGAGTGCAATTGTGGTTTTTCCAGAGCCTGACTCACCAACGATACCGAGTGCCTGCCCTTTTTGCAGGTTCATATCGACATTTTTTACCGCATCGAACCAGCGTTTAGTACTTCCGAACAAGCTTTTTTCAATCGGAAACTGTACTTGTAGGTTACTGACTTGCAATACTATTGGTTGCTGCTCATTGTTATCAACCAATAACTCCAATGCTTGCCCAAAATCTTGCTTAATAAGCGAGCGAGTATAGTCGGCTTTAGGCTGACTAAATACCGCTGCAGTTGGCCCCTGCTCGATAGTCTGCCCTTGGCGCATGACGATGACGTCGTTGCTATAGCGTCTAACTAAATTAAGATCATGACTAATTAATATCATCGCCATATTATGCTGACGCTTGAGATCATCTAATAGGGCGAGAATCTCATGTTGCAAGGTGACATCAAGCGCAGTGGTTGGCTCATCAGCGATTAAGATATCTGGCTGCTGCGCTAATGCCATAGCAATCATTACCCGCTGACGTTGACCACCCGATAACTCATGCGGATAACGATTTAGCTTGTCAGCAGGCTCGTTAATATTGACATCGTCTAGCAAAGCGATGCTTCTTTCGCGCCATTGCTTTTTGGCTACACCGCTGAGACGCAGAGACTCTGCGATTTGCTTAGCGACGGTATGTAATGGATTGAGCGCCGTCATTGGCTCTTGAAACACCATGCCGATGCGTTGACCACGAATGGAGCGCAGCGCTGCATCACGTGTTTTATGGTTGCTTATCGGCAATGTAGCCATTCCTGTTGCATCTGCTAACTGCACCTCACCCATGACGCTCAAGCTATCTGGTAACAAGCCCAACAGCCCAAGACTGGCGATCGACTTACCAGAGCCTGACTCACCAACGATGGCTAGCGTTTGTCCTTGCCTAAGCTCATACGATAGTTTATCAACTAAAGGCACACTTGCCGCATTACCTGAAGTCGTCACAATGCTAAGCTCATCTACTATCAGCATGAGCTTATTTTGTGTATTGCTATGATTGTTACCTATAAGGTTATTTTGCTTAGTAGCAGTTATCATGTTAGCGTTTATCACCTTATCAGTTGTCATATCAGGAGTGCCTCGGATCAAAGGCATCACGCAGCGCTTCGCCAACGAAGATGAGCAATGACAAGATAAAAGTCAGACTAAAAAACCCAGATAAGGCCAGCCAAGGCGCATTGAGGTTGTTTTTGCCTTGTACCATCAGCTCACCAAGTGACGGTGAACCAGGCGGTAAACCGTACCCTAAAAAATCTAGCGCTGTTAAAGCAATAATATTAGCCGTTAATATAAATGGCAGCTGCGATAAGCTTGAGGCTAACGCATTGGGTAAGATGTGTCTCATCATAATGTGACGGTCTGACACGCCAAGATTACGAGCAGCACGGACATAATCAAAATTACGCGCGCGTAAAAACTCTGCACGCACCAAACCGACCAGCCCCATCCAACCAAACAGCAGCATCATTGCAAACAGCATCAAGATACTGGGGCTAAATAAGCTGACCAAAATAATAATCATAAACAGCTGAGGCATACCGCCCCACACCTCCATAAAGCGCTGCCCTGCCAGATCTACCCAGCCACCATAATAGCCTTGTATCGCACCGACGATAATGCCAATTAACGCACCCGCCAGCGTCAGAGCCAGACCAAACAACAGCGACACTCGCATGCCATAAAGTATCCGCGCTAGCACATCACGACCCATATCATCAGTACCAAGCCAGTTCTGGCTATTGGGTGCGGCCGGATATGGAATGCCCAGTTCAACGTTTGGCGTCTGGTCGGCAAAGGGAATGGGCGGCATCACGTAATAACCCTGACTGTTAATCAGCGTTTGCACCGCCGGGTCTTTGTAATTGGTTTCGGTCTCAAATACACCGCCAAAAGTCGTCTCAGGATAGGCTTTTAGTACGGGGAAGTAGTAATCGCCTTGATATTGCACCAACAGGGGCTTGTCATTGGCAATCACATTGGCTGCCATACAAATGACAAATATCAGCGCAAAAATAAACAGCGATATGACCCCAAGACGATTATGGCGAAAGCGGTTTAGGCGTGCCTGCCAAATAGGATTTAGGCGGCGTTTTTTTTCTATAGGAATAGAAGATGCGGTTGAGGATGTTGAAGGCAATGGATGACTTGACATTAACGCCCCTCAAAATCAATACGGGGATCGATTAAGTGATAGCTTAAATCACTTATTAACTGTAATAACAGCCCCACCAAAGTAAAAATAAATAAAGTACCAAATATCACTGGATAATCGCGCTGCTGAATGGCTTCAAAACCAAGCAACCCTAGACCATCAAGCTTAAAGATAATCTCAATAAGGAAATTACCAGCAAAGAAAATTCCAACGATAGCCGCTGGAATACCGGCAATGATAATCAGCATCGCATTACGAAAGACATGACCATATAGCACTTGACGTGCGCCCAAGCCTTTTGCTCGCGCGGTTAGCACATATTGCTTACCCAGCTCCTCTAAAAAGCTAAACTTGGTCAAATAGGTTAAACCTGCAAAACCACCAACGGTACTTGCCAGCAGCGGCAGCGCCAGATGCCAAAAGTAATCTTTTACTTTACCAAGTGCGCTTAATTGATCAAAGTTCTCGGAAGTTAATCCTTGCAGTGGAAAGATATTCCAGTAGCTACCACCGGCGAAGAACACCAACAATATGACGGCAAACACAAACACAGGAATCGCATGCCCAATGGCAAGCAGCATAGCAGTGAATTTATCGATACCCGAACCATGATGCATGGCTTTGTAGACGCCAAGTGGAATGGCTATCATATAAATGAGCAATGTACTCCAAAGCCCAAGCGAGATCGATACTGGCAGTTTTTCTATAATGAGGTCGGTCACTGTCTGGCCTTTAAAAAACGACTCACCAAAATCTAACTGGGCGTAATTCTTTAGCATTAGCCAAAAGCGCTCGGGTGCCGATTTATCAAAACCGTACTGCGCATTTATCGCCGCTACCATTTCCTCAGATAGGCCGCGCGTGCCTTGATAGGTACTACTACCGTTGCCGCCTGCACTGCCCGCGCCGATATTACCACCAAGCGCACTGTCTTTTGCACCTTGCTCTATCAGTGCCAGTTGCTGCTCAACAGGACCGCCAGGCGCTGCTTGTACAATCACAAAATTCGCCAGCAATATCAAAAATAGCGTCGGTAATATCAATAGCAACCTTTTTAAGATATAACGACCCATAATGGCAGCTTCCTAGAATAAACAGGTATGACAATTTAGCGTTTAGAAGTTATTTTTAAGCTCACGTAACGCGGCAAATACAGTCAAAGACTTGTCATCTTCGATAGTTACTTTAGACTTCACACCCGTAATCACACTCGGCTCTTGCGTGCGTAAAAACACATTAATTGCGCGCTCGTGCTCCAAAGTGACTGGCAACGTCGGGATGCCTTGTGCGGTTTTCTCTTCTGCTTGTACTAACGCTTGCTGCATCGCTTCATTGTCAGGCTCGATAGAGAGACCAAAGCGCAAGTTGTTGGCGGTATATTCGTGTGCTGGATATAATAACGTCTCAGCTGACAAGCCATTTAAACGCTTAAAGCTGTCATGCAACTGCTCAACCGTCCCAGTAAACACGCGTCCGCAGCCTGCACTAAATAAGGTGTCACCGCAAAAGCAATGCTTGTTGCCATCGACATCTAGTATATAAGCCATGTGGCTGGCGGTATGACCTGAGATATCCCAAACTTGTGCAGAGCAGCCCCAGGCACTTACCGTACTGCCATCTTTGATAGTCTGATCTTCATCTACCGTATGCTCACTATGTGCGACCAGGTGCGTCATCGGATAGGACTCTTGTAGCTCTGCGACACCGCCAATATGATCATGGTGATGATGCGTCGTCCAAATTGACGTTAGCTCTAGCTGATTATCATCCAGATAGGCAATGACAGGCTCAGCTTGACCTGGATCAATGACAATTGCTTGTTTGTTATTTTCATTAATTAATGTCCAGATATAATTATCGTTAAACGCTTTAATTGGGTGAATACGAATACTCATATTGAATCCTTACCTGTAGGTATCTTTATTACTAATGTTTTTTATCAAAATTTTGATATGAAATAAAACTTAAAAATCACTATCATTTATTGTTTTAAATATTGATTCACACGTGTCTCTGCTTCTTTATCAACCCACCAATAATCGATACCGACAGCATTGGTTGGGAGTTGTTTAGTGTGGCGATACTGATCCCAATAGGCCACATTGGTGCCAGACTTGCCATATAACGGTACTAAATAATGACCTGCACGCAGCAGACGATCGAGCACCTGAGTATATAAAATAATCTCGTCACGATTTTCAGCGTTTGCAAGGGCGACAGTCATCTCATCTATGACTGTGTTTTTAATACCGACTGTATTTCTATTGCCAGGTTGATCAGCCGCTGCGCTCCCCCAAAACGCTGCTTGCTCAGCGCCAGGTGATAAGCTTTGAGCAAATACATCGACCACCATATCATAATCAAAGCGGCGCATTCGCTCGTAATACTGCGGCCCATCCACTTGGCGAAGAGTCGCATCAAATCCTAAGCGTTTTAAATTACGAATATAAGGCAGTAATACACGGCCCATGGTTTCGCCTGTCATCAAAATCTCAATCTGAGCCTGCTTGCCACCGGGCTGATATAGCTGCATATCGTCATAATAAAACCCTGCATCTAGCAACAGCTTACGCGCTTTTAATAGTCCTTTACGATTAAAGCCACTACCATCACTGGTGGGCAGTTGCCATTCTGCTAATACTGCTTGACGTTGAATTGGCTCAAGCTTAGATAATAGAGGTGTTAGTACCTGCATCTCAGCCGCAGATGGCGTACCAGTGGCGGCAAGCTCTGAGCCATGAAAAAAGCTTTGCAATCGTTCATACTGTCCATGAAATAAGGTCTTATTCATCCACTCAAAGTCATAAGCTGCAGTTAATGCTTGACGCACGCGAATGTCTTGAAAAAGTGGCCGGCGCATATTCATAACCAGTGCTTGCATCGGTACGGGATTCTGACTGCTGATGCTTTCTTTATGAATAAGGCCGGCTTTTACCGCTGGGAAATTGTAACCGGTTGCCCAGTTCGACGCTTTATTTTCCGGACGGAAACGATATTGCCCTGACTTAAAACCCTCAAAAGCAATCTCATCACTTTGATAATAGACAAACTTAATCATATCAAAGTTATAACGACCGCGATTGACCATCAAATCACGACCCCAATAATTGGGATCACGTATATAGCTGACCGAACGCCCTGCATCGACGCGGCCAAGCTTGTAAGGTCCACTACCCATCAATGGCGTTAGGCTAATTTTTTCAAAGTCAGCATCGATAGAGGATTTAGCAAAAATTGGAAACTGCCCGACTGTTAATAAAATCTCTTTGTTATCATCGGAAGCAAATATAAACTTTACTCGCCGCTTATCAATAATTTCAATGTCTTTGATATCTCCCAAATAGCTGCGGATATACATCGGCCCTTTATTCAATATCGCATCATAAGTGGCTTTGACATCTTGACTGGTCACAGGCGAGCCATCCCAAAAGCGCGCGGCAGGATTTATATGATAGATAATCCAACTGGTGTCATCAGGGTCATAAGTCACCTTGCTTGCCAGCTGCGGATACATGGTAAAGGCTTCATTTAATGAGCCCGTCATCAAAGTATCATATAAGTAGTCGGTGCCAATCATTGCTACACCCGTGGTCATCCATTTATTGGCGGCATTAAAGGTGCCACGCGCATCAAGCGACAATATCCCCCCTGTCGGCGCATCTGGATTGGCATAAGGCATGTATGGTGCGTCAATATACTCTGTAGGGCTATTATGACCAAGCGCGGTAGTGGTGATGGGTACCGCGATACTGGCTGGTATCCAGCTGATAGTGATAGTAAGTAAGACGGCTTTTAGCATGGCATTTTTTATCATCATGACTTTGTAACTACCCTCTAAACTCAATCAATTTGACTAACAAAAATTTAAGCCCTGACTACAAAACAAGCATGCCACAAAATTTTATCATAACAAACTTCAGTTTTTTAACCTAATGGTTTGCAGTGTTAAGTATGACAACTGGCTTATTATTAAATCCATAAAGCCTATAGATAACATCTGACTCTCAACTTAGCATGAACTTTCATAGGCTGGGTTTTCAACCCAGCCTATGCCAACATATTTAAAGTGTTTAGAGTGGGGTATATAACAAAAAAACGCAACCGTTATCAGTTGCGCTCTTCTTTTAGTATTAACCTAGTATCAAAAACTTAAGACCTATAGTTTGTTAGCTTGGTTAAGCGTGCTTTTTTTCAAATGCAATCATAAAGTCAACCAATTGCTGCACCCAATCTAGCGACACTGCATTATAGATGCTGGCACGCATACCGCCCACATCACGGTGACCTTTTAAGTTCATTAAGCCTGCGGCTTCTGATTCTTCTAAGAACACTTTATCAAGGCTATCGTCTGCTAACGTAAACGGCACATTCATGATAGAGCGATATTCAGGCGCAACTGGATTGTTATAAAAACTGCTGTCATCAATGGTTTTATAGAGTAAATCTGCTTTTTGCTGATTGATTTTACCGATAGCAGCAACGCCGCCCTGCTCTTCTAACCAATCAAACACCAATCCTGCCAAGTACCAAGAGTACGTCGCTGGTGTGTTTGACATGGATTCTTTTTCAGCTTGATGCTCATAGTTCATGAGCAGTGGGCACCACTCACTTGCCTGCCCCAATAAATCGTCACGAATAATCACAATGATCAGTCCTGCTGGACCGATGTTTTTTTGTGCACCCGCATAAATCATCCCAAACTTAGCTACATCGATTGGCTGTGACAAAATGCAAGAAGACATATCAGCAATGAGTGGCGCATCAATTTGTGGCGGCTCAAATATCTGTAGACCGTGAATGGTTTCATTAGCACAGTAATGAAAATAAGCCGCATCTTTGCTCAGATTCCAATCGCTTTGGGTTGGCACATCGGTAAAGTTACTGTCTTTGCCAGTTGCGACCAAATTAACCTTACCGAGGCCTAGATTCGCATAACGCTGCGCCTCTTTGATGGCTTTGCCTGACCATGCACCGGTAGTCAGATAGTCACCGCGTCCTCCATTCAATAGGTTCAATGGAATCGCTGAAAACTGTAAGCTGGCACCACCTTGCAAAAATAGCACCTTATAGTTATCTGGAATATCCATCAATGCGCGCAATTTCGCCTCTGCTTTTTCGGTAATCGCGACATATTCTTTGCTACGGTGACTTACTTCCATGACTGACATACCGCGGCCTTGCCAATCAAGCAGCTCACTTTGCGCACGCTCTAGCACTGCGGTCGGTATAGTGGCGGGTCCAGCTGAAAAGTTAGGTACACGGTTAGAAGCGGCTTTACTGGTCATAATCCATATCCTTGATATGATGAAATCATCGTTGTTATATCATCGTTATTATATAGTTTTAACAGCTAGTTTTTTAAACGTCAGCTTTAAAACCCCTTTAGTCTTATCTCTATTTTTAATAGCCATTGCGGTAAACACTTAACTCTGACTTGATAACTGTTCCCAAAGCTGACGCTTAAGGTTACTATCAGCGAGCATCTCATCCAAGGTAGCTAAAGCGGTAAGATTAGGATGCTCAAGGCCTTCAGGCAGTGTGGTTAATGAGATAATTTTTATCTCTTCACTACGGCCAATCTTAAACACATATCCCGCAAAACTAGCATTGGCAAGCTCGGCAGTCTCCATACCTTCACATATCGGAAACGACGTTGTTTCACAAGTGATTGACAATGCTTGCGTGATATTTTGCCATAGCTTTTCGCTGTCATTGTTGAGTGCTTGAATATCAACCAAAATTACCCAATCGCCATAGCGACCACCTTGCAAGTCAAATGGTGCTACCTTTTTAAGGCTATTATCATTATTGGTTTCGGCAATATTATTTTGATTGATAGACGTAATGGAAGTTGTCGTAACTGTTTCTATTAAAGGGGCAACCGCTTGCTCAACGTTTTGTGATATTTGTTGTAAACTATCTTCAGAGTCGCTAGCGCTTGGAGAGTGCGCTGCATGGCTTGTCGTACTGTCAAAACTGTAGCTTACTGGGCTTTGCTCATTGGCTTGTGAGCTGATATCTTGAGTTTCTTCACTATCATGAATAACCTCATAATCGCTAGCAGATGTATTTTCTGTATCCAATATAGCGTCTGCTGATTCATTGTCTAAAAAGTTATGATTTAAACGCTCAACGACTTCTGCTTCAACGCTTGGTTGTGCAGCATTTTGGTTCGAAGCGCTTTGACTAGGTAGGCTTTGCTGATTTTCAGGAGCCGCAGAAATATCTGCAATATTTAACGTTGCTGAATTCGACTGTACCCATTGATCGATACCCATCATCGCTAGAATTTGGCGTTGCTGCACGCGGCGCTGCAATACTATTAGCGGATCTTGGATATCACTCATGTCTCTTTATTGTCCTACTTATCTTGTTTAAATCATTTGTAGATGGGCCGATTAGTTTGACAGCTTAACCAAAGTATCCATCATAGCTGTTGAATGACTTCTGAGGTGTCAACT
Source organism: Psychrobacter sp. 1Y10 (assembly GCF_052259005.1). Classification (NCBI taxonomy): domain Bacteria; kingdom Pseudomonadati; phylum Pseudomonadota; class Gammaproteobacteria; order Moraxellales; family Moraxellaceae; genus Psychrobacter; species Psychrobacter sp. 1Y10. The sequence continues at coordinate 165,539 of NZ_JBQQES010000005.1, read as the reverse complement.
AAGCTGCAATCAAAAAAGCTTACGAACGCCTAGCCAGTGCTCTGCGAGTGCCATCAAGCAGTCGTACTCATCCTGACTGATTATCGTATCGTGTAACATGACGGTATGCAATGTACTTAGCCATTGTCGATACTCATTATAGTCTATTTGACGGCTTTCTTGTTGTGTCTCTGGATAATTCTCTTTCCCCTGAGTCTCTATTATAGAGTCCGTAGCAATAGACGCGGGGTAGACAGGCACAGTACTAATGACAGCCAATAGCTGAACGCTATTTAGACTTTGAGCAGTTAATAATAACCACTGCAAATTGGCATCACTGATCATGGTTAAATCAATATCAATCAAGCGCGCATGGCGGCGTAGATCGACGATATAGTGCGCAACGCTGTCACTATTATAGCCAAGCCCTGACACATGTACTGAGCTATCTAACGTCAATATCACTTGACCTTTGACATCTTTCGATAGCCGATATGTAAGCAATATCAATATGGCTCTCTTAGCCACATCAAGACTGTTAAACACTTGTCCTGAAGGATCGAGCTGAACACATATCTCATTCATACCCCTCTGTAATAGCGGTTGCCATTCAGCCTGAATGTCTCCATCATTATCGTTTAAAACTTCGGAAAATATTGGCAGTAATTGCTGTAAATGCAGCGCTTGCCATAACGATAGAATTGGTGAGACTTGCTGCGCTGGAGTTGAAATTGATGCGCTTTTTAAATGAGTCGGTATTGATTGTTCATCAATCATTAAATCTTTTCCATCTGATAGGTTATCAGAAAAGCTGTTGGTCAGATCGGCTGATAGCTGCTTCCCAAACAACTTAATTAAGCCTTGTTGATAGCGCGACAGCATCGTACGACACTTTTTTTGCTGCACATAATGCTGATGGGCTTGGTTACTACGACTGGTTTCGCTTTTTAGACGTAGTTGATTAATGCTGCTTTCTGATAAATCATGCTGGCTAAGTTGCTTCATAGCGAATGCAATCAAAGCACTGTCTAAACGTCGGTCAAGATTTGCAATTATTTTTAATAATGTATGGTCTAGCGTATGTGCTAAAAGTTGAGGGTTATTGAAAGTATCAGTCTTAATCTTATTATTAGTATGAGCATCGGTGTCAGCAGCACATGCTCTATCGTTTGGAAGCCCAATCCAAATATCTTTTAAATCACACATGCCAGTCGTAGATAGTGTCTGTCCTTGATGGCACAGCATGACGGCTTCTATTAATCCTTGCGCCCCTAATGGATGATGACTGTGATTGAGCACATGCTGTGGTAGCGTGACTTTCTTTATATCGTCAATACTAATCAAATCTGCTGATGGCAAATCGCTGTTAGGTTTTGCCATCCATGGTTTTAACAGCTGATAAGTACCAATATCTTCTGCTGCCTGCAAACGCCCATCAACGACCACATCTTCCTCTACGACCAACTCAAGTCCCGCTTCTGTTTCACATTTGCTGCTAGGTTCATCAGTAGAAAAAGCTGAAGCTTTATTGTGAGTAATATCACTAGGATTTTCGATGAAAATATTATCAACAGCATGATTGACAGATATTGATTGAGCTTTAGATGTATAAGATTGGTGCGCGTTTTTATTATTGCTTAGGCTATTTTCTTTTATTGCTCCCCAATCACCAAGGCGACGCTGCTCATATATCTCTTTTATTTTTTGCTGATTTATGCGCTTCTCTCTTGCGACCTGAACGGCAAAGTCATGATAGGCATTTGCATTGATGGCCCTCATGCGCTCGCTTAAGCTAGGATGGGTCGCAAACCACGAGACATCCCCCAGATCCGCCCCACTGCTGGCAAAAAAGAAATGACTCAGCCCGTTAATGTCAGCGATATTTGATAAGCGTGAACCAAGTGAATCTTGATGAATGGCTTTTAAAGTTTCGATAATCGCAGGCGAGCGAGTCAGCTGCACGCTGGTCGCATCGGCGAGCAATTCACGCTGACGGTTAAAGCTATGCTTAATCAACTGCGCACTGGCCATACTCGAAAAGCTCAATCCATGTAGCAGCAAAGTCCAAACACTGCGCGGAGCTTGCCGATTGATTATAGGTGGCGTTTGTACCCACTTAGACTGACGCTTGGCTGAGGACTGCTGTTGTTGCGATTGCTGCTGCCAGTAAGCGACCCACTCACTATGCGTGGTGAAATTGGCGGTTTGTGCTTCTATGTTACGTCCCAGCGTATCAACTTGCCTCTGTGATAAAGACTTATGGGAAATACTATCGCTATTAAAATAACGATGACTGGATATTGGATCACTCCAGTCATAGACTATCTGCAAGCCTGCCAATACCACCATTAGCTGCAAATTGAATGTCGCATCGCCATGCAGGATATGACCATATTCATGACCAATAAGTCCGTATAGTGCTTCATCAGACAATTTATCTAGCGCGCCTTGGGTAACGACAAGCACCATATCTTGGCTATCGCGACCAGCCACGAAACCATTGATGCCTTGCTCATCAGGCAGCACATAGAGAATTGGCATACGTAAGCCTGAAGCAATAGCTAACTGCTGAGCGATCTCATAGTAACGGCGATAAACTGGCGGAAAATCACGCTCATCACGTACCGCTATATGACGAGCGCTAAAACGAACTTTCGAGTCAGGCTCATATTGATGAGCGACTCCGCGGCTATGTTCCCAAGCGTCCTGACTGTTATCAATAAACAAACGCACAGCACCCACACGCTGGGCAACAGCACGGCCACCAGATTTTAAACGTCTGTATTCTAAAAAGCTACCAACAACAAAGCTGCCTATCGTCCACATAACCGTCAGTATCAATGCCCAATAATAAATACCATCGGTAAATAACGTTAGCAGCAGTGCCATAACCCCAAGCGCCAGCATCACATGTGCAAGTACAATCAAAAAAAACAACCCGTAAAGTAACAGGCTGCGCCGCGTCCGTATCCGCTGTTCAGCAAAAAAATCCATCAGCTTATCTCAAGTTAACCCAATCTGTTCAAGTTTTAACCCATATTGACGACAGGTGCTTGAGCAATGGCCTTTCTGTCTTCAAACACTAACGGACTGAGCGGACGAAAACTAAAAGTGCTGCTGACAAGGTTATTTGGGAACACTTCGCGGTCATTGTTATAAAACATCACGCTATCGTTATAATGCTGACGCGCAAAGCCTATACGATTTTCCGTATTGGTCAGCTCGTCCATCAACTCTTTAATCATACTGTCTGCTTTTAGCTCAGGATACGCTTCCACCACAGCTGAGAATTGCCCCAATGCTTTAGACAACATGCTTTCTGCTTTGGCAAATAGCGCCATATGCTCAAGCGAGTCTGGCTGATGTTTATTAGAGTCCTGCAAGCTTTGGGCATGATTACGCACACTAATCACGCGGGTCAGCGTTTCTTCTTCATGGGTCAAATAACGTTTGGCAGTCTCTACCAAGTTTGGAATCAAATCATGACGGCGCTTTAGCTGCACATCTATCTGTGCAAAGCCATTTTTCGCTTGGTTGCGTGCCCTTACTAGTTTGTTAAATATCGACACCCCAAAAACAACAACTAGCACAACAACAATGATAAATAGCCAAACGCACGTTTTCATAAATAAGCCTCAAATCTTTCAGTATTAACATCAGCGTAAATAAAACTTAATACATATTATTTTAACCTATCTTAATCAATGAAAAGACACAATCAGACGAAATGCAGGCACAAAAAAAGCCCTTTGCAATGAAGGGCTTAATACATCATATAAACTTTTTGAAAGGGTTTATCGAAGCAGTTATCAAATTTTAAGCAAAAAAAAGCGACTCCAAAAGCACATCCTCGGCACACATTATAACTATTACCGTTGCTACCTTCCGGTCCTGGCGGGATTCATAGAACAATGTTGCGAGGCTACCAATGGAGCCACCAGTTGCAAATTATACAAGAATTTTTCATTATTACAACCCCTTTTTCAAAACTACCAATGACATAACACCGATAGCAGCGAGATTTGGTGACAAAACCTTTACAAGGACTCGTCTAGATTTTGCTATTTTAATGAATGAAGCTCAGTTTACTAGGTATTTCCTAATAAAATAAAATGAGAGCCTATCGCTTCAAACCTAGAAAGGACTGTCTTTTTAAGGCTGATTTATATCAATATTAATTGCATTTAGGAGATTATTATGAAAAGCACTTTACTTAACAAAGCGATATTAGCCACTGGTACCACATGCCTGTTGACTGCAATGATGAGCAGCGCACATGCAGAACCGACAGGCTATGATCAGCTTACTTTTCAAACAGAAGTTAAAGAAGAGATACAAAATGATGAAGTACGCGCTAGTATGTACAAAAAAGCGCAAGCAACCAACGCTAAAGCTCTGGCTACAATGCTCAATACCACTATCAATAACGCTATGAAAATCGCTAAACGCTACCCTAGCGTGACAGTCAGTACTGGTCAGCAGCGCACCTACCCTCGCTACGACAAAGACAACAAAATTACGGGATGGACGGGACAAGCGACTATAGATCTAAAAAGTACTGACTTTACAGCGACTAGCCAGCTTATTGCAGATTTGCAAGAAACGCTGGTGATGGAAAATTTAAATTTTGGAGTGTCAGATAATAAAAAAGACGCGCTAGAGCAAAAGCTGATGACCGATGCTTCTCGCGCTTTTCAACAGCAGGCTAAAAACCTAACACGTGCTTGGGATGCTAGTGGTTATCGCGTGGTGAACGTCAATCTAAATACTGGTAGCAATTATCCGCGCCCAATGTATAGTAGCATGAGTATGAGAGCAGAAGCAGCAGATGCCTCAGTACCTAACCAAAACTTTGAGTCAGGTAATAGCACTATATCTGTGACAGCCAATGGTACTATTGAGCTGACTAAGTAGCTAGGCTACCTAAATTGGTACAATCTGTCCGCATTATATTATGACTAAGTCAAAACATGAAGAGCCGTTACCTGCTGTGGTAGCTGCTCTTTATGTTTACTTAATAAAAGCATCATCAGTGACAGGTCGACTGCTTTCTATTTTTTGCAGAAAACTGTCCTTTTGGCGCAACCTTAATAACACCTTTTGATGCCATGGCAAACGGTTATAGGCCAGCATTTGCGCAGCAATCTTCTTTTTGTTTTGCAAAATCACCGTATTCTGAATGACATATACTGTGCGTTCGACTTGGCTGAGCGTCTGTCCTGTTTTATTTTTGATAATAGCTTGGATACTATGCGTCCCTGGTAAAATATCTACTGTTGCAATAGAAGCGCTAAGCCCTTGCGCCACTTCATTACCATCCAAATAAATACTGACGCTATCGCCATCTTGTAGTGCAGGTCTAAGCTCTAGTTTAACATTGATACTTTGTGCAGGACGCCTATAGGCACGCGCCTCATTAGGCTCTAACATCGTTAATTGATAATTAACTTGTGCAGATGTTGCATTATTAGAAGCCGCTTGCTGCAAGACTAAGGAAGCAGCTGTCTGAGAAGATGTTGCAGACGTGCCTTTGAAGTTTGTATCTGAGCGGTTATTAGTATTGTTATTAGTCGTAACCGTGGTCACGACATCAGTTTGACTAACTTGTTTGTTGCTTTTTTGCTCATAGCTTTGAGGGCGGTCTGTAAAAGTCACATGACCTGTTTGCTCGTCGACTACTTTATAGATAGGTGCAGCATTTGCAATAGCTACAGGCAAACTGACCGCAAGCACAGCCACACCATACAGCATTCTTAAGCCAAAACTGCTTTTAGAAAAACTAACGTTTGAGAAAACTTGTTTTGTTAATAACGTCATAATGAGGCAACCTACTATGTGTCTATTATTAGTATATCAATAAAATCATTATGCGGGATTTTTACTATTAAATCAGCAATGATTTAATAGTAGCGTCACAGTTCGCATTGCTGCTCTTACTGCTCTTTAATGGGAAACGCCGTTTAAACAAACCAAAAAAGCCGGTCAAGATTGACTTTACCGACTCTTTTATAAAAACTAGCATAAAGTATTGAGGATAAATTAGCAGCTATAATATAGGTCAAACTCTACCGGATGCACAGTGACATTGACGCGTTGCACTTCTTCTTCTTTGAGCGCGATGAACGCTTCAAGCATATCTTCAGTGAACACATCGCCTTTTAATAGGAACTCGTGATCATCACGCAATGCTTGTAGGGCGATTTCTAAGTTTTCTGCAACTGTTGGGATTTGTGCTTCTTCTTCTGGCGGCAAATCATACAAGTTTTTGTCAGCAGCATCGCCTGGGTGCATCTTGTTTTGAATACCGTCAAGACCAGCCATTAGTAGCGCGGCAAAAGTTAGATACGGGTTGGCCGCTGGATCAGGGAAGCGTGCTTCGACACGTACCGCCTTTGGACTGCTCACATGCGGAATACGGATAGATGCTGAGCGATTAGAAGCAGAATATGCCAGTTTGATAGGCGCTTCGTAATGTGGTACTAAGCGTCTGTAGCTGTTGGTCGATGGGTTGGTAATCGCGTTTAACGCGCGGGCATGATGGATGATACCACCGATAAAATAGAGCGCCGTTTCAGACAGACCAGCGTACTCATCTCCTGAAAAAGTGTTGACACCGTCCTTTGAGATAGACATATGGACGTGCATACCAGACCCATTATCACCGACTACAGGCTTTGGCATAAAGGTTGCGGTTTTACCAAACTGATGCGCAACGTTATGTACGACATATTTTAGTTGCTGTACTTCATCAGCTTTACGCACTAGCGTATTAAACGCCACTCCAATCTCAGACTGACAAGGCGCTACTTCATGGTGATGGACTTCAATGCAGCCCTCCCCAATAATTTCTTCTAGGCGCTCACACATGACAGAACGCATGTCTTGAGAGCTATCAATCGGCGGTACAGGAAAATAGGCGCCCTTTACTCGTGGACGGTGCCCCATGTTACCCCACTCATAGTCGTTATTCGTCGACCATGCTGCTTCTTCAGCAGTAATCTTATGGCTCACACCTGACATCTCAATCGACCATTTTACATCGTCAAAGACAAAAAACTCAGGCTCAGGACCAAAGTAAGCAGTGTCACCGATACCGGTAGATTTCAAATACTCTTCTGCACGGCGAGCGATAGAGCGTGGGTCGCGGTCGTAGCCTTGTAGCGTTGATGGCTCAATGATGTCACAGGTAACTACCACAGTAACGGCGTCGAAGAACGGGTCAACAAACGCAGTCTCTGGATCAGGGCGCAGTATCATATCTGAAGCTTCAATGCCTTTCCAGCCAGCGATAGACGAGCCATCAAACATTTTACCATCTTCCATCACCTCTTCATCAACGCTATGCGCCGGAAAGCTGATGTGTTGCTCTTTACCGCGGGTATCGGTAAAACGAAAATCAACCCACTTTGCACTAGACGATTTGATAAGATCCAGTAATTTATTGGACATGAATAGTCTCCCTTATGATGGTCATGTTGTTACGTTTATTGTTCAATTCTAAGATACGACATTTACTATTATATTTAAGTGTTGGCTTAGATTTATAATGGCAGTAATATTCAACCATTTGCTCTATCACTCATAAGCTCATACAATGCTAGCGCTATTTTAGCAGTATCTATTCAATAATGCTGAACAGTTATAACATCTTAAGTAGCTTATCCGCTAGATTTTAACCTTAAATTTACAATAATGAATGATAGGATATAAATTTATACCAGTACCAAGTTACAAATATAAGGGTGCAAAGCCTATGCCAAACTTATTTTGTAATGATAGTCTAAAATTATTTTTGGCTCTCAAACCGTGATATATGTAGGATAGATCTACAAATACCATATAAACAGTAAAAGCCATTTTTGATAGAACACCCTTACCATCTGCACAACAATGAGAAGAGACAGCGTAAATTACGCACCAAGTTAGTGCTTAAGCTCTCTTGTTGACGCAAAGTAGTGCGCAATAAATTTATTTTCATATGAAGTATGGATGATGTAAAAGACACTTTTATCATAGAACATAAGACTTGTAAAAACAGCCGACTGTTACATGTGTCATTTGATACCCAGCAAAATAGTGGTAAGATATTCAGCCTCTATAAAACTTACTTTGTGTCTGTATATATAATAATGAAAGGTCTAATAATAGAGCTCTTATAAAACATCTTATCAATAGGTTAAAATCAGAATGATTCTAATGATCGATAATTACGACAGCTTTACATATAACATTGTACAGTACTTCGGTGAACTACAGCAGGACATCACCGTCTGGCGTAACGATCAGGCCACTATTGAACAAATCAAAACCCTAGCTCCTGATGTTATCGTCATCGGCCCTGGTCCGTGTGATCCAGATCGTGCTGGTATCTCTTTAGACGTTATTGATACTTTTAAAGGTGTTATTCCTATTTTGGGTATATGCCTAGGACATCAGGCCATTGGCCAAGCATTCGGCGGCCAAGTAGTCAAAGCTGGCGAAGTGATGCACGGACGTTTATCCGCTGTTCATCATACCCATAAAGGTATTTTTACTGATTTGCCTAACCCCTCGCAAGTTACGCGCTATCACTCTCTTGTCATTGATAAAGCAAGCTTACCGAATTGTTTAGAAGTAACTGCATGGACACAAAATCCGGATGGTAGCATTGAGGAGATCATGGGTATACGTCACAATATCTTTGCCATTGAAGGCGTTCAATTTCATCCTGAATCTATCTTAAGTGAAGCAGGATATCAGCTGCTTAATAACTTTTTACAGGCTCATAATTTGGCCGTATTGTCTGTAGATGAGTTGCCACAAGTGGGATAAATGTTGTCTAAGCTCATGTACGGAGCACTTTTGAAAAACATAAATTGACACGCCCAAAAAGCCAATTAAAACGAATATAAATATAAAAAAGTGAGACTTTAATGACCATTGATCAGTTACAGGAAGACTATAAACTAGCCGCCGATATGCCAGATGATATTATTCAATTATCTGACGAAGAGACGCATAAACTATTAACAACAGCATTAGGTAGAATCTTTCAGCACATTGATCTAACGTTTAATGAGATGTACAAAGTCATGCTGATTATCATGCAAGGCAGATGTAGCGATGCCATGATGGGGGCTATATTGACTGGTCTGCGCATGAAGGGTGAATCTATTGATGAGATTACCGCCTCGGCCAGCGCTATGCGTGCTTTGGCTGCCAATATAGACCCAAAAAACTGCGACTATTTGGTCGATATCGTCGGTACTGGCGGTGATGGTGCCAACTTATTCAACGTCTCTACCGCCTCAGCCCTCGTGGCTGCGGCAGCTGGCGCGCAAGTGGCTAAACACGGTAACCGCGGTGTGTCTACCAAATCTGGTAGCTCAGACTTATTAGAACAAGCAGGTATCAGCTTGGCACTTAGTCCTGAGCAAGCCAAACAATGTATAGAAAATGAAGGGATAGGCTTTTTGTTTGCGCCCAATCACCATAGTGCCATGCGTAATGCCAACCCAGTACGTCGTGAGCTAAAAGCACGGACGATATTTAATATTTTAGGCCCATTAACCAATCCTGCCAGCGTACCCAATCTGGTGATTGGCGTCTTTACCGCTGAGCTGTGTGAGCCTATCGCTAAGGTGATGAGAAACTTAGGCGCGCGTCATGTCATGGTGGTCGGTGCAAAGGACGGCCTAGATGAAATCAGCCTTGCGACCTCGACCACGGTTGCTGAGTTAAAAGACGGTGAAATATCAGTTTATGAGATGATGCCAGAAGATGCCGGTGTCGAGTCACAAACGCTCATTGGCCTTGATGTAGACTCACCAAAGCAAAGTCTTGAGCTGATACGCGCGGCCCTATCAGGCACCGATACCCACGACCGTGCAGTACTCAAAGCGCGTGATATGATTGCACTAAACGCAGGGGCAGCGATATATACGGCGGGACTTGCCAGCAACTACCCAAATGGTGTCAGCCGCGCGCAAAAGGTGATACAAAATGGTGACGCCTTAACCAAGCTTGAGTCTTTAGCACAATATACTCAGCAGCTGGCAGCCAACGCGTAACCAATGCAAGACTCTTTATCTAAAATAGTCAATCAGCCACTGCTGCTTATTTACCTTTAACGATAACTGGATACGAGCATGACCCACTCAGACATACCTTCAGTATTACAGCGAATTGTCGCAACCAAAGTAGAAGAAGTAAAAACGGCTCGTGAGGAACTATCGCTTACAGAGCTGCAAGCACAAGTAGCGGCTGATACGCGTCCGCGTCGCGGCTTTGCTCAGGCATTGCGCGCGGCCAGCACTAGCGAGAGTGGTATCGGCATCATCGCTGAAATCAAAAAAGCCTCTCCTTCTAAAGGCATCATCAATCACAACTTTGCCCCGGCTTTATTTGCCCAGCAATATGAGCATGCAGGTGCCAGTTGTCTGTCTGTTCTCACCGATCGTGATTACTTTCAAGGCCATGATAGCTACCTTATCGCCGCTGCTAATGCTGCAAGCCTGCCGATACTACGTAAAGACTTTATGATCGATGTGTACCAAATTTATCAATCCTACTTGTTGGGTGCTGACTGCATACTACTCATTATGGCCTGCCTTGATGATGAGCAAGCATATGAGCTGCATGCGCTCAGTATTGAGCTTGGTATGGATGTATTGATTGAGGTACACACCAAAGTCGAGCTTGAGCGCGCGCTTAAGTTACCATGCTCATCGCACAACATCTACGGGATTAACAATCGAGATCTCAACACTTTCGATGTTGACCTGCAAACCACACTCGATCTAAAAAACATCTTAATCGACGCATTAGCAGCTGATATTGATAGCACGTATAAACCGCTTATCGTCACTGAAAGCGGCATTCATAGCAGCACTGATATTCGCTTGATGTTAGATAACAATATCCAGCACTTTTTAATCGGTGAGCAGTTTATGAAAACCTATCATCCTGGACAAGCGTTACAATCCTTACTTGCAGGCGTCGCTACAGACGAGTAAAGTAACTAAAAATGACCCTCATATAAATTATCTAATCATTTCTCCATCAACCAACGTACACTAACTTTTATGTCAAACTCTCTATTTTCAAAAGAAATGCAGGATCAACTCAAAGAGCTAAAAGGCCAATTGAGTAAAGGACGCGATACCAACTCGCCTGAAGGTGAAAACCAAAAACCGACAGAACCTGTGTCACTGCCAACGCAAAAGCAGGTCAAAAAGACGGTCAAACAATTAGACAGTGAACATATCGACGATGATAAAGTACTGTTTATGCAAGCGATGCACGGTGTAAATCAGCTTGAAGACAAAAACGTACGCTCTCCTGCTAGTACAGCAAAAGCACGCAAACCTGATGCCACTACTCTATCAAAGCGCGCTGCTGCTCAAGGTGGTGAAGCAAGCGATCTAGGCGCAGGCTTGTCAGATATGCAAGCGCTGCTCAATCCGGTCGCTAGCGAAGCCTATTTATCTTATAAACAGCCGACTCTACAGAACAAGATTTTTGATCAGCTTAAAAAAGGTAAGCTGCGCTGGTATGACGCCGTAGACATTCATGGTTGCACCATCGAAGAAGCACGCGAAGCGATGACTCAGCTACTTAGCCAAGCCAAGCAAAAAAATGAAACCATGGTAAAAATCGTCCATGGCAAAGGTTCTGAGGCCATTCTAAAAACTTGCGTAAATGGCTGGCTACGACAGCTACCAGAAGTATTGGCCTTTTGCTCTGCCCCGCCCAAAGATGGCGGCAATGGCGCAGTGCTAGTATTGCTCAAAAAGCCTAAAGTCGATGGTGAATAAACCTTAGGGTAAAGTAAAAAAAGACTGCCAATAAGCAGTCTTTTTTTATACAAATGAGTATTTCTTGTGTTGCATATCTGCTGAATTTTAGTACAGTAATTTCAGTACAGTAATAAATAAAGTAAATCAATTATGAATATACAAACCATTGAAAATTCTGAGGAGCTAAAAAACCACATTAGCGCTTTGATAGTTATCGAACCAAGGTTCGCGGCCGCCTATGAGCAAGTTGGCGTGCCAAACCTTAGGCACAATGCAGGTGGGTTTAAGCAATTAATGAGAGCGATGGTTGGGCAACAGTTGTCAGTCACTGCCGCAGCCAGTATTTGGCAACGATTGGTTGATGCCAATTTGACAACTCCGCAAAAGATTACTAAAGCAACAGACGAGGCGTTACGAGAGCAAGGTTTATCTAAACAAAAAACCCGCTATGTCCGATCCTTGGTGGCGCACGATATAGATTTTGCGGCACTAGAAACCATGCCAAATGAGGCAGTAATAAAAGCGTTGACAGCCGTTACAGGTATCGGACGCTGGACGGCTGAGATGTATTTATTGTTTTCTCTAAAACGCGCCGATGTCCTCGCTGTCGATGATTTGGCGATTAAAGTTGCCGCGATGACACTATTGGATTTGCCTGAGAGGCCCACACCAAAACAACTAAACATACTCACGCAAGACTGGTCACCGCACCGTAGTGCGGCCAGTCTATTGCTTTGGTCGTATTACGGGTTGCTACGTAATAAAACTGCTATCCCATTATAAAACTGATGACTTATCTTCATAGCATTAATGGTATCAAATGTTGATAGCATCATAAGCAGTAGCGTAAACTTTACTTAAGGCTGATTCCATATAGAAAGACTAAAGTTCTTTTTAGCATGTTTAAATTTACGCTTTGCTAAAGCATAATTCTTGCTTTTGTGAGCTTTTCTTGCCTCAGCCTTTCTAGCTTTTTCTTTTTTCTTATTAGCTGCCTTGTCCTTTTTATTACTATCGACATCTTTGTCTAAACTAATAGCATCATCTTGCTTGCTATCGGTATCCGTCATAGTATCGACATCATTATTAGTATTGTTTCCATTTTCTAATGGTTCAGCAGATTTATTTTGACTGTCGCTATTTTCACTATTATTTTTTCCACCATCGTTATTTTCAATATCATTTTCCATATGATGTTCAAGCTCAGCTTGATTGACAATCAGCTGCTGCGTTGGTAGCGCATGCTCGACTTTATACTTTGCTACCTGATTGAGCACATCAACGAACACAACGTTTTGTTTATCATAGAATTCCATTACGTTATTCGCATTGATATATGCTTGTAGCTGAATGACGTAACAGTCTTGACGCAGCTCGGCAATATTTACCTGATTCCATTCTTGGTTGGTTAAGTAATGCTCATTTAAAAACTCATCTAAGTCTTTGGTCATCTTAAAGACCACATCAATATCAGCTGTACGTTTGAGATATAATTTATGATAAAACTGGAACATATCACGAGAAGTAAAGTTCTCAATTTGCATAGATGAAAAATCGCCATTAGGAACGGTCACAATCGTACGTGATAGCGTACGTACGCGCGATGAGCGAATACCGATATCAATTACCGTACCTTCATAAGTGCCAAACTTACAATAGTCACCTATCCGCACTGGCGAGTCCGCTACGACGACCACACTACCCACTAAGTTTTCAATGGTCTTTTGTGCACCAAGTGCTAATGCTAAACCACCAACCCCCAATGCGGCAATACCAGTCGTCAAATCAAAACCCAAATTGCCAAAAATGACAATAACAGCAAAGATAAGCAGCAAGGCTTTGACGACTTTTCGCAATAGTCCTAAGATAGAGACACGTTCAGTATAGTTTTTCTTATAGCTTAGGTTGACCGCGCGGGTAAAGATTGCATCGATGACTCGTAGCAGCAACCATGTTATCGCAAGCCAAGAAGCAATTTCGGTAAAACGGTTAACGGGTTCCCGTAGCGTTACCGACACGCCAGCATAGACCATCACTTCTGATAAAATCAATGCCATGATAACGACAGCCAGTGGCAAGATAACTTTGTCTGGTACAGGTAACGGGGTATTGCGTACACGCGGGTAAACAATTTTTAGTAAATGATACAATAGCCAAACCATGATATAAGTCAGCACAAAGCTACTAACAACCATAGTAAGGGCTGCAACCAAATCAGCCAATTGATAGCCAAATAGCTTTTTACCTTCTAATGACTCGATTGTATAGCGAGACACCAAAGTAGGCTCTGTGTTTTCTAATACTTCTGGTACAGAGCTCAGCGTCTCAGTAGAAAACTGCCAGTACTGCTCACCTTGCTTGGACACCACTCTTTCAAGTAACAACGGCACACTTTTTTCGCCAATACTGATACTGCCCACATTTTCTTGGCTTGGTGGCAACTGATCGGTTAGGTTACCTTCAGGGGTATTACTGATTTGTAAGTCAGGCTGAAAGCGTCCACCAGCATCGAGCGCTTGCTTGAACTCGCGTACTGCCGTCGTTGGATTATCAGATTTGGTTAGATTAAGATAATTACTGGCCAATAGATAATCGTTTTCGCCCAGTGCACTGATGAACCCTTGTACTGTATGGCGTGGTGTGTCGCGTCCAAATGAGTCTGGCAATGTTTGACGTACGGTCTCTTCACTACCAGTACTTACACCAAGCGCACCAGGTTCAGCAGCCATGACGCTATGAGGCATTATCGCGCTCAATATCATCAAGGCCAAAAGTACAATCATTGCCAATGGCATTTTAATTGATGACATCAATAGGGGTAATATAGTGTTAAAACTCAGATCACGCTTAATGAACAAAACCAACCTCTTAACTTTAGTAGTAGCACAACTGGTGATAATGGATAATATCTGCCGCTATCATAACAATTATTCATAAAATTAGTGGCTTTGATTGCACGTTTTCATAGTAATTTATATTTTTAATTCTTATTTATACTATGTCATCCTCATCTATTAAAGAGTTATAAAAATATTGCCGAAGTATTTGCATGAACTTCTCGCAGTGTATGGTGAAAAACATTCAACTTACCATGAGGAAACATTAGGTTTAAATGGTTTATAAAGTAATCGTTTTTATAGATAATAAGCGTTGTATAAGCTGTCCACTACTTTTTGTAACACTTCTTTCTCAATCTTTGCTTTCGTAACCTTGGAAATCATTATGTTATTATCACGCTCTTCTTCATCTACTTATCTACGTTGTAGTATTTTAAGCGTATTGGGCTTACTTTCTATAAATACAGCAATGGCTGTCACACCTGTCAGCCCTGAACTAGATACTGTCACTGATAATAATGAGCTGCCACAAGTTGAGCTTGATAAAATCGTCGTCACCGCCACGCGTACGCCTACTAAAACCAGTAACGTTATTGCTCAGACTCGGGTGATTAATAGCGAAGAGTTGCAGCGTTATCGAGGTCAAACTGTCACTGATGTACTAAAAAATCAGCCTGGTATCAATATTACCCAAAGTGGCGGCATGGGTACAGCCAGTAATTTTTATATGCGTGGCTTTGATAGTAAGCAAGTATTGGTGATTATCGATGGTATACGATATGGCTCTATCTCCTTAGGCAGCCCTTCTCTGAACTTGTTATCCGCAGACCAAATTGATCGCATCGAAATTTTATACGGTGCCTCTGGTTCTAGTATTTACGGTTCTGACGCCATGGGCGGTGTTATTCAAATTTTCACCAAGGGCAATAATGTAGAACAATCCAATGTTTCTACGACTGTTGGTTATGGTAGTAACAATCATTACCAAGTCGGTATAACAGGTCAGCTTAAAAATGACACTTCCTCATTAAGCTTGGGTGTCAGTCGCAATGAAACAGATGGGTTTAACGCTATTGCCAACTCTGACTCCTATGATTTCAACGCAGACGATGATGGCTTTAAATCTACCAATGCCAGTTTGGCATTGCAGCATAAGCTATCAGACTCGCTAAGCGCGGGAATAAGTGCCTTGTATACCGACTCTACCACTGATATTGACTCAGCAGGAAACGCGTTTCCAAATGCCTCTTCAGATCAAAAAAACGGCAGTGCAAATGCTTATCTTCAATACAAAACGCCTTTGACGGTCAGTAAGCTTAGCTATGGTCAAAGTATTGACAAGTCCACTTCTCATGATGCCAACTCTATTAATTATCAAGAAGGCAGTCAGTACGATACCACGCAAGAGCAAGCACGCTTAGAGACCAGTATTAACGCGCGACCTGGTACTGTGATTGTTGGCGCAGAATGGTTGTCACAGAAACTAGACGCATCAGATGTTTTGGATTTTTCAGGCTTCCCTGATCCTGCCGTGCAAACCACTTACAACCCTGACGATAGAACGGTCAAAAGTGCTTTTGTTGGTTATCAATTGTCAGAGTATTATTATGACCTGCAAGCCAACTATCGCTTAGATGACAACTCACAGTATGGTAATGAGAGCACCTACAATTTAGGCGCAGCTATACGCCCGTTGGCTGGCATGCGAATTGGTGCCAACTATGCCACTGGATTTCGTGCACCAACGTTTAATGACTTATACTGGCCTGGTTTTAGCAACCCCAATCTAAAGCCCGAAAAAACGGAGAACACAGAGGTATTCGTTGAATACGCTAATGAAGCTCAAACGTCACGACTGACAGGCTATTATACCGATGCAGAAGACCTGATTTCTAATGCGACAAATATCAGTGAAGCGAAAATCAAAGGATTGAGCTTGACCTCAGACTGGAATATGAATGCCTTCATATTTGGTCTCGGTTATGACTACTTAGACGCAAAGGACAAAACGGCAAATAGCGCCAGCTATAATCAACAGCTTGCCTATCGTCCTAAAAACAGCGGTATGGTTTATGTGGGTTATCAGCAACCTACGTTCGATGTTCGCCTTGAAGCCAAACATACTGATAATAGAGTCACGGCCGAAAACAATAAGCTTGATAGTTACACGTTGCTTAATTTGAGCGGCGCTGTTTATATCAATCCTAATCTTCGCGCTAACTTGCGTGTGGATAATATTACTGACGAGGACTATACCCTTGCCAGCCAATTCGGTAATGAATATGCCACAGAAGGCACCAGCTATTTCGGCTCTTTAACTTATGATTGGTACTAAACTGCTGGCAAATTAAAAAGCATTTATTAAGAATAAGAGAGGCCATCCAATGATGGTCTTTTTTTGTGCTGATCAAAAAAACAAGATTACTCATACCTTTACTGTCTAATATTTATGTTATCCAATAGGTGACAATCACGGATTCATCAATTACAATAACGACCTCCGAGAGGTGTTGCGCCATAATTATCGATTACTGCATTTGAGCTAAATTGCTTTGCAAATCATTTGTTATGTTAGGCTCGGTTAACTGTTCATTACCATTTTTGGTTATGAACAGCGCAAATAACGGCACCTGCGTTTTTATTCTTTTTATCTATTAACTGATAGGAGCATATTATGGACGCAGTGTCTAACATACCATCTGCCCATACGATCAACCCCTCTTTCACCGACTATAAAGTTGCTGACATCAGCCTTGCTGATTATGGTCGCCGTGAAATCACGCTAGCCGAAGCCGAAATGCCTGCCCTTATGGGTCTGCGTCGTCGCTACCAAGATGAGCAACCGCTTAAAGGCGCCAAAATCGCTGGCTGTATCCACATGACGATTCAGACTGCCGTTCTTATCGAGACATTAGTCGCGCTAGGTGCTGAAGTACGCTGGACTTCATGTAACATCTTCTCAACTCAAGACCATGCTGCTGCAGCTATTGCTGCTGCGGGTGTGCCTGTATTTGCTTGGAAAGGCGAAACAGAAGAAGAGTACGAATGGTGCTTGCGTCAACAAATCCACGTTGGCGGCGAAGAATCAGGTCAGCTTTGGGATGCTAACTTAATCTTGGATGATGGCGGCGATTTAACCGCGTTAATTCATAACGATTATGCCCAGATGCTTGATAACATCCACGGTATCTCAGAAGAGACCACCACTGGCGTGCATCGCTTGGTTGAGATGCTGGGTAAAGGCACGCTAAAAGTACCTGCAATCAACGTCAACGATGCGGTTACCAAGTCTAAAAACGACAACAAATATGGCTGCCGTCATAGCTTAAATGACGCTATCAAACGTGCTACTGACATGTTCCTTGCTGGTCGCCGCGCATTAGTTATCGGTTATGGCGATGTGGGTAAAGGCTCAACCCAAAGCTTACGCCAAGAAGGCATGATCGTACGAGTATCAGAAGTCGATCCTATCTGTGCTATGCAAGCCTGTATGGATGGCTACGAAGTATTGTCTCCGTATATCAATGGTGACAACACTGGCGGCGCGGATAACATCAACACTCGCCTGTTAGAAGATACTGATCTGATTGTTACCACGACTGGTAACTATCATGTTTGCGATAAACATATGCTAGCGGCGCTAAAGCCTGGTGCCGTCGTCTGTAACATCGGTCACTTTGACACCGAAATCGATACTCAGTTTATGCGTGACAACTGGCGCTGGGTTGAGATCAAACCACAAGTGCATCAAATTTTCCGCTCAGATGATGAAAACGATTATCTGATTTTGCTTGCCGAAGGTCGCCTAGTCAACTTAGGTAATGCCACAGGTCACCCATCACGCGTGATGGACGGCTCATTTGCCAACCAAGTATTAGCCCAAATGTATCTGTTCGAAGAAAGATTTGCTGAGCTTCCTGTTGATGAGCGCTTCGATAATTTATATGTCAAAGTATTGCCGAAAAAGCTTGACGAAGAAGTCGCTGCTGCGATGGTTGCAGGCTTTAACGGTACATTGACTAAGCTGACTGAGAAACAGGCTGAGTACTTAGGTGTTCCAGCTGAAGGTCCGTTTAAGCCTGATGCTTATAAATACTAAGGAGCGCGATTGTGAGTAAGCCTGCTTTTTCTTTTGAGTTTTTCCCAGCCAAAACTGAGCTGGGACACGAAAAGCTACTTAGTACTTATGATGAGCTCAATAAACTGTCGCCGAGCTACTTTTCGGTGACTTATGGTGCAGGTGGCTCGACTCGTAGCCGTACCTTAAATATTGTCCAAGCATTGTGCGCGCGCGGTGAGACTGATATTGCACCGCATATGTCTTGTATCGGTGACGACAAGGCCGAGATTGCTGAGCTTCTAACGCATTATAAGAGTCTAGGTATCACGCGGCTGGTCGCCCTACGCGGTGATTTACCGTCAGGTCAGGTCGGTATGGGTGAGCTACCGTTTGCGCTAGATTTGGTTAAGTTTATTCGTGAGCACTCAGGCGAGCATTTTCACATCGAAGTGGCTGCGTATCCTGAGATGCATCCGCAAGCGCGAAGCTTCGAGTTCGATGTTGATAATTTGGTCAATAAGTACCAAGCTGGTGCAAATGCTTCTATTACGCAGTTTTTTTACAATGCTGATAGCTATTTATATCTGCGAGATACCTTAGAAAAACGTGGTATCGATACTGCTGTTCAGCCGCTGGTTGCAGGTATCATGCCGATTACCAACTCAAGTAACCTCGTTCGCTTTGCCGATAGTTGTGGCGCTGATATTCCACGTTATGTGCGTAAACGGTTGGCTGACTTTGGCGATGACCGCACCGCTATTCGCGAGTTTGGTTTTGAGGTGGTTTATCGTTTGTGCGGGCGTCTTATCAATGAGGGCGTGCCAGCCATGCATTTTTATAGCATGAATAAAGTTGAGCCAAACAAGCGCTTAGTAGAAGCCTTGGGCCTTGTCTCTTAGTTCTTATAACAGATTATTTATCATAACTGGCGTTCTTCGGAGTGCCAGTTTTTTTATGCTAAATATAAAACATTCAAACCGTTATAACTTTATAAAAAAATTACTTTTATATTAAGCTCTATTTACTATAGAGATACTTTTATCTAAACAATATTTTGCTAAAATATATAAGAAATGAAATATTGTCGTTTAAATATAGGATTCAGTCATTTTGAGACGTTTTTTTTATGCTACTAGCAGTGATATTGATGCCAACTACCCTAAATTAAGTACTTTCTCCATTGGTACAGATATTGCCTTAACAGAAAGCATCGTACATCATTGGGGCCGCGTACTGCGTGCAAATGTCGGAGATAAAGGTATTTTATTTGATGGCTTTGGCGGCGAGTATCATGTAAAGCTGCAAAACATCGGCAAAAAAAACGCTACGGTGACGTTGTTGGCTCATACAGACAAAGATCGCAATGCTCCTATCCATACCAAAATAGGCTTGGTCATGAGTCGTGGAGATCGGATGGATTATGCGATTCAAAAGGCTACTGAGCTGGGTGTGACTGGTATTCAATTGTTAAGCAGTCATCATGGTGAGGTGAATCTCAAACCAGCGCAAGTAGATAAAAAGCTACTACACTGGCAGCAAGTAGCTATTGCCGCAAGCGAACAGTGCGGACTAAATCGGCCACCCCTTATTTTTGCTCCGATTTCTATTGACGACTGGCTGCAAGGCTTGGACACCAACGATACAGACTTACAAGTGATTGTTAGCTCTATTGTCTCCACGCTTAGCCAAGACCCTTACTATCAGATATTGCGACAACCAGCTGATCTACGTATGCAGCTTAGCGTACCGGCGCCAGATCAACCTGTCATGCCTGAGTCGTTGCCAACAGTACTGACACAAGCTTCACCTTATATTGAACTGTTGATTGGCCCTGAGGGTGGTCTTAGCGAGAATGAACGCCAGCAAGCCGCCAATTTTGGATTTGCACCTTGGCAAATTGGGACCAGAGTCTTACGTACCGAAACCGCCCCTGTTGTCGCTCTAGCCACATTACATGCGCTTCATTATTTGCACCAACGAAAAACATGAGTCCTCATCAAAAATAATCTTTAGTAGACAATTGTCTATATTCTATATACCATCGCTATCTTATGACTTTAATATAATATTAATATCCTTGCTTGACTATTGAGTCTCAATTATGACTACCTTTGCGCCCCTTTCACCATCAGTTAAGCAGCAACTAATGTCGGAGCTGTGCGAGCGTCTCGAAGACGCTGTATTTATTTTAGACGCCAATTTACGCTACCTGTCCATCAATCCTGCTTATGAGATAATGATTGGTTTTGAAGAGCCATACATGATTGGACGACCTCTTGGTATCTACGCTGCTGAGTTCTTATCAAAAAAAGAGCAGTCTATCTTAAAAGATATCTCCAATCGACTAGATGGTGAGGGTTTTTATGAAAATAACTTTGCTCTACTAAACCGTTATGGACGCACACTCAATTGTCATATATCTTATCGCAGGATTTATGTAGACAAAACTGTCTATTATATTGGAATGGTACGCGATATCTCCTCTGTCGTCGAAGACCAACAACAAGTTGCGCATCTACTCAATCATAATCAGTTAACAGGACTACCCAATCGTAAAGTATTTTTGAGTCAGACCAATGATGTCTTAATGGATAGCTTCCAAGAAGTAGTGATTATTCGAGCAAATATTGATCGTTATCGTATTTTGGTCAATAACCTTGGACAAGACAATGTTGATGAGCTTATAAAAGAGTTTGTTGCTAGAGTAAACGCCCTTGAGCTCAACCAGCTACTATGTTTTTCACACTTAGGCGGTGATGATTTTGGGCTATTGTTCGAGTTTAGTGATGCTCATCTAGTACGCCACGAGCTTGATAGCTTGATGCATATGTGCGAGCGACCATTTGTATTAAAAAATACCAGTATTTATTTACAGATATCGGTTGGGGTCAGTTATTATCCTAAAGACGGTAACCAGTTAAGCAGTTTGCTAAATAAAGCTGAAAAAGCGTTACATTATGCCAAAGAGCATGGCGGAGATGATGTCTGCTGGTATAACGACGAGATAAACCACGAATCAATCGACAGTTTGCAGTTAGAGACTGAGCTACGTGAAGCCATATCGGCCAAGCAGTTCGTGCCCTATTATCAGCCTAAAGTCACTTTAGAATCGGGCGCTATCGCTGGTTTTGAAGCACTCGTACGTTGGCAGCATCCTACGCGTGGATTGCTACAACCAAAAGATTTTATTGAAGCTATTATTAAGCACAAACTGTCATTTGATTTATTTTGTCAGATGGCTGTTCAAATCGCTGAGCAGCTTCGTATTTGGGAGTCGATGAATTTTACGCAACATGTCTGCATCAATGCCGATGCTGCAGAATTTAGCCATATTGAATTTTTTGACTTTGTAACCAATCTATTCACGCACCATTCTATTCAACCTCATCAGTTACATATTGAAGTTACTGAGTCATCTTTAATGCTGCGGCATGCAAGTGTTAAGCAACAGCTTATTGCGCTAAAAGAGCTGGGAGTCTGTTTGTCATTAGATGATTTTGGTACGGGTTACGCCTCTCTTAGTTACTTACAAGAGTACCCCTTCGACTTTATTAAAATTGACAAGAGCTTTATCGATAAAATAGTGAATAATCGTACTCAGTCTGCCATTGTTAAAGCTATTTTAGACTTGGCTACTGCTTTGGATATGAGCGCCGTCGCCGAAGGAATCGAGACTGAGCAGCAACGTGATTTGTTATTACAAATGGGCTGCGAGTATGGACAAGGTTACTGGTTTGGCCGCCCTGTCTCAGCTGACATAGCAACTAAAATGTTGAGTCATGCGTCTCTTCCAGACGCACGTTTCAATTAATTTAATCTATCACTACTACTATAGTGATTGGCTTATATAGCTTTTCTGTGTACCGTATTTAGCACTATTTTTTGTCCTTCAACGCTGATTATATAAAGGATGCAAGTTGGGTTGATGACTTATCAGTATTATAACCAAACTTGTATAATTTCTAGTGAACGCCTATCTTTTGAGGTGAATTTACTAATACAGTCATAATTCTTTTAGCATTTTTCAACGTTATATTATATGACCGATATCGTAGCCCTAAGTCTTTTGTGTAGGCAAATCTGATATCAGTAACATACTAACAGTCAAAATAACCACAAACCAAGTCGTTTGTTTGCTGTCGGTCATACCAAAAAAAAGGACAGGAAGTTATGCAGTACAAAGCCCCATTACGTGATATTCAATTCGTCATGCATGAGCTACTTGATAGCGAAAGCCACTATAAACGCTTACCAAAATTTCAAGAAGCTGATCGCGAGTTAATGGACAGTCTATTTGAGATGGCTGCAAGCTTTGCTGAAAATGAGTTGTCACCACTGAATCAAAGCGGCGATGCTGAAGGCTGTCATTTTGATAATGGCAAGGTCACCACCCCTAAAGGCTTTAAAGAAGCTTATCAACAGTACTGCGAGCTTGGCTTTCCTGCGCTTTCTGCTGAAGAAGAGTTTGGTGGTCAAAATATGCCATTTTCATTATCTACGGTCATCAATGAGATGGTAGGTACGGCTAACTGGTCATTCTCTATGTATCCTGGCTTATCTCATGGCGCTATCCAAACCATCGAGCATCATGGTACTGATAGCCAAAAAGACACGTATTTAGAAAAGATGGTCACTGGCGAATGGTCAGGCACCATGTGTTTGACTGAAGCACATGCAGGTTCTGACTTGGGTATTATTCGTACCAAAGCGCAGCCGAATGACGACGGCAGTTATAGCATCACTGGTCAAAAGATTTTCATCTCAGCCGGCGAGCATGATTTGGCTGAAAACATCATTCATATCGTCTTAGCGCGTCTACCAGGTGCACCTGCTGGCACTAAAGGCATCTCACTGTTTATCGTGCCAAAGATGATAGTTAATGAAGACAATAGCTTAGGCGAAAACAACAACGTTGTTTGCGGCTCTATCGAACATAAAATGGGTATCAAAGCCTCTGCCACTTGTGTAATGAACTTTGATAGTGCCAAAGGCTACTTGATTGGTCCTGAAAACCGTGGCCTACAGTGCATGTTTACCTTTATGAACGTGGCACGTATTGGTACTGCTGTTCAAGGCTTAACTGCTGCAGAATATGCGTTCCAAGGTTCATTGACTTATGCCAAAGATCGTTTAGCAATGCGTTCATTATCAGGTGTAAAAGCACCAGACAAAGTCGCTGATCCTATCATTGTACATCCAGCTGTTCGCAACATGCTATTGACTGAAAAAGCCTTTGCTGAAGGTGGCCGTGCGCTAGTATATTATCTCTCTCATTTTGCCGATACGGTCGCAAAAGGTGAAGGCGATGACCTAAAATTTGCTGACCAAATGCTGTCACTGTTGACGCCGATTGCTAAAGCGTTCTTAACCGAAACGGGTCTAGAGGCCGCCAATCATGGCGTACAAGTCTATGGTGGTCATGGCTTTATCAGTGAATGGGGTATGGAGCAAAACGTCCGTGACACCCGTATCGCTTGCCTGTACGAAGGTACCACTGAGATTCAAGCGCTTGATTTACTTGGTCGTAAAGTCTTAGGCTCACAAGGTAAGTTGCTGGCAAACTTTGTCGATATTATTCAGAAGTTCTGTGAAGAAAATAAAGACAATGATGAGATGGGACAGTTCATCCGTCCACTTGCCAGGCATCTAAAAGAATGGGGTGACTTGACTTCACGTATTGGTATGCAAGCCACTGAAAACCCAGACGCCGTTGGCGGTGCTGCCGTTGATTACATGTATTTTAGTGGCTATGTTACCCTTGCCTACTTATGGGCACGTATGGCACTTATTGCTCAAACTGAAATTAAAAATGGCAACAGTGAACATGCCTTCTATGATGCCAAGGTGAAGACAGCACAATTCTATTTTGCTAAGTTGTTACCGCGTACTACGACGCACGTACAGCGCATCAGTACAGGTGTTGAGCCATACATGACTATGAACGTTGATCAATTTGCTTTTTAGAATCGAGCTGTAATAGATTATATTACGATTAAATACTACTACTTTTGATCGACTGAGGATTTAGACGCGGTACCACTATCGGCAACATACTTAGGTGTGTTGCCGATTTTTTTGGTATTGGCTTGTTAATTTTTATTAAAATATCTAATTTATACTCCCTATGGATTCCATTTGGAGTATAATACTGAAATTAAGAGAGTTCATTGTAAGGATCATATGATGGCAAGCAAAAATACAACGCCTATTCGTGCTCGCGCAGGCGAGACAGAAAAGGTCACAATTAATCTTGGCTACGTAGATCTTGGGCAAGTAGATTTGATGGTGCAGGAAGGCTTCTATTCTAATCGCACGGATTTTATTCGCACTGCGATACGTAATCAGCTAACCATACATGCTGATGTGGTACGGCAAACCGTGGCTCGTAAAACCTTAGAGTTAGGACTACGTCATTACACACGCGCCGATCTTGAAGCCGTTCAAGAGCGTAATGAAAAATTACATATTCAAGTATTGGGTCTGGCGACCATCGCCGCCGATGTAACTCCAGAACTGGTGGAAGCCACTATTGAAAGCATTACCGTATTAGGCGTCCTGCAGGCAAGCCCAGAGATAAAAGCAGTTTTGGCTAACAAAATGGTTTAAGCATCTGCTTTTACTATCTCCCCCAAATTTTATAGATATATCAAGGAAAATAGCCAATGAATTTTTCAAAATTTAATATGACACCGCCGCATCTCAAAGAAGCAATGGAACTTATGAAATCTGGTCAGCTAAAAGAAGCCACCATTGCCATTCAAAAGAACTTAAGTGGGGCAGCACCAGCCAGCCATACCGACAAAAACCCTATTAAAGATGTGACGCCTATCAAGGATGTGGCGCCTGATGTAACATCTGATGTGCCAATGTCACAAGATCGCACGTCCCCGACAGACAAGCCAACAGGCACTGATGAGCTATTTAGTAAGCTGCCTGATAAATTGCAAGATTTTACAGATAAAATGAAGCATTTTAAGCTGGACTTGCCATCAGTTATGGATATAAGTGCCTTACGTACTGGGGTCAGTACACATAGTGAGCCGTTCATTCCTGACAATGCACAGTTTCTCAAAGGCAACCTGAAGTCGTCTCAAGGCAGTCACGACTACCGGCTATATATTCCCTCAAACTATGCGCAAGCGGTGGAAGACGGCCTACGCTTACCTTTAATAGTCATGCTCCACGGCTGTACGCAATCACCAGAAGATTTTGCAGTAGGTACACGTATGAATGAATTGGCAGAAAAGCATCGTTGCCTGATCGTCTACCCTTCTCAGCCAGCTTCTGCTAACCCCAATCGCTGTTGGAACTGGTTTAAACCTTCTGATCAACAACAAGGTAAAGGCGAGCCTGCATGGCTTGCAGCCTTGACTACATCCATTATTGAGGATTACGCAGTGGACTCATCACGGGTGTATATTGCAGGGCTATCTGCAGGCGCTGCAATGGCTGTGATTATGGCAGAGAACTATCCTAAGATGTATGCTGCAGTTGGCGTTCATTCAGGGTTGGCTTATCGCAGTGCCACCGATTTGCCGTCTGCAATGATGACGATGCGACAAGGCGGTTCTGCTCCTTTAAAACCTGCAAGTAATAATAAATTCGTTCCAATGATTGTGTTTCATGGTGATCAGGATCATACGGTAAGTATTCGTAATGGCGAGCAGGTCTTTGAGCAAGCAAAGCAGCGCTTACAAGCGCAAGAAACTGGTTTAACCACTCACCAACATAAGCAATGTTCTGAGCAAAACTGTCGTAGTACTCAGTTAGAGATTCGTGACAGTAAAGGAGTTAGCCAGTTAGAATATTGGAAAATCCACGGTGCTGGGCATAGCTGGGCGGGCGGCAATAGCGCCGGGTCTTACACTGACCCTAAAGGACCAGATGCATCAAAAGAGATGCTGCGGTTTTTCTTTAATCAATAATTATAATTGGTTTAATATACAAACATTGCACCAGACTGGTATGAACTTTTTGTAGCCTTTGTCAGTGTAGACACAGCAGGAAAGAAAATTAATACCAGTCGAGAAGCTTCACATAACGTAGCAACTTCTTAGTTGAGCACTACAATAGCAGTAGTCAACTTTTGGTGTACGCACTATTCACTAAGAGATACACAAGCTTAGCCACTAATTTGCTAAACTTTACTGACTATCTCAGACTCTAACTTAATAAAAACCATTGCATTATTTGCCATGACGGTTAAAGAACATCATGATAAATATAAGCAAATATGTATATAACTTTATTAATCTTAAACCAAAGGAATGTTTATGGCTGTTTATAATGCCCCTCTAACTGACATGCGTTTTATATTAACCGATGTCTTTAAGGCGCCTGAGTTTTGGCAAAACAATGACAACTTATCTCATGTCGACATGGAAACAGTCGATATGATTTTAGAAGAAATGGCCAAATTAAGTAAAAACGTTCTGTTGCCTATCAATCGTACTGGCGACGAAGAAGGCGCGACTTATCATGGTGATGGCGTCGTCACTACCCCTAAAGGCTTTAAAGAAGCTTATCAGCAATATGCTGAGTCAGGTTGGGTCGGACTTGGCGGTAATCCTGAGTACGGTGGCCAAGGTTTTCCAAAAATGGTTACTATGCTTACCGAAGAGATGCTTTTTACCACCAACCAGTCATTTACGCTCTACCCCAACCTAACAGTTGGTGCAACCTTGTGTCTTAACGCGGCGGGCTCAGAAGAGCAAAAGCAGACATATTTAGAAAAAATGTATTCAGGTGAATGGTCAGGTACTATGTGTTTAACCGAACCGCATGCAGGTACTGATTTAGGTATTATCAAAACCAAAGCCATACCAAATGACGACGGTAGCTATAATATCTCTGGTACCAAAATCTTTATCACTGGCGGTGAACACGACTTAACTGAGAATATCGTTCATCTAGTATTGGCTAAAACCCCAAATGCGCCAGAAGGCTCAAAAGGTATCTCTTTATTCGTTGTACCAAAATTTTTAGTCAATGATGATGGCAGCTTAGGCGAACGTAATACCTTATCAGCTGGCTCAATCGAGCATAAAATGGGTATCAAAGCTTCAGCCACTTGTGTCATGAACTTTGACGATGCCAAGGGCTGGATGGTTGGTGCTGAGAATACTGGTTTATCGTCAATGTTCATTATGATGAACTATGAGCGCGTAACGATGGGTCTGCAAGGACTTGGCGGTACTGAGCTTGCTTATCAAAATGCAGCGCTTTATGCGTTTGAACGCGCTCAAGGTCGTAGTGATACTCAACTACAAAGTCCAGAAAAACCAGCCGATGCTATCGTTCATCATGCCGATGTGCGCCGTATGCTATTGAATGCTAAAGCCAATAGTGAGGCATCACGCTGTTTTGCGATGTATGTTGCAAAACAACTCGATACTGAAAAATTCAGCACAGATCCTGAAGCAGCTCAAGCCGCTGCTGCACGTGTGGCCTTACTAACGCCGATCGCAAAAGCCTTCTTAACTGATAAAGCATTAGAAGCTACTATCGATTGCCAGCAAGTCTTTGGTGGTCATGGTTATGTCCGCGAATGGGGCATGGAGCAAATCGTACGTGATACGCGTATCGCCCAGATTTATGAGGGTGCAAACGGTATTCAAGCACTTGATCTGTTAGGCCGTAAAGTCGCTCGTAATGATGGTAAATATATTGCTCATTTTTTAGGCGAAATCCGTGATTATGTTAGTACGATGCAAGTTGATCATGGCATCAAGCAAGCGACATTAGATGCTGCTGATACCGTTGAAGAGCTGACTAAAACAGTATTAACCAATATTGGCTCTCGTAAAAATGAGATTAATGGCTGCGCGGTTGATTACATGCATGCGGTCGGCTACCTATGCTACTCATACATGTTTGCCTTGATGGTTGAAGCGTCTAACGGTAAAGATGGCGAGTTTTATACCAATAAAGCCAAGCTTGCTGATTACTTTGTTGGTCGCGTTTTACCGCGCATCGATGCCCATGCACAGATGGTCAAAGCTGGTAGTGATCCGATGATGAACTTTGATTTAGACTATTTTAACGTACCTGCCAGCTAAACAAAGTTTATAGAATTGATAGTTATTTAATTATCGATATATTCATTAATGAGAAAGGACAGTATAATTACTGTCCTTTTTTTTGCCAAAACTATATTTAAAACAACTGCTAACAAAATAACTAAACATGACCTTGCACTTCCGATTAAAATAACCTGCATTGGCTATCAACTTAACACCGATATTTGTATCTAACACTCAACAAATATATCAATACAAACTCTCTGTATAACCGCTAAAAATAGTACCTCATAATCCCTATCACAACTGTCAAAACAGTAGCACATCAACCAACAGAACAATAACGATAAAGAGTACGCTGTGTCAGAGATAAAACGCATTTTACAACAAATTACCGCCTTAAGTGACGTGCCAGAGCCATCTGTACTTCGGCGTTTAATTGATGAGCTACGGGTCACTGAAAACGAGCCTGCACTTGCCAATCAAAACATCCAAACCCTTATCGACATTTTGCGTCAGCATCCAGAATATAGTGATGGTCTTGCAAGCTTTGTACTAAAACTCATTATCCAATATCGTCAAATCTCCCTATATACTGATACTGGTATCATGTCAGATGAGGGGTTTTTTAGTAGCTTACGCCGCTTGCTTGGTCATCGGTTCTTACCGCTCCTGCCCCAAGATGATTCTGTCGTTGAATTGGTCGGTTATCTGTTCTATAAACGTCAAGATGAGCGCTGGCTTGCTCACATCGAAAAAGACAAATGGGAAGCGTTGGTTGATCTACTTAATGTTAAAGAAGAGCATTTATACTTAGTAGCGACCGCCAAAAACAGTATTTTAAATGCGATAGTCATTTTATCCTACCGTATTAGCGGTATTGGTCTGCATCCTGACTTAATGGAAGCTTATCCGCAGATTTTGAACTATTCTGCATCTTTTGTTGCTCAAAACCAAGAAGCCGTATTGTTTGTCAATCAGTATCGACAAGCGCATGAGCTTGACACTTTAACGGACATTACGCCTGAACATGCGGTCAATCCTGCTCCGCTACTGGTCATGCTTGAGCAATGTGAAGATATCGTTGCAACGGTACGCAAACGCATCTATAAAACTGGTATCTCCATTCGCTTGACCAATATGATGTTACGACTTGATCAAAGCTTACAACGCATGCGTATCTTAACGGAGCTGGTGGCTGATAGCGGTCAGAATCGCGACAAAGCGGTAATCAACCTGATTCAAACTCTCATTACCACTGCCAATCGTCGTTATAGTATCGGCTACCTAATCGATAACAATACTAAGCTGTTATCACGTAAAGTCACTGAAAACGCCAGCCGCGTGGGTGAGCACTATATCAGCACAGACAAAGCTGGTTATCAAAAAATGTTCAAAAAAGCGTCCATTGGTGGGTTTTTTATTGCCTTTATGGCTACTATTAAAATCTTAGCCTATCATTTGGCCCTTGCACCAATGGGCCGAGCCTTTATAAACAGCATGATCTATGGCTTAGGTTTTGTTTTTATTCATATTGTTCATGGTACTGTGGCAACTAAGCAGCCAGCGATGACTGCTGCCGCTATTGCCTCAACCATATCAGAGGGCTCAGGTAAAAAATCACACCAGCTGACGAAGTTATCGGAGCTAGTAGTCGATATCTTGCGCACCCAGTTTATCGCTATCATGGGTAATATCATGCTAGCGATTCCTGTTGCATTGATCATCTCTTTTGCATGGTTACAATATACAGGTGCGCCGATGATTGATACCGAAAAAGCGGGGCACCTACTTCATGATCTAGACCCTTTTCGATCGCTAGCACTGCCTCATGCGGCCATCGCTGGGGTATATCTGTTTTTATCCGGTCTTATTGCAGGCTACTATGACAATTTGGCGGTTTACAATAAAATTGGCGCTCGCATTAATAGGCATTGGCTACTTCAGCGTTTATTACCCAAAAGATGGCTTCGACGCTTGAGCGGCTTTATAGAGGCCAATCTTGGCGCTATCATGGGCAATTTTTTATTCGGCGTATTTTTAGGTAGCACGGCGACCATTGGTTATTTATTTGGTTTACCGATTGATATTCGTCATATTGCATTTGCGTCTGCCAATTTGGCTCATGGACTGTTCAATATGTCAGCGGCTCAGATAAGTTGGGATGTGGTTTTGATCTCTATTCTTGGCGTCGCACTTATCGGTATCGTCAACTTAATGGTCAGTTTTTCCTTGGCACTTCTAGTCGCCTTACGATCAAAAGAAGTCCGCTTTTTTGAGTGGCGTAGACTATCCAAGCTTGTTTTTGGACATATTGTCAGTCATCCATCTGACTTTTTTTGGCCGCGTGACAAACCGATGAAGTATGCCCGTATTGATAGTCAAGGTCATATGATATTTGATGATACTGCCGGACAAAAAGGCGGTAAACCATTACCCAGTAATTATGTGATACGGCGCTTATCTGATGTCAAAATCATACCTAACTCAGTCTCTGTTGACGCAAAAGGTGAACGAACAACCACAGACATATATTATGAAAATCAGTCTCAAGATCATGGACAGGAGGGTGCTGTAGATAAGAACGTGACTAGAAAGGTTGTCGACCTTGATGATGGATTAGTAGACGAAGAGCTAAATAGCGTGCCTTACTATAGTGATATTCAATATGATAAGACCACCAAAACACTAGGGGACGTTAATAGTAACAAAACCAGCAATCATGATAAAAACGCTGATAACAAGGCTACAGGGGATGCAAAAACGCCCTTGCCGAAACCTAAAAAACCGCCCAAACTGCCTAATTAATAGGGCAGTTTTGGGAGCTTTATACCTGGTCAACTGCTGATATTACTGCTGATAAGAGGTCTAACAATGTTTTCTTGATACTTCATTGATATTTGCCACCTAAACCTTCAAAGTCACGCTGGCTCATCCTACTTTCTGCCTGTCTGAATGAGCAGTACACCACCCAGAATAAGTAGCAAGGCGATAATTTCTACATAAGTGATAGCCTCTCCTATAATCGCACCAATTATTACAGCAACGATAGGTGCAATATACGTCGCACCAGCGGCACGCACAGAGCCTAAAGTCTCGATGATAAAGTAGTAAATTAAAAAAGCGGCGCCCGTTCCTAATATACCAAGTCCTAGTACAGTGCCCCACAGTGCTTGGGCATCTGTCGCTATATGAGTTATACCATCAAAATCAATGAGCACGGCAAGCGTCATCACCGCGAGTCCAATCTGCCATGTGGCTAATGCCAATGGTGATAGTTTTAGATGCGATAGAAAACGCCGCGCATAAACAAATGATGCCCCAACGCTTAAAGAACCCGCGAGCATCCATAACACACCTGCAAGAGATATACTCATGCCGCCTTGCCATGGACGCGCACTCAAGGCAATACCTGCAAACCCTAAGGCAACTCCCAGCGCCATCTGCTTAGTGGGTCTCTCCTCTGGTAAAAAAAGCGCTGCCCCTAAAAAAGTAAATATTGGTATCGAGCCACTAAATAACCCTGCAATACTACTGGGTAACAATGCAGTACCAGCAATAAACCCATAATAGTAGAAGGAGGTTGCAAGCACAGACATAATGATAAAATGCGGCAAATACGCAAGTTGCTTTCGAGTAATGACTTTATGACGCCATGCTATTAACGCTAAAGGTATAAATCCAAACAACACTCGTAGAAAGACAGTTTGAGAAGGCGTGATTAAAGCGGTGGCCCACTTCATAAAAATAAAGTTAGACCCCCAAATCACACCGAGTAATACTAGCGCTGTATAAGCTCTAAACATAGCATTACCCTTTATCAGACAGAGTGCGTCACACCGCCATCAACGCGTATACTCTGACCCGTAATATATCCAGCTGCCTCTGATAATAAAAAGGCGATCGTTGCAGCAACTTCCTCGGCTTTACCGTAACGTTCCATCGGAACATTTTCACGGCGCTCATCGACCTCAGGCAAGCTGTCAATCCAACCAGGTAAGACATTATTAATGCGAACACCTTGTGACGCGTAGTCATCAGAGAAAATCTTAGTAAACGCACCCAGACTGGCTCGAAACGCTGTCGAGGTTGGGAAGGTTGCTGTCGGCTCTGTGGCCCAAGTCGTGGAAATATTGACAATAGCGCCGCCACCTTGTGCCACCATGATTGGTGTCACTAGGCGAATCGGACGCACCGCACTGAGAAAATAAACCTCCATCCCTTGATGCCAATCGTCATCGGTAATCTCTAAAATAGGCGCACGTGGACCGTGGCCGGCAGAGTTTACCAGCGCATCAATACGGCCCCATGTCTCCATTGCTAAGTCAACTAAGCGCTGTACATCGGCATCTACCAAGTTAGAACCGGTGACACCGACTCCGCCGAGCTCTTTTGCTAGTGCTTCTCCTTTACCTGAGGACGATAATATAGCCACTTGATAACCATCTTGAGCAAGCTTACGCGCTGCCGCTGCACCCATTCCTGAGCCACCTGCCATAATAAGCGCCACTTTTTCTATAGTCATGATTTTCTCCATTAGTGATTGATTTACCTATTATAACTAATGGCTGCAGGTATCTCGCATGATATTAAAAGATGCTAGACTGTAGAAAATCTATTGTCTAAGGAATGACTATGACACGCGCTTATCGCATTTTACCCTCTTTAAATGCCTTACGTGCATTTGAAGCAGCGGGGCGTCATTTGAATTTTCGTGCGGCTGCTGATGAGCTTTTTGTAACCCAAGGAGCGGTCGCTCAGCAGGTGCGTATATTAGAAGAGCATATGGGGTTTGCTCTGTTTCAAAGGCTGCCAAAGGGGGTGGCTCTTACTGCTCAAGGCGCAATCTACTTTGCAGAAGTCACACGGGCTTTTGAGATTTTAAAAAAGGCCACCACTCAAGTACTCAAAGAACCTAAGACAGTGACCATGAGTGTGACACCGACATTTGCCACTAAGCTGTTACTGCCCAACCTTTCAGCGCTAACAACTGCGGTTCCTGATATTGACTTACGTACTGTCGCTACTGAATCTATTGCAGATTTTGATCGTGATCAGGTAGATATAGCGGTACGGCTCACACGTCCACCATTTTCTTCCTCTTTTGATACGCAGTTATTGTTCAAACAAAAACTGGTAGCTGTTGCTAACCCTTATTTTGTCGCTGACATCACGCTTCCTATGTCACTCAAGCAATTAAAAGGAATGCCACTGCTGCATGACTCACACAACCATTGGCCACGTTTTCTTAATACGACAGATAAGCTGCCAGGTGCCGTATTTAACCAAACCGCGCTGGCTTTAGATGCGGCTTTAGCAGGACAAGGGATTGCGATTGCTTGTCAGGCGTTTGTAAAAGCGGATTTATCTGCGGGGCGTTTGCTACAAGTCAGTGAGTTAGATCTAACCGTTGAGCCTGATTACTACCTTATTCGTAAACGCACATCAGTATCACGACCTGCTGTAGACGCGGTATGGGAATGGTTTGTTGAAAACTTAGTTGTTGGTTGATTAGTTTGTAATAGCTATAGCCTAAAAAACCGCCCAAGCTGCCAAGTTAATACGGCTGTTTTGGCGGTTTAGTCGTCAAAGACTTATTCAGCTTAATATGTGCTAAAGCGACAAGTCAGTTTTAGCAATGCTTCAGACTTCTACAACCACTTTACCGATTGCTTGTCCACTGGTTAGCCGGTCGTATGCTTTGCCAACTTCTTTGAGATCAAACTGCGTTTCATCAAGTAATGGTTTAAGTGCACCCATATCCACAATCTTGGCTAATTTCGCTAAAGCAGCGCCATGATCTTCTCGCTTATAGTTTTGCAGCATTGGAATAAGCATAAAGACAACGTGCAACGATAAGCCTTTAAAATGCACCGGCGTTAAATCCAGTTCCAGCATAGAAACCGTCGTTACAACCTGTCCGTTCAGTACAGCCGCTTCAAAAGACTTGGTTAGATTTTCCCCGCCAACAGAATCAAACACAATATCAAAACCCGCACCGTCGGTATATTTTTCGACATAATCTACCACGTCTTCAGTCTTATAATTAATGGCCGTGGCACCATAACCTTCAATGACTGCCATCTGCTTTTCATTGGAGACAGTTGAATAGACGTCAGCACCGAAATGTTTGGCCAATTGTACAGCAACGTGTCCTACGCCACCTGCGCCGCCGTGAACTAGTACCTTATGTCCTGCACCAGTACCCGCTCTCTGCAAACCTTCAAAGGCAGTAATACCAACCAATGGTAATGCCGCAGCCTCACGCATTGACAGGCTTTTTGGTTTTTGAGCAATCAATTTGGCATCAGCTAGCATGAATTCTGCCAGCGTACCTTGCAAGTCTGCGAGTCCTCCAGCGCAGCCATATACTTCGTCGCCTGGAGCAAAGTCGGTCACGTCCTCACCAACAGTTTCAATAGTGCCTGCAAAGTCCATACCGAGTACTGCCGGCAGATCGGGTGAAAACGGTAGATCATTACCCATGTGGTGGATCATGGTATCAACTGTATTTACACTAGTTGCAGCCACTCGCACTACTACATGTCCAGCTTTTGCATCAGGTTGAGGTAGCTCATCTAATTGAAATTTAGCATTGTCACCATATTCATTAAGTATCATTGCTTTCATTGGGCTTCTCCTAAAGATTAATTGTTAGAATCAGTATAATATTTTGTAAAAATGAAATAAACTGGCTATTATGAATTACAGAATTCGTAATTTGGATATAATCTAATGGATACAGAAAGCGTTCGTCTATTTGTTTTGGCGGCCGACAAACTCAATATCAGTGCCGCTGGTCGGGAACTGGGTATGGCGCCATCTATGGCCAGTGCCAAATTAGCAAAACTAGAGAAGTTGTTAGGTGCGGATCTTTTGCATCGTTCCACGCGCAAGGTGGCTTTGTCTTTGGAAGGGGCGGAATTTTTGCCTTATGCTAAGGAAATTTTAGCTCAAGAAGATGCTGCACGCGCAGCTTTAGGTCATGGCAATGCAACTGTGACAGGTACCCTAAGGTTCACGGCTCCAAGCACCTTTGCCCAGCTCTACATCGCGCCTATCCTGCCTGAGTTCCTACAGTTGTACTCAGGTATCACTCTTGACCTGCGGCTTACGGATATGGAGTTTGATCTTATCCAAGGCAGTTTTGATCTTGCATTGCGCAATTCAACACTATCAGATAGCAGCTTAAAAGGGCGAAAATTGGCTAACGATATGCGAATCCTTTGCGCTTCACCCGAATATTTGAAACAGCAGGGCACGCCCACGCAACCAGATGACCTTGCGACGCATCAATTCATTGTATTCAAAGAGCCGTCACCGATTAAGTTTGTTGGGTATGATGGCAGTACTGAGGAGTTCGATCCACGACTGACCGAGAGCCGGCTTATCGTTGACGATGGCTTGAGTCAGAAAGTCGCAACCATTGCTGGAGCAGGCATTTCAATGAACTCACTATGGAGTGTTCACCGCGAACTGGCTGACGGCTCGCTGATCCATGTCCTACCCGACTACACGATTGATGACCAGACGGGCCTGTGGCTCATCTATCCAAAATCGAATGTTCTGACGGTAAAAGTTAGGGTTTTTATCGACTTCTTAATAGAGAGGATTGGTGACTCGCCAATCTGGCCTGACTATACCCTAGCAAAGCCAGTTATTTAAACCTATTAATAGACCATCTAAAACAGACTGCTTATTTAGCCTTATATATCAAGGTCAGCGGTTAGCTATAGTCCTCGTTACGGGCTTGGACAGTGGGCGCTTGAGCTAATGACTTTACCATCGCTAAGTCGGTAAGCCAGTAGAGAGTTACCCCAAACGCAGCCACCATCGAGCGCGCGAGCATGCGGTAAGTCCACTTCACCCTTTAGAGCTGCCCAATGACCAAATAATATCTTACGCGTCCGCGGTACTTGCCATTCAAACCAAGGCATAAAATCATCGGGCATGTGCTGATCTAAGCTGGACGTAAAGCTAAACTCTAGTGTTCCGTCTTGTTTGCACAGCCGCATCCGCGTGAAATAATTGGCTATCGCGCGCATCTTGGTAAAGCCATTGATATTGTCATGCCAATCATCAGCGTTTTTACTATATAAATGCGGTAGCAGTCGATCAAGTTGGTTCAAACTGCCTTTTAATTGTGCTTCTAGTTGCTGCGCATATTGTGCAGCAGACTCAATGCTCCAATGCGGTGGTATCCCAGCATGTACCAATACGGTATGTTCATCAGGGTATGCCAAGATCGGCTGACGTCGTAGCCACTGCAATAGCTCATCTCTATCCTCTGCCGCAAAAATCGGCGCCGTTTTGTCTTTTTTCTTAATTTTAGCTGCCCCGCGCCATACGGCCAACAAGTTTAAATCATGATTTCCTAGGACGGTTGCAGCCGCACCTTGCTCGCACAGCACCTTTACGTGACGCAAAGTGCTTAGCGAATCCTCTCCGCGTGCTACTAAGTCTCCTGCAAACCATAACTTGTCTTGTGCAGGGTCAAAATCAAGTGTCTGCAGTAGTTTTTGATACGCTGCATAGCAGCCTTGCAAGTCACCGATAACATATTGATGGCGAAAACTCATAATTCCTCGATGGTTGTCTTATTCTTCTGTACTTTTGCCTGATTACTCAAAGCTACAAAGTCGCTAACGCTCAGTGTTTCTGGACGCGCTTGTGGATCGATACCACAAGCAGCAAAGTCGTCTTCACTCAATGTCGGCAGTAGCGTTGATTTTTTGAAAATAGCACGCAGCGTTTTGCGGCGATGGTTAAAGGTCTCACGTACTACGATAGCGAAGTATTGCTCATCCTCTGCAACAATGGGCTTTTCGATATGAGGCGTCAAACGAAAGACAGCACTGGTTACCTTTGGTGGTGGGTTAAATGCGCCTTTAGGAACGGTCAGTAAATAGTCCGTCTCACAATGATACTGCATGATAACGGACAGACGACCATAAGTTTTGCTACCCACATCAGCGGTAATGCGCTCGACCACTTCTTTTTGTAGCATAAAATGCATGTCCTGAATGACATCAGAGTAACTGAGCAGATGAAACAGTATTGGCGTTGAGATATTATAAGGCAGGTTCCCCACCACACGTAACTTGCCACGCTCGGTGCTATAAAATTCACGATAATCCACGTTCATCGCGTTTTCTTTTACAATAGTAAAATTGGGATGACTGTTTGCGCCAATACGGATACGTAAACTATCGGCCAAATCACGGTCGAGCTCGACCACAGTCATGGCATCCACTTCTGCCAATAACGGCTCAGTTAACGCGCCCATACCAGGACCAATTTCTATTAAGTTGTCATTACGATCCAAACGGATACTATCAACAATCTGGCGAATAATACTGCTGTCATGCAAGAAATTCTGACCAAAGCGTTTTCGCGGTTGGTGTTTGGCAGTTCGCAAGCTAGCTGCTAGTGTCTTGGCATCAAACGAGTTTGTGGACATAAAAGATTCTTAATTAGTAAAATAAAAATGAGAATGTAGAGCAATACAATTGCTTGGTCTTGAACATCGACAATATAATACGATGAACAAGGTGACTTTTATAGCTTTGTTATTGGTGCAAAATTATACCATAGCTTATAATCTGGCTGCATTTTAGCCCTGAGCTAAATTACGCATTTATGATGTAGTCAATGATTTATCAGCCATTTCATTCGCCATGATTAATGCTTGATACAAGCTTGTGGCACTTGCCTCGCCGCGACCTGCCAAGTCCAGCGCTGTACCATGATCGACTGAGGTGCGAATATAAGGCAATCCTAGTGTTAAGTTAACCGTATCGCCAAAACCATGCGACTTTAACACAGGCAGTCCTTGGTCATGATACATAGCAATCACCGCATCACAATTATTCAGATGTCTAGTGGTAAACAACGTGTCGGCGGGCATGGCCTCAGAGATATCTACGCCAGCGGCAATAAATTCTTGTAATACTGGATTGATAATTTCAATCTCTTCCATGCCTAGATGTCCACCTTCACCCGCATGTGGATTGAGCCCGCAAACTAATATACGTGGACTCGCCATACCAAATTTCGATTGCATATCATCAAGTACAATTTGCACTGTCTGGCGGACATTGTCTGCGGTGATAGCGGCAGGGACATCTCTTAGCGCTAAGTGAGTGGTCACCAGCGCAACTTTCATTGCCTGATTGGCCAGCATCATGACTACTTTTTTGCAACCACTTTGCTGCATAAAAAACTCGGTATGCCCACTAAACATCATGCCATCTAAAAGTTTAATGTCGACGTCAATTAACGCAGATTTTTGTAACGGTCCAGTAACGATAGCGGCTACCGTTTCATTTGTTGCAAGTTGATGAGCGATTTCTAATTGCTTGGCGACCATTGCTGCATTCTTGGTGTTAATATGACCTGCCCGCACAGGTGCAGGGCAAGGTACATCCAACAATAAGAATGCATTATTTGCTACATTAAAATCCGCATTATTTACATCAGTCATTGATGATGGAGTCACTGTAATACTTTGCCAAGTTGGACAGCTTTTTAGTGCGCCAGTAGTTAGTAGTTGCTCTGCACGTGCCTGCATAGCATTGGCATCAGCTGTGATCCAGATTGGTCGATTAAAATTTTGTAGCTTACCTTCTTGTGCAAGTAACAAAACCACGTCCATCCCGATACCAGCAGGCTCACCTGTGGTGATTAATAAGGGTTGTTTTTGACTCATACATCCACCTCTTATTTTTATTTAACTATTTGATTTTACCGTATTTTATATATATCTGTTAATCATTTGGATAATGGTAATACCTACCAAATATACCCGTTATATGCCTGACAAAGATAGAGAAAAGTATCTATAAACAGTCTTATGGTAATCATAATGTGCTAGAATTTCGCTTTTGATTGTAGCATTATTTGAAGCTTATTTTATGGTACTTACTCTTAATGCTGGATGCGCCATTTTATAATATAGCGTCTAATGCGACGTCCATAGCAAGCACAATACTTGTGTCTTTTTTAGAGGCATGAACTTATCAATACATCAACTCATATATATACTTAGGTACACATGGCAGACACCAGTAAAACCGACGATTTACTCAATCAGCAGCCTCCGCACAATATAGATATTGAAAAAGCATTGCTGGCTTCTTTGATGAGTATTGAAGAGGCCTATGACAAGATTGCTGATATCGTCACCAAAGATGACTTCTATGCAGGACGTCATCAGCACATATTCGATGCCATTGCTCACTTAGCAGCGGTAAATGAGCCTTATGATACTGTCATGGTGCATGACTGGCTGGAGGCTCAAAAGCTGCTCAAAACTGCTGGTGGTGACAGCTATTTGGCTGACATTTTAAGCCAAAGTCCAGCGACCTTATTTAATCTTACCGCCTACGCTCAGCGTGTACGAGAGTTGTCAACTCTACGCCAACTTATTACCACTGGCAACGACATGTTGACTCTAGCATATAACCCAAAAGATCAAAGCGTTAGTGATATTTTAGATAGTGTTGAAGGTAAAATTTTTAGTATCAACGAGCAGCATAACAAACGTGCTGAGCAGCGCGGACCTGTCGGTATCACCTCAGTATTGACTAACGTAATTGATAAAATCCAAGAGCTCAAATCCAATCCCGACGGTATGATTGGACTGCAAACCCCATTCGCTGAGCTAAATAACAAAACTCAAGGCCTGCAAGCGGGCGATTTGGTCATTGTCGCCGCACGCCCGTCTATGGGTAAGACCACTTTTGCAATGAACCTGGCAGAAGGCGTGTTGTTTAACGAAAACCTGCCTGTTGTGGTATTTTCTATGGAGATGCCCGCTGAATCTATCGTCATGCGTCTGTTGTCTTCGTGGGGCGCGATTAATCAAACCAATCTACGCTCAGGACAAATGAACGAAGATGAATGGGCAAAGATGATGAATGCCATTCAGCATCTACAATCCAAACATTTATATATCGATGACAGTACTGCACTGCCACCATCAGAGCTGCGCTCACGTTGCCGCCGTATTGCAAAAAACCATGATGGTAAGATTGGCGCTATCATTGTCGATTATCTACAATTGATGAAAGTCCCCAGTCTTGATGGTAACCGTGTCGGAGAAATATCGGAAATCTCTCGTAGCCTAAAAGCTCTAGCACGTGAGCTTGAATGCCCAGTCATTGCTCTATCGCAGCTGAACCGAAGCCTAGAGAATCGGCCCAATAAGCGTCCGATCATGTCTGATCTGCGTGAGTCTGGTGCAATTGAGCAGGATGCCGATTTGATTATGTTCATTTATCGTGATGAAGTTTACAATGAAAACTCAGACCATAAAGGTGTGGCTGAAGTCATCATTGGTAAGCAGCGTAACGGCCCTATTGGTACCATACGACTAGGTTTTGAGGGTCAATTTACCCGCTTTATCAACCTGACCCCTGAGTACTATCAAGGGGTGACTTTTGACGATGAATAATATCAAATTAACAACTATCAATTTATTATAAAATCGTTACGCTGTAACGTGATGCGCAACTGGTATAAATTTTTCTTGCTTGCTGTGTCTACGCTGACAGAGGCTGCGAAAAACATATACCAGTCTTGCTGTATCATTTTTATAGTGGATTGACTACAACTGCTATTTATAACTACTATCTAACGTCCAAACACTAATAAAGAAATGAACTATGCGCACCGCTAACATTACTATTGACCCTGCTGCTCTTACTCACAATTTAACTCAAGTCAAACAACGTGCGCCTGGTGCTAAAGTACTGGCGATGGTAAAAGCCAACGCTTATGGTCATGGCGTGGCCGCTGTATTGCCAGCATTAAATCAAGCAGATGGTATTGGTGTGGCAACCTTTACTGAAGCATTAGAGGCACGGCAATTGGGCTGGGATAAGGCGATTGGCCTAGTCGAAGGGGTATTTAGCGCTGATGAATGGCAGCAAGCCATCGATAATGCTTGCAGCTGCGTGATTCACCACACACCTCAGTTAAACTGGGCACTAGAGAACATCCCAGCCGAGGATAGCCCAGCGCGTCAGGTCTGGCTAAAATACAATACGGGTATGAATCGCTTAGGTTTTGATGAAAAGAC
This sequence comes from Psychrobacter sp. 1Y10, assembly GCF_052259005.1. Taxonomy (NCBI): domain Bacteria; kingdom Pseudomonadati; phylum Pseudomonadota; class Gammaproteobacteria; order Moraxellales; family Moraxellaceae; genus Psychrobacter; species Psychrobacter sp. 1Y10. The sequence goes on along the minus strand of NZ_JBQQES010000005.1, from coordinate 123,786 downwards.
AATTATAGAAGCGGCACAGCGTTTACACGATGCAGGTTATCAACTTATTCTTACAACACATTTTGCCAATGCTGATGATCGTGACCATCCGCTAAACGCCACTCAAATACAGCGCTTTTCTGACATGTTGGAGTATTTGCAACAGCATATAACCCCAAATGTCGAAGGCTCGTTGTGTAACTCTGCAGGCATAGTAAACTTTTCTGAACACCATCATGATTGGGTACGTCCAGGTATCATGCTGTACGGTAGCTCCCCTGTCATCGATCAATCAGCTGATGACTTAAACCTACGACCTGCGATGGAATTTAGTGCTCGTATTATGGCGATGCATATAGTCAATACTGGTGAAGCCATTGGCTATGGCAGCCGCTGGACTGCAAAGCAAGACACTAGGACAGCTCTCGTCAGTATCGGCTATGGAGACGGCTATCCACGTGTCATTAGCGACGATGCTTATGTTTGTATTGTCGATGCCAATAGTAATATAAGCTACCACTGTCCTATCCGTGGACGAGTTGCTATGGATATGATTGTGGTTGATTTGAGTGCAGCTCCTGTAGATATCGCGCTTGATAGCAAAGTTGTGTTATGGGGTACCATGCCACATGTTGATGAAGTGGCCAGTCATGCAGGCACGATTGGCTACGAGCTACTATGTAGATTGAGTGCTCGTCCTAAGCGGGCATAGGGCAGCTGTATTCTTGCTTAACCTACTGCTACAGGCCCACTACCTGACTGCCAACGGTTATCGAAATTTGGCGTTTACATTGAAAGTAATTACGCTATACTAAAAGTTTGTTGTCACTACAGCTTAAAGCTGACTGTCGCCATTGACGGCTGATAACGTTTCATTGACTGTGATCGACTGCTAGGACTGCTATGAGTTTGCGCCATTTTTTGACCTTATCTGATTTAACCAAACAAGAGCTAGAAAACCTGATCAAACGTGCAAGCGAGCTGCGTAAGATGCAGCATGCAGGCGAGATATATCAGCCCTTTGTCGGACGTACGCTTGGTATGATATTTGAGAAGTCATCAACTCGCACGCGTATCTCCTTTGAGACGGGTATGGGGCAGTTTGGCGGTAGCGCTATTTTTTTGTCGCCAAACGATACGCAGCTTGGTCGCGGCGAACCGTTAGAAGACTCAGCTCGCGTAATCTCAAGTATGGTCGATATTATAATGATTCGCACCTTTGGTCATGAAAAGGTTGAAACCTTTGCCAAGTACTCAGGCGTCCCAATTATCAACGCTCTAACCGATGAGTTTCATCCCTGTCAACTGCTCGCTGATATGCAAACTTACTATGAGCATCGCGGCAGTATTGAAAATAAAATCGTCACCTGGGTCGGTGACGGTAACAACATGTGCTCATCATTTATGCAAGCCGCTAATCAATTTGGTTTTGAGCTACGTGTCGCAGCGCCGTACGGTTTTGAGCCAGATCCTAAATTAATGGAGCGCTTTTCTCACTGTGTCAGCTTGGTTGAAAATGTTCAAGATGCCGCAAAAGATTCTAACCTAATCGTCACTGATGTTTGGGCAAGTATGGGGCAAGAGTCCGAGCAAAATACTCGCGCGCGTCGTTTTGCTCCTTATCAAGTGACACCGTCGCTATTGGATAAGGCCGATCCTGAAGTGGTGTTTATGCACTGCTTACCTGCCCATCGCGGCGAAGAGATTTCTCACGATATGCTCGATGATCCACGCTCAGTAGTATGGGATGAAGCAGAAAATCGCCTACATGCACAAAAAGCTTTGATGGAATTTTTATTAAAAGATAAAATCAAGTTGCCTTCATAGACGACTAACATAGATAACTAAGCAAACTATTAATCAGATATTATCCATAAAAAAGGCAGAGCACATTTATAGTGTTCTGCCTTTTTAGTGTTTGGTCTACCATTAGTAACTCGTTGAGTATTCAACGAGCCTTTTTTAACGAGTCAATGTCGTCACGCCATCACTACCCGCTTTTAGCAATACATCTGCTTGGTTGGCCGCAAAAATACCATTACACACCACGCCTACGATATTATTCAACTCTTTCTCAAGAGCGATTGGATTGCTAACATCCAAATCATAAGTATCTAAAATCACATTGCCATAATCTGTGACAAAGTCCTCACGATAAACAGGCTCACCGCCCAAAGCTGCTAGTTGACGCGCAACATACGAACGTGCTTGCGGCAGCACTTCGATCGGCACTGGAAAATCTCGGCCCAATATATCTACACGTTTGCTTTCATCGACCATACAGATAAACTTATTAGACGCTGCGGCGACGATTTTTTCACGTGTGAGTGCTCCACCACCACCCTTGATCAACTGTAGATGTTCATTAACTTCATCAGCACCATCGATATAGACATCAAGCGTTCCGACAAAGTTTAGATCGACAATCTCGATACCCAAAGCGCGAAGTTTATCTTCGGTCACTTGTGAGCTGGCAACAGCACCAGCAAGTTTTAAGGCAGACAATAATTCAATCAAACAGTTGACCGTACTGCCCGTTCCTACTCCAAGTATCATGTCATCTTCAATATAACCTAGAGCAGCTTTGGCTGCGGCTTGCTTTTGTGCTTGCTGATCACTCATCATAAATCCTTGGCAAAATAAACTTAACACTATAAAAAGGTAAAATGCGCGGCTATTATAACCGATGATTTTATTCGATGTTAGCGTAATACCAATTCTCATTGAGTCCTTGCTTTATTGCACTATTCGGAATGATTCATTATTTGACATGAATATAGCGTCAATTTCTGAGTAAAACTTGCAATTGAGTCTTGCAAGATAGCCAAAATCAGCATAGGCTAATCTATTTCGTTTTTATCTTCATTCATTACTTGTTTAGGGAATATTATGCTATCTCATTGGGTACGAGCCATCTTGCAAGCCACGGTTTATGACGTTGCTATTCAAACGCCACTTGAGGCTGCACCCAAGCTGACCCAGCGTTTTACCAATGATATTCGACTTAAACGTGAAGACTTACAACCGGTTAAATCCTTTAAATTGCGCGGGGCTTATAACCGCATTAGTCAATTAAGCGATGAGCAAAAAGCGCGCGGCGTCATTTGCGCTTCAGCAGGCAACCATGCGCAAGGCGTTGCTTACTCTGCACGCAAATTAGCGTTGAACAACATCATCGTTATGCCAACGACCACACCGGATATCAAAGTCGATGCGGTGAAAGCGCTTGGCGGTAATGTCGACTTGCACGGCGACAGCTTCGATCAAGCCAACCGTTATGCAATTGATCGTGCTGAGCGTGAAGGCTTAACTTTTATCCCACCTTACGATGATGAATTGGTCATTGCCGGCCAAGGTACTATCGGACTTGAGCTGACGCAGCAGTGGCGCAATATGGATTATGTTTTCGTTGCGGTAGGCGGTGGCGGTTTGATTTCTGGCGTTGCAGCATTTTTGGGTGAAGTGGCTCCCCATGTCAAAGTCATCGCCGTAGAAGCGGAACAATCAGCATCTCTCAAAGCGGCGCTTGAAGCAGACGAGCGAGTCAGACTTGAGCAAGTTGGCTTGTTCGTCGATGGGGTGGCAGTTGCTCAAATTGGTGAGTTGCCTTTTGACGTCGTACGTACGCAAAAAATCGATCGTTCAGGACCGATTGTCGAGCCTGAAGTTGTGACCTGTACCAACGATGAAGTCTGCGCTGCCATTAAGGATATTTTTGAAGAAAACCGTAGTATTGTTGAGCCTGCTGGCGCATTATCAGTCGCTGGTATGAAAAAGTATATTGAAGCCAATGATTTACAAGGTAAAAACTGCGTTGGTATCATTTGCGGTGCCAATATGAATTTTGATCGCCTACGTTATATCGCTGAACGTACTGAGATCGGGGAGAAAAAAGAAGCCATCTTTGGTGTCACTATCCCTGAGCAGACTGGTGCTTTCTTAAACTTCTGCCGTAGTCTGCATGGACGAAATATTACTGAGTTTAATTACCGCGCTGATAGCAAAAAATCACCAGACTCAATGGAGCCTGCCTCAATCTTTGTTGGTATTGCCTTAAAAGAAGGTGAGAGAGAACGTCAAACGATTAACAATCAACTGACGGCTGACGGCTATACAGCACATGATTTAACTGATGACGATATCGCCAAATCGCATATTCGTCATCTGATTGGCGGTCATGCTCATGTTGAAAACGAGCAGTTGCTAAAAATCACCTTTCCTGAACGCCCGGGGGCTTTATTGACATTTTTAGAAAAGCTGGGCGACGACTTTAATATTACGCTTTTCCATTACCGTAATCATGGCGCCGCCGAAGGTCGCGTGTTGGTCGGCTTACAAGCTTCTGAGAGCAACTCTCGTCAATTACAAGACGCCCTACTCGATATCGGTTATGACTGTACGATGCTAAACGACAATATCGGCTATCAGTTGTTTTTAAAGTAGTAAAATAGACACAAGTTATTAGTATCAATGGTGGTTTTTAATCGATTGAAAAACTACCATTGATGAACTTATAGCGTTCATTTATGGTAAATATTATTAATAGGTATTGAGCAGTGATAAAGAAAATATTGATGATCGCTGTATTGCTGACATTAGCAATGGTAGGCTACAGAGTCCTTCAACCTAAAAATTTCACGAATAATCCTATATCTAATACTGCGACTAATACATCAACTGGCGTGGCTTTCACATCTGATGACCTTGATAATATACCACCAACGTACGTTGATTTGGATTCAACTTCATCATCAATCTTGGCAGCAAGTCCAGTATTAACGTCACAGCCAGCAGCACCAAGCTTCTCATGCGATGGCAGAAAGCATTGCTCTCAGATGACCTCATGCGCAGAAGCTACATACTTTACAAATAACTGCCCAAATACAAAAATGGACGGTAACCACGATGGTATACCATGTGAAAAACAATGGTGTAACTAATGTTAACTTAGACCATTACTCTTTTAATTTGTAAAAAAAACACCATTATTATCTTACTTAGTTGATATCTATGAGGTTTTGATGAGTAAACATAATAAAAACCATAATCAGCCCAGTCACAGCAAACCTGATACTGTGCGTATGCGGCTCGATAAATGGTTGTGGGCAGCGCGGTTTTATCGCACTCGTACGCTTGCCAAAGAAGCGATCGAAAGTGGGCGTGTGCATTATGCAGGTAGCCGTGTCAAAACGAGCAAGGAGATTACGGTTGGAGATGAGCTGAGTATCAGGCAAGGCTCGGCCACTGCTATGACTGAAAAGACCGTCATCGTCGAGGCATTAACTGCGCAACGTGGCAACGCAACTGCTGCCCAAGTGTTGTATTCAGAGACTGAAGAGAGCGAAGAGCGCCGTGCCTACTACGCTGAACAGCGCAAACTTGCCAACCTTGCACGTCCTGATAATAAACCCAACAAAAAGCAGCGCCGTGATTTACAACGCTTTAAACATCAACAAGATTAACAAAGCTTGTTGATGACTCTGTGTGCTTGTTGTTTGTGACGTTAATCGTTACGCTTATCAAGCCACGCTAAATAATAATAGTCTTCAAGTAAAATCGTTAAAATTTGCAAGAGTAACCGCCGGTTATTGTTATAAATTAGCCCTCACTTATTTATTTATTGACATGCTAATAAGCCATACATTTCATATGGGTCTTATAGAGCATTTTTGTCATAAAAGGTCATGTTATGCTGGTAAAAGCTTCCGCTCCATCTTCTGTTCTATTGGTTTGCCTAGGTAATATTTGTCGTTCACCAACTGCTGAGGAAATTTTTCGTCAACAGATTGCCATTGCAGGACTCTCTATCAAGGTAGACTCAGCAGGTACAGGTGATTGGAACATTGGTAATGCTCCTGATGTCCGATCTCAGCGTCACGCTAAAGGTCACGGTTATAATATTAGTAAGCTAGTTGCACGGCAGATAAATGCTGATGATTTTCGCGAATTTGATTTGATTCTAGCAATGGATGCTCAGAACTTGGCTGACCTGCAAGCATTAAAAGATAGTATTAATAATACATCGCAAGCGCCTCTAGCTAAATTGGCATTATTTAGCGAAGAAGATCCTACTTATGGCGGCGACGACGTTCCAGATCCTTATAAGGGTGATGGAGATGATTTTGAAGACGTCATTGAACGTGTTGAATCGAGCGCCAAAGCATGGATTGAAAGCTGGAAAGCCATGTAAGGGAGATTTAGATTGCTCAGCATCACGATACCAAGCACTAAAACTTAAGCATTTTATCTGCTTTTATACCGTATATCCCTTATAATAGCCAGCGTATTAAAGTCTAGCTTATACCTGGCTACTGCTTTGATGTTTTTTATTTATTTGTCTAATAGGTCGTGTTATGACTACAGATTTGCACCATGCTCCTAATGCTCAGTACGATTGCTTGCATGATCTGTCTTACGCCAACACAATGGCGCTCGCTTGCATCGCTGACACTGTAGTGACTTTGACAAGCGAGGCACAGCTAGACCATTTTATGGCAAGTTATACAGACGATAGTGAACTTAATTCCTCATTGTTTGTGCTATCTGGTGGTAGCAACGTCTTATTGCCCACGCAACTGCAAGCGACCGTATTACGACCACACATGCGTGGTATTATCCTTATCGATCAGACCCAAGATCATGTCGATATTGAAGTGATGGCAGGTGAAAACTGGCATGATCTGGTTATTCATACCGTCAATCAAGGCTGGTACGGGCTAGAAAATTTAGCGTTGATACCAGGCCTCACTGGGGCAGCTCCTGTGCAAAATATCGGTGCTTATGGCGTGCAGTTAGAGGACTCCCTGCAGTATGTTCGCGCTTATCATTTACCGACCAAAACTTGGCATCATCTTACTGCTACTGATTGTAAGTTTGGTTATCGCGATAGTGTTTTTAAGCGCACACCAAATACTTGGCTGATTAGCCGGGTGGGCTTTCGTTTGCATACTGATGCGACAAAGGTTTTGGCAAGCTATGGTGATGTACAGACAGTGGCTCAACACTATGCCAAGCTGCAAGGACGCGGACAATTGACGCCTGTCGATGTAATGCATGCTATCATCGATATTCGTCAACAAAAACTTCCTAACCCGGCGCAGCTTCCCAATTGTGGTAGTTTTTTTCAAAACCCTATAATCAATCTAAGCCTGTTTACATCATTACAGAGCATCTACCCTAATATCGTTGGCTACCCGATGCCAGATGCGACAGTTAAAGTTGCAGCAGGCTGGTTAATAGAGCAAGCGGGCTTAAAAGGTGGTGGTATTGAACCCATCATTACTCATAAAAAACAAGCGTTAGTCCTTACCAATCATAGTCCCTATCAAGCCACTCAAGCTGATGTGTTAGCTGCCCAAAACCATATCATAAACTATATCTATGAAAAGTTTGCTATCACTTTAGCTCGTGAGCCGGTTTGGGTTAATGCTGATGGTACAGTTGGATATGGTGAGCATGAGGTCTAAGCGTTCATGGTCTCATAGGCTATCTCGCCACTACTTACGTTCCGCTGAACGCATGATTAAGTTGTTCCGTATTATCAATATAACTTTCTTATTGGGTTCGACGGCCATCATATTAATACTCGTTAGTCTGTTCACGCCGCTATTTTCTCGCGCAGTCGTTTATGTGTTCGATCATCTAACGCTACCTGCCATACCAGCTGATGCTATGAGCTCACCACCCTCTGCCTACGTTGTCCTTGGCGGCGGTCTCACTAACGACAATAGTAACCAAATCATTCTCAATGGTTATAGTCTCAACCGTATCCGTACTGCTGCCATTGCCTATCATGACTTGCCCCTACCTATTATCATCAGTGGCGCTGAGGCACCTTGGATGAGTCAATGGCTTATAGAGCATGGTATCGATGAACCCATTAGCGAAAATGCCAGTATGAACACCTGTGAAAACGCTCGGTTTACTGCCAAGCGTGTGCCTTTATACCATGTGTACCTTATCACCGATAATTACCATATGGCGCGAGCTCGCAGACAATTTGCTTTAAATGGGGTCAATAGTACGCCTATAAACGCGCCATTACCTGTGTCACTTGATTGGATGGAGCCTGCACAAAACTTGAGCCATTCAAGACGTGCTGTTTATGAAATAGCTGCCTACCTACGTGATATCTTGCGCCCGCAATTAGACTGCCGGCTTGCAGAAGACGTTAGTATTCAACAATTATTAACCCCTCGAGGTAATGCGGTTAAAACCTTTGATTAATGATTTAGGTATCTCAAAGCTATGCAGATTTCATTGCATAAATTTCAATCATAAAGTTAAATTTATTACACTTGCGATAAGTGTATAATAATAGAATAAGCGGCTATTCAAGAGGTTTGCCATGCTCAGTATATTTTTATTGATTCCACTAAGCTTGATGCTGTTCGTGGTAGCTATTTGGGCTGTTCGTTACGCCGTAAAATCCAATCAATTTGAGGACTTAGATAATGCCTCACAGCGCATTATCTTGGATGATCGTCAAGAGCGTCGTCAAGTTATCCAGTCGCATAAACCAGCTAATTCTGCTGAGAAAACGGATACTATAATCACTACCGCTGATGACGAAAGCTTGAATCTGGACGCTCGTAAACCACTAAATACTGATAGCAATACTAAAGAATAGCATTAGATTTTTAAAAATCTTTGATTTTTATAAGTGCGTTATTATTTTGACTTTTAATAAAATACTATCTCCGTTTACTACATATTTTAAGAGGTGCTGCTTATGACCACAGCATTATTAGTTGCAGCATTATTGATGGGTTTTTTTGGTTCACCGCACTGTTTAGGTATGTGTGGCGGACTGGTAAGTGCGTTTGGATTGTCGATGAAGGACGTAAGCCCGGCCAAGCGCCGAGGTTTGGTCGCCACTTATCACCTTGGACGTCTACTTAGCTACTCGTTTTTGGGTTTGACTGCAGGAGTTATTGGTACAACAGTATTAGAGCCATTGATGAAAGGCAATAGTATGCCGCGCATTCTTTTAGGCTTGGTGCTCGTACTTGTTGGAATTACTATGCTGGGCGCTCCGTTTTTAACCAAGCTTGAGCGTTTTGGTATGCGCTTTTGGCAATTCCTTGGGCCGCTACGCCAAAAGGTATTTCCACTCACTACTTTTCCACGCGCATTGGCCGCTGGTCTGTTATGGGGATTTTTACCTTGCGGACTCGTGTATGGTGCCCTACTCATCGCAGTCGTCGCTCATAACCCTTTAGGAGGCGCAGCGCTGATGTTTGTATTCGGTCTAGGTACAGTACCGATGCTAGTTGCCACTCATGAAACGGTTGGTTGGATGCGTGATAAAATTGGTCGCTTTCGCTTACGCCAACTAAACGGTGTAGTGATGGTACTATCGGGAATGGCTGTTATGTTTGTGCCCATTATCATGGCTAATATGCACGGCGGACATGGTGGCGATACACACATGAGTCATGGCAACCCTGCTGCTATAACATCTGAAGCAGGCGACTCTAATTATCATGACATGAGTCAGATGGACCATAGCATGCACAATATGGATGCTGACGCAGACACTATGAACCACTCTCAATAGTTAAGCTCATGAAAAACCAATCTCTTATAAGCCTGTCGAAAAAAAGCCCGCAACGTTAATATCGCTGCGGGCTTCTTTCTGACAGTATCAACTCTTTGATATTGATAAAATTATTACTGCCATTGCTCAAGACTAAACTTGGTATCCAAATGCTTCTCTAATGCTGGCAAATTAAAAGCATCGTCTTCACTTACAAAGCTGATGCTAATACCTGTCTGGCCAGCGCGCCCAGTACGGCCAATACGATGTACATAATCATCGGGCTGATCTGGCAAAGTATAGTTAATCACATGGCTAATATCATCAACATGAATGCCGCGCCCTGCCACATCGGTTGCAACTAAGATTGAGGCATTACCATCTTTAAAACGCTGCAAATATTTTTCACGCTTTTGCTGAATCACATCGCCTGATAACATAACGATTTTATGAGACTGACGCAGTTTATGATACAAACGTTTTACTTGATCCTTTCGATTGGCAAAGACAATGACTTTTTCTACTGACTTATCGGTAATAATACGCTGCAACGCTTCTAGCTTTTGATCTTCTGTTAATAAGTAAAAGTGTTGGTCTACTAGCTCACTGGTCTTGTGCTCAGGCTCGATTTCGACAAACTCTGGCTCATGCAACCAGCGATAAGCAAGATTCATAACATCTTGGTTAAATGTAGCTGAGAATAGTAAGCTTTGACGATCCGTATTGGCTGGCATTCGACCTACTAAGCGCTTGATATCAGGGATAAAACCCATATCAAGCATACGATCCGCTTCATCTAATACCAGCACCTCTACTCGATCCAAATAGAGCATACCTTTATGCATAAGATCTATCAAACGCCCCGGTGTCGCAACCAAGATATCGACATACTGACGTTCAAGATCGTACTGCTGAGTCTCATAATTGGTGCCACCCATAATACATACGCTGTGCAATTCTGTATATTTGGTCAAAGCAATACAATCGTCAAAAATTTGCTGGGCAAGCTCACGTGTCGGTGCCATTATTACTGCGCGTGGCTCTCCCAAATGACGCTCTTCTTCTTCCTGAAAAGGACGCTTAAGCAAGGCCTCCATGATGGTAATCAAAAAAGTTGCCGTCTTTCCTGTTCCCGTTTGCGCTTGTCCAATTGCATCTTGATGTGCCAAAGTATGGGGTAATATTTGAGCTTGGATAGGCGTTAATTCAGTAAAGCCCAAATCACTGATTGCCCGCAATGTTGGCGCCAAAAGTGGTAGATCAGTAAATGTTGTAAAGTGACTCAAAAAATTATCCTTATATAGTAGTAATGACAGACTCGCATGATAACAAGCCTACCATAAACTTTGGTAAAGCTTTAACGTAAAAAAGCCAAGCCCAAGGTCCACATATCAATATTGCAATATCGATAATTTAGACAGGCTTGACTCAGTAGTATATCAGTAGTCAATAAAACTATTAAACCTAAACTGATATAATAGACGGATCAGTCTTCCACTTTTCTAACTTCTTCAGCTTGTAGACCTTTTTGGCCTTCAACCACATTGAATTCGACTTTTTCGCCATCTTTTAAAGAGCGATAACCATCACCTTGAATCGCTCGAAAATGAACAAAAATATCTTCACCACTATTGCGTTGAATAAAACCAAAGCCTTTTGAATCATTAAACCACTTAACGACACCTTGCTCACGATCTGACATAATATTGCTTCCTAAAATTACACCTAGCCCCAACTTCCTTTGCAGCATTGCATGTAAACGGGGTCTAAGATTATGAAATCACTTATTTAACTAACAACAATTTAAATAAGGTTATTCAAAAATTACACTTAAAATATATCAGGACACTTATTTTTATTAAATAATAAAAACGTTTTCTCAGATGAAATTGTTATATCCTAATATGCCTAGTAACGATACTGCGTCATCGTCTATAGATAATTGATCTTTAGAACTGCTTTAAAGACGAGAGCAACAAAGTTGTAAGACTTACTACTTAAAAATATCATAGCATGTGTTTTTAGCAACACAAAGTCATTTAACATGGTTTTTGCTATTTAGGTAAGCTTTCTATGTAATTTTTTATAAACTTATGATTGAGCTATTGTGATAAAGTCCCATATCTAACATAGCAGTTTTTTTATTTGTACTACAAGTGCCCAACACTACATTCATTTTAATCCACAGAGAAACTTATGAGTGCCCCCTCTTTATCAGCTACGAGCGCAAAAACGGACAGTTTACAAACACGTAGAATACTACTTCTCAATGGGGTGAACCTAAATCTACTAGGTAAACGTGAACCTGAAATTTATGGCCATACCACACTTATCGATATCGAAAAATGTCTGGCGGCGCGAGCAGCATGTCATGACGTTGAACTTATTTGCGTTCAGTCCAATCATGAGGGTCAGCTCGTTGATGCTATTCAACAACACGGATTATTGACAGATGTAAGCTTACAAGTAGATGCTATTATTATTAATCCAGCTGCATTCACTCATACATCAGTTGCTATCCGCGACGCCTTACTGGCTACCCAAAAGCCGTTCATAGAAGTGCATCTTTCAAACGTTCATACTCGTGAATCTTTTCGGCATCATTCTTACTTGAGCGATGTGGCAATGGGAGTAATATGTGGTTTAGGTCACTTAGGTTATCAGATGGCACTCGATTACTGGTTGATAAATTTATACGGTATTGATCTGAATAATACTGCACTATTACCTACTGCAAATGAGTCTTAGTGAGACACATTGTCAAAAAACGCCAACTTGGTTTTGGTATGAAATGTTTTATTGGTAGGAAAATTGCATCAAACATGGCTTGTTCTTAGAACAACTCTTAATTTTTGGACAAAAACCAAAAAAATAATATACGGTGATATGAATGGCAAAATCGTCCGGAAAACGCTTTATGAAACTTGCTGGTATGACTGCAAGTATTGCGGGAAAGGCCGCTAAAAACTCACTAAAGCATCTCTCTAGTGACGAAGAAAAACGTTTGGAGGCACGCTCGGCACTGATGCAAGATGTGGGTGTTCAAATCGCTGAGACCCTTGGCGAGATGAAAGGCGCTGTCATGAAAGTGGGACAAATCGCTTCGCAATACAAAGATGTATTTCCACCAGAAGTGGCAACTGCGCTTGAAAAACTACAAAAAGATGCTCCACCCATGCAGTATGCACAGATACGCGCACAAGTAGAGCGCGAGCTTAAAGCGCCCATTGATGAGCTGTTTGATGAATTTGAAGAAACCCCTTTTGCAGCTGCTTCTATCGGTCAAGTACATAAAGCCATTCTACCCTCTGGCCAAAAGGTCGTGGTAAAAGTTCAATATCCCGATGTGGATGAAAATTGTGACAGTGACCTAAAACAAGTACGTGTGGCGCTAAAAATTGCTGGTGTGCTTAATATGAGCCGCGAGCTACAAGATAAGCTATTTAGTGAGATACGGCAAAGCCTATATGATGAGCTTGATTATACTAAAGAGGCGCATAACTTACGGGTATTTGGTGCATTTCACGCCGAAGATAAAGGTCTTATAATACCCAAAGTCATAGGCAGCCATTCTTCCAAACGAATTTTGACCTTGACAGAAGAGATGGGAGAAAATTTGACGGTAGCTGCGACCTGGGACAATGATATCAAGCAAAAAATAGCAGAAAGATTGTTTCATTTTACCGCAGGTCAGCTATTTGGTTTATACCGAATGCACTGTGATCCTCATCCAGGTAATTTTGCTTTTCGGACTGATGGTAGCGTAGTCGCTTATGATTTTGGTGGTATTCGCAGCTATAGCGATAACGAAGTACAGTTATTTCGACGGTTTGCTAAGCATGCTATAAAAGCCGATGTGACTGCTCTTGAACAGGACTTGGTTGCGCTAGGAATACGCCGGACTGATGATACGGACATTCCTGGCGAATTCTACCAAGAGTGGCTTGCTATTGGTCTTAAACCTTTATCTATTTTGCCTTATCAACAAGACGCTTTTGATTTTTCTAGTAGTCAGGTGCATCATGAAGCCATCACTCAAATGCGCACGTCCCTAAAATACTTTGGTCAGTTTCAGCCTTCTGCAACGACAATGATGCTTGATCGTACTGTGTCAGGACAATATTGGAATTTGGTGAACCTTGGTGTTGAAATCGATCTCTCATCTTTGGTTGATGAATACATTGAACTATAAAAAATACAATAGTAGCATCAAAGACGTTTAGACATGCAGCGCATGCCCACAACGATCGCAAAATGTGGCGCCAACGGCATGACCAAACTTTCCACAATTAGGGCAAGTAATAGGATTAAGCTGTGGTCGCATGTTACGTGCCAGCTCTGATGTAAAGATACCCGTTGGTACTGCGATGATCGAATAACCTGTAATCATGACCATGGTCGCAATTGCTTGACCCAGCGGTGTCTTTGGCGAGATGTCCCCGTAACCTACTGTGGTCATGGTAACAACTGCCCAATAGATAGATAATGGAATGCTTGTAAAGCCATTCTCCGGTCCTTCTACCACATAAATAACCGAACCAAAGATGGTCACTAGCAGGACAAGTGACAAGAAAAACACGGTGATTTTTTGCTGGCTGGTTTTGAGTGCAGAGGCCAAAAAACCTGCCTGCTGCATGTAGGCTTTGAGCTTAAGCACACGAAAAATACGCAAAATACGTAAGATGCGTATTACCAGCAGGTATTGTACCCCTACAAAAATTAAACTTAGATAGCTTGGCAGTACAGACAATAAATCTACTATACCAAAGAAACTAAAAACATACCGAAGTCGATTGGGGGCCGAAAATAGCCTGAGACTATACTCAATCGTAAATAAAATGGTAAAAAACCATTCTGCATAAAAAAACAGTGTGCCATACTGCAAGCGCATATATAACACACTATCAAGCATTACTACGGCGACACTGGCCAAAATTGCAATCAACAATACAATATCAAAGAGCTTACCCAAACGAGTATCTGTGCCTTCAATAATAATGTGAATGCGGTTACGCAAATGAGTAATAGCTTCAGCGGTTGGTTGCTTCATAGAGTCAGTGGCTTCATAAAATCAATGGCTGGGTAGCACTTCATGATTTAAAGTGTGATGAATAAGCGCAAATTAGTCAAAATACGCAAAATTGGTCTATAATATTGATCGCTTATAGCCATTGTTGCAACGTGTAAGATGCCACAGTGTAGCAAAAAATAGCGCTCAACAACATACAAATTGCTAATGTCAGCGTAAGCTTATAACATCACAACAGTAAATGCAGCGCTTAGTTATGCTGAGATTGGTATGTACTAAAACATGTAAACTTGGTTATAACGCAGTATATATAATAGGTATGACTCACATTGATATCATACTAAAAAGCATATAGCACTTAAGGACATACTATGGCAGGTCATTCAAAATGGGCAAACATCAAACATCGCAAGGCCCGTCAGGATGCAGTAAGAGGTAAAGTATTTACCAAAGTTATTCGTGAAATCGTTTCCGCCGCTAAGCAAGGAGATCCTGATCCTGACAAAAACCCACGTCTTCGCGCCGCTATAGAAAAAGGCTTATCGGTCAATATGACCCGCGATACCATTAATCGCGCGGTTGATCGCGGCACAGGTGGCGGCGATACCGAAAATATGGATGAGATTAGCTATGAAGGCTATGGTGTGGGCGGTGTCGCTGTATTGGTCGAGACGATGACTGACAATGTCAATCGTACCGTCAGTGAAGTACGTCATGCCTTTACCAAATTCGATGGTAATTTGGGTACTTCAGGTTCAGTTGCTTATTTATTTACTAAGCGCGGTGAAATCACTTTTAATGACGTAAGCTTAGAAGATGAAGTCATGCTCACTGCACTAGATGCAGGCGCTCTTGATATTGAAAATGACGGAACATCACTACTCGTTATTACCGATGTAGACAATTTCGGCCAAGTCAAAGATGCCCTTAATGCAGCTGGATTGGTCTCTGACAATGCTGAGGTGACCATGTCGCCATCCACCATTGCTGAAATAGACAATGTCGATGATGCCGAAAAAGTCATGAAAATGATTGATATGTTAGAAGATATAGATGATGTACAAGAGGTTTATAGCAACGTAAACTTCTCTGCTGATGTCATGGCTCAGCTAGAGCAATAGTTTTTATTCGTCATCTAAACCTACCTTTAGGACGGCATATCTAACACAAAGAAGCCAAACGTTGTAGAACGTTTGGCTTCTTTGCATTTAGCCACCTTCTATCATGAGTGTCAAAACTAAACTTTACCTGTCAATTCTTCAAGCTCAAGTAGATATCGCTTCTTATCTACTCCACCAGTATACCCACCTAACTTGCCATCACTAGCAATCACTCGGTGACAAGGAACAATAATACTAAAAGGGTTTTTACCATTAGCATTAGCGACCGCACGAAAGCCCTTAGGATTACCAACGCGCTTTGCCAGTGCGGCATAGCTGATGGTTTCGCCATGATTGATACCTTGTAATGCATGCCATACTTTTTGCTGAAACTGAGTACCCAAAGAGATGTCTAATGGCAAGTCAAAAGTGTGGCGTTTGCCATTGGCATACTCATAAAGCTGGTCGATAGCTGCTAGTAATAAAGCTTGAGTAGCATCACTACTGCTCAAGTCATTTTTGTCTATAAATATAAAGTCATCATCGTTAAGCTGGTAATGTTTTTTAAGCTTGGCAGATGATTTGGAGTGACGCCACGATTGACCCTCCATAAGCCAATTAACTTCAGTAAGCTTGGGCGTATTATCTTTACTGGCACCAGCCATTAGAATGAGTTGATATTGATCAAGTCGTGCTGTAGTGACTATCATAACTGTCTCCAGCTTAGTGCCAGTAAAATAATACCAAAACTGCAAAAAGGCTTAGCTGTCATTTGTATCAAAAAGTGCTGCGACAAACTGCTTTGGACTAAAGGCACGCAAATCATCGATTGATTCGCCAACCCCAATATAACGAATCGGTACATCAGTGGTTTCGGCAATGTTAAACACCACGCCACCTTTAGCAGTACCATCTAACTTAGTAATAGTGATGCCTGTCAGCGGCACTACCTTATTAAACAGCTCCACTTGGTTAATGGCGTTTTGACCTGTACCCGCATCAAGAACGATCATTCCCTCATGGGGCGCACTTGGATCCGCTTTACGCATGACACGTACTACTTTTTCAAGCTCTGCCATCAGATGCGTTTTGTTTTGCAAACGTCCGGCAGTGTCAGCTATCAATACATCAATGTTTTTGGCTTTTGCAGATTGCATGGCATCAAAGATAACAGAAGCGCTGTCAGAACCATGGCCTTGAGCCACAACCGGAATGCTGTTACGCTCACCCCAGATTTGTAGCTGTTCAGTGGCGGCAGCGCGGAAAGTGTCACCAGCCGCCAACATAACTGACTTACCCTCGCCTTGTAAGCGCTTGGCAAGCTTACCAATAGTGGTTGTTTTCCCCACACCATTAACACCCACAACCAAAATAACAAATGGTTTTTTGCTCGTATCGACAACCAATGGCGCAACTTTTGGCGTTAAGATATCAACGAGCTCACTTTGCAGTGCTTTATATAATGAATGCGCATAAATCAAATCGCCACGCGTTGTTTGCTCAGTTAAACTCTTGATAATACGGTTAGTCGCATTGACACCAATATCGGCGACTAATAGCTGGTCCTCTACCTCTTCCAACAGCTCATCATCGATCTCTTTGCCACCAATAAGTATGCTCACCATACCTTCTGCAAGGTTTTTACGTGATTTACTAAGTCCCGACTTCATGCGGTTAAACCAGCTTCCTTTTTGGCGACCTTGCGTCTCGTCTTCTTGTAGCTGATCCATTTGGTTTGCATCATCGTCAGCCAGTGCCTGAGAAGTACTTGGTGCAGCTTGTCTTACAGCATCGTCAGTGTTGGTTTGTTTAGTGTCAGCTGGTAGATGCTGGCTAGCAGTATCCGTCCACTGCTCTTGTAGCGGCATCTTTGGTATAGCAGTAGGATTAATCTTGTTTTCGATTTGGTCATTGCTAACTAATGCATCATCACCCGTATGCTGCGCCTCAGGCATTATAATCGGTGCACCTAACGCTATTTGTTCTGCTGCCTCTACACCTACTGTGTCTGCACTTGACGTCTGACTGCCTTTGTGGTTTTGACTATCAGCTTCAATAACGCCGTCAGGCTCATCAATAATGGGGACTGATTGCGTCGGCAGACTTGGTAAGGTAATATCATCGTCATCTAAATCATCAAGGCTACCATCAAGGTTGATGACCACGCGATTGGCATTATTTGGATTATTCATAAGCTTGCCCTAAAGGTTAATAATGTCAGTAATATATTTATTTTGTAATGAATAATGGTGTAAATTGACATCAGTATATCTAATATCATCAAAACGAAAGCTTCATTCTTGTGCTAGTTTAGCATAATTCAAGTAGCGCTTAGCGCGGAGCATGATAGCGAATGATACAGTAATAGTAGAGTTATTATAAAATTTGGTTAAGGTTTAGACACATAAATCTGACTTTACCAAACGTAGGTTTCGCTACAGTCAAGCTTATACTTATCTGTTTTGAGCTATTTTTTACTCATCCAATCTTTTTATTTATTGAATAGGAGCTGCTATGCCACCTTTAAAGCAAACTGGCATCTCACAATATGCATCTTTGCCGCAGCGCAAATATTTATTAGAGTCTGACTCTAAACATGCTTTCGACAATAAAAAAGCCAATTGGCCAGCTCTATCTTTGGTCGCAATACTATCTTTCTCAACAGTCGGCTGCGCATCTTTGCAAGCATTAGAGCCAACGGCTGACTTGATTAATGATCTAAAGAAGATTTTGTAAATTTGTAACGCTATACTAAGATTAAAGATAAATTTACAAGAGCATTCTTTATACAAACTGGGTTTTAGAATATTAGGAATACTTATGTCATCAACAGTAACATTCATACCAACTCATAAAACTAAAAATAATTCTGCTAAAAAACCTTTTCATTTGGCACTTATTGTCAACATGGGATATGCATTAATTATCTCTATACTACTGTTATCAGCCGTAGGTTGTAGTACGACGCAAGCATTTAAACCAACCGCCAGCGTTATCGTTGGTGGACACAAAACACTATAGTACACAGTACCTAATGCTTGGCTTTTGATCGTTTATACTTTTTCTTCATTTTTATTCCAAATCTATCATTCACTGTTTTATAAGTAGAAAACCCTATGTCCTTGTCTTCATCGTTATCTGCTATCTCGTTGCGTATTGCCTGTTCCTTAGCGCTTGCTACTACCTTGACTGCATGTCAAACCAGTAACTTCCAGCAAACAGCTACGTCTGACACAGTAATTGCTAAGCCAGCCGCGAGCTCAGATTTGGCTATCGATATGTCAGGTCGGCATGAATATCAGTTAGAAAATGGGCTAAAAATCATCGTTAAAGAAGATCATCGTGCGCCAGTGGTGATGACGCAGATCTGGTATCGAGTTGGCTCGGCAGATGAGCCGTTAAACAAAGGCGGCATCTCACATCTGCTTGAACACATGATGTTTAAAGGGACAGCGAATGTATCAAGTGATGACTATGAACGCTTGATTGCTAAGTTTGGCGGCGTTAATAACGCTTTTACCAGCTACGATTACACTGGCTACTATGAGCTATTCCCAGCCAATAGAATGCCTTTAGCCTTAGAATTAGAAGCAGATCGGATGACCAACTTGGTCTTTGACGACCAAGCTTTTGCTAAAGAGCATCAAGTAGTTATGGAAGAGCGCCGCCAGCGTACTGACGACAATCCACTTGCCAAAGCTTACGAATCATTTCGCCTATTAGCCTTACCTGATAGTCCTAAAGGTGCGTCTGTTATCGGACCGATGAGCGAGCTTAAATCGATTGAACTAGCAGAATTGAAAGATTGGTATAAAACTTGGTATGCACCTAATAATGCAACCTTAGTTATCGTGGGTGACGTTAAACCAAAGGAGGTGTTGGCACAAGTCAAACGCTACTTCGGTGACTTACCTGCCAGCAAATTACCAACACGTCCTGAGGTAAAGCAGCAAGGCTTCCGTGGTTATAAAAAGGTTGACTCTGAGCAGGCAGTACAAGTGCCCGTATTATTAATGGGTTACAACGTCCCTAGCCTAACAACCGTTGGCGCGGATAATGAAAAGCAAGCTTATGCGCTATCACTTGCCCAAGATGTCTTAGATGGTGGTCTATCGGCGCGTTTAGAAAGCCGACTCATACGCGAGCAGGGTTTACTCACTAGTGTCGGAACTTCTTATGATCTGCTTGATCGCGGTGATGGACTGTTTTTAATACAGGCGACTCCGCGTGAGGGCGTGACCTTAACGCAAGCACAGGATGCTATTACGGCTGAAATTAATAAACTCGCCACTGATCCTATCAATGCCGATGAAATCAGTCGTGCCAAAACCAACACCGTTACGGGCTTAGTCTATGCGCAAGACAGTATGCAAGGCCAAGCACGCATGATAGGTTCGCTGCAATCTATCGGGCTTGATGACAGATTGCTGGCAAGCTTACCTGCCAAGCTCGATGGTGTGAGCGTCGCTGATATTCAAGCTGCTAGTAAAAAGTATCTTGTAAAGGATAACCTAACTGTCATGCATATCGTGCCACCTAAAGAAAAAATGGATAAAGCTAAGATAAGCAAGGCTCAAGCAAATAATTGATCATCAATAATCAAAACTCAGTGCGGGGAACAAGATTGTACTTCACTCCATTTTTAAGAAACTCGTTATTTAAGAACATTATAAGAAGACAAATATGACTCAGAAAACCTCGATACCCATTATAAAAAAAACGCCTCAACATAAAGATATAAAAAAGTCTAAACCTACTCGTAAGTCTTATCTTAGTGCCAGCATCGTAGTAGGATTAACTGCGTTTATCACTCCAGCTTATGCAGACTCAGTCAGCGCCGAAGAATATCGTGAGCCTGCTGCTGCAGTCGATGCAAACGCGCCCATTGCTGCTCTGTCTAAGCTGACTAGTCTTAACAACGTCAAACCGTTACAAGTGACTGTACCCACTATCGAACATTTTAAAACGACAGCTGGCGTACCCGTATCATTTGTACGCGCAACCACGCTACCTATCGTTGATATTGATTTGCGTTTTAACGCAGGTAGCGCACGCGATGCTAATATACGCTCGAACGGTTTTGGCATTGCCAATATGACCGCTACGATGCTCACACAAGGCACTGAGAGCTTGAATGAAGATGACTTTACACGAGCGGTTGAGACATTAGGGATTCAGTTAAATAGTAGTGCTTATAAAGATATGTTTATCGTCTCATTACGTAGCCTCTCTGATGACGAGCATCTTTTACCAGCCGTTAATCTGATGACGCAAATACTAACCAAGCCAAATTTTAAACAATCAATTTTAGCGCGTAACAAAGCACGTCTACTAGTCGGCCTGCAACAGCAAAAACAAGATCCTAATAGCCTTGCCAGTCTTGCTTTTGATGAAGCTTTATATGGCAGCCATCCGTATGCCCATCCTTCATCGGGTACACTTGAGACTGTGCCCAACATCGAGAAAAAAGATCTGACTGATTTTCAAAACCGCTACCTTGTCGCTGCCAATGCATCCTTAGCAATGACTGGTAACTTGACGCTTGCTCAAGCTAAAAAACTCGCTGAAGACATTACTGCTAATTTACCTAAAGGTGTGGCAGCGGACACTTTAGCCGAGCCAAAACCCCTCACCCAAGCACAGCATATCCATATCCCTTTTCCTAGCACCCAAACCACAGTATTGATGGGCCAATTAGGTAATAAGCGCGCTACCGATTCACAAGCGCAGCAACAACAAACCAACTTTGCAGTAGGCAACGAAGTATTAGCAGGTGGTAATTTTAATGCGCGCTTAATGACAGAGATTCGTCAAAACCTCGGTTATACCTATGGTATATCTGGCTCTATGAATCCAATGCTGGCTCGTGGTCCTTATCAGATAGGTTTTTCAACACGCAATGACAAGGCTCGTGACGCCATTGATGCAAGCCTAGCAGTCATTGATGATACGTTAGATAGTGGGATTACTAGTAATGAGATGCGTCTGACCACGGACAATATGAAGAATAGCTTCCCAATGGGCTTTGCAAGTAATGCGGGGATTAATGGCTTGCTAGGAATGATGAATTTTTATCAACTGCCAGATAACTATCTGACAGACTATATAACGCGTATTGACAATGTAAAGCTATCAGGGGTTAACCAGACTTTGCGCAATACTCTTGAACCAGACAAATTCTTAATCGTGACAGTTGGGCAGGATGATCCTTGGAAGAACAAAGAAATGCATGCTGAGTAGCGTTTTTAGCAAAAATTATTAATAGAAGATCAGAAACCGTGTTACGGATATTTAGTCCGTAACCGTTATCGCCACATCATAGCTCAAGTGTTTAGGCTTATAGGTAGCGCCATTATAAGCTAACCGAATCACATGCTTATCATAAGATGCCACTTCATACTCCCCATTAGCAAAATTATGTAAAGTAGGTACAATCAGTAGTGCCTCTATTTGTCTATTGTCGACATTGACATCGAGACGCTGCCCCGTATTTAGATATAAAAAATAGTCGCAGTAATCATTGACCATCACTTCGGCTACGCGCTCGATATCATTACTATTCATGTCTTTTTGTAGCAGTTTGGGGCAGATATCTGCACGCTGAGCCGCCAGCCTTGCATAAGAGTTGGTAATGTTATCTTCGATGTTTGCTGCTTCAAGCTGTTTTTGCGTGTTTGTTGCAGTATTAGCTTGACTATCGACAGATAGTTTTGGACTACAAGAATAACTAAAGAGTACAATTGATACTGTAACAACAATCAGGGCTAGATATGACATATTTGATTGAGTACGGTAGGCATTTGATATTATAGACCGGAAACACTTCATAAAACCTGCTTGTGTCAAACCTGAGTTTTCTGTCTTTTAACAAGAAACTGTATAAAATATGGACAATTATTTATCAATATTAAAGCATTATTTGAGACTAAGTTACCAGCTTTTAGTGATTAAAGGTTCAATCACACGATAATATGACACTTATCTCGCGCTCGAATCCTGTTTGACAGGGTCATCATACTTAAAACATTTAAGATTGTAAGTTTTACCGTATTTTATCCTTTAAGTCACAATATTGTTTGTGTTTAATAGCGACATGATGAGCTACTACTAGTATGATTAAAGCCCCACTTTCGATAACCTTGCGTATCTAAATGAATTGCACCGGTTGAATATAACCCCAGTCCAAAGTTGTGTGATTGACCTTGATATTGCCAATACTGGCATAAATTGTCTTGTAAACTACTTAACTGCCAAAGATCATTCTCGTATTCAGGCACCCAAATATCTATAGCACCTGCGGTCATATGTTTACTACTGTTTGCACCACCTGCACAACCATTAAGTCCTGGACTACGATATACCGAGCGTATTTTACTACTTGCAGGTAAGATACCCTGATTCTTTAGATTGGCATAAAGTCTCAAAGTAGGAACGATATTTGACCACAGCTCTTGCGGCGGTAGCTGATAAGGTTCATAGCCACATTTATCCCAACTACGAGCAGTAGTGAGCAGCTCTTTAAGTGGCGGTACGTTTTGAGCACCAATCTGTGCGCTCAGGTAACGATGATAATTGGCAACCTCTTGCGCGCGAAAACTATTGCTATTTAACCAGCTATCAAAGTCCATATTGATCATACTATTATAAGTATTACTGGCTGTATTGTATTTAGGACTATAAGTCACTTTTCTAATGTTTGATGTATTATAATTTGGACGACGAGTATTAACATTCATCCGTTTGTTCTCTTCGATCGATAGCTTGGTATCAAGCTCATATTCGCGTTGTTTTTGTTCGATTAAACCCTGCATACTATCGCCACCCAGTACAGTCGCTCGACTACTGGTACTGGCAGAAGGTGCAATATAAGCATTACTGCTGCTATGACGTACTTGAATACGTCGTTCGCTATCATTCAAAATCGCAGCATGGCCAACAACACTGCTACTACAAAAAATAAATATAACTAAGGGTTTTATAATTGATGTCATATAGGGTTTTAGTATTGTAGGAGGGATGGCTTTTTGAGAAGTAAAAATTTCGGTCTGTTTACATACAGATTTATGGACAAAATTATCAAGCTTATTATTTACGTGAGTCATGTAGGTCGTTATCATCAACAAATATTTTATCGATACTATCAAATTTTACGCAAGCAAGCTAAACTATCGCTCCTAATAATAGTGAATAATTTGGCTATTTACCGCTGCCATTGTCATGTTTGATGATTAGATTACTCTTTTACCGCTATATAATAAGCACTTACAAACCAGTCCTTTCCATACACCTTCCATGATTACAGTCATTTTCGCCTATGTCATTTAACCCACAGTACCGCTTTTCTCGCCAAAGCCATCATTTCGGTCAACGTCATGAACGAACGCTGTGGCAACATATTCATATAGACCCATGGCTAACGATACTGTTACTACTTATCTGCTGTATTGGGTTAACTATCTTATATAGTGCTTCAACTCAAGACGTTGGTATGGTTTTGAGGCAGACGGTCAGCTATGGCGTGGCTTTTACAGTTATGTTCATTATGGCTCAAGTACCGCCTAGCCTCTATCGTACATTGACGCCTGTATTTTATGTCATGGGACTGATACTACTGGTATTGGTTGAGATTATTGGTGAAGTACGAATGGGAGCACAGCGCTGGATCAATTTACCAGGATTTGGTAGCGTTCAGCCATCAGAGTTTATGAAGCTTGGTATGCCAATGATGTGTGCATGGTTTTTGTCCAAACGAGATTTGCCACCATCATTTTCCAGTATTTTAATTACCTTGGGCATTATTATTGTGCCAGTCATACTCATTGCAAAAGAGCCAGACCTTGGTACCTCTTTGCTGGTTGCCGCGAGCGGGCTCTTTGTTTTATTTTTGGCAGGTCTATCTTGGCGACTGATTTCAGCTGCAGCCATCCTAGCCGTACCTCTCATCGCTATCGCTTGGAATTTTTTATTACATGACTATCAGCGTACACGCGTATTAACATTGCTAAACCCTGAAGCCGATGTTCAAGGAGCCGGCTGGAATATCATTCAGTCAAAGACGGCCATAGGTTCTGGCGGGTTATCAGGTAAAGGCTACTTAGAAGGTACACAATCACAACTCCATTTCTTGCCTGAAGGTCATACTGATTTTATTATTGCAGCCTTTTCAGAAGAATTTGGTCTATTTGGCGTCATATTACTGATGCTAATATATGCGTGCTTATTGATACGTGCACTCTATATTGCTCTTACGCAACCTGATATTTATAGTCGCCTATTGGCTGGCGCTATCGCCATGTCATTTTTCGTGTATGTATTCGTCAACGTCGGTATGGTAGGAGGTATTCTGCCGGTAGTGGGCGTCCCTCTACCCTTTATCAGTTATGGTGGTACTGCAATCGTAACATTAATGGGAGGATTTGGTCTTTTAATGTCCATCCATACCCACAAAGCTGAATAAACACTCAAACAAAGTTCATCATCCTATAATACGATACAAAATCTGCTCATAAAATCATGTAGCAGATTTTTATTGCTTAAACCAACTAGTACATACAGCTTATCCTAAATATTATAGGTAAAAAGATACGTTGTCGGCTGCAATTTTAAATAACTGTTGGGAAGGTACAACTTAAAATCAAAAAAAGTCTATAAAAAATAATAAGCCCTGGCATACATAATAAAAATTTTATAAATGATTAATTATATATTCAATATATAGCATATAGAAAAACATATTATAAATAATAAAATTCGTATAAATGAATACAAACGAATTTTGTAAAGGTTCTAAAGTATCTTTGTGCAACATAAAAGCGATTAAAGTAAAAGATAGACAAAAATTCATCGCTTATAATATATAAGACATTGTTATTATTGCCTAAATATTTATTTTATTATTCAAGTGCACTATAGTATTTACTTAAATAACTAACATTTGTAAGTCAGTATTAACACTTGCGATTTACAAAAAATTGCGTTACTCTCTTTTTTATAATACTTGATACATAACCAATACAGTTCTAATAAGAAAGATTGCAATTAATTATATTCTAGTCGTAGCTATTACGTATAGTCAGCAATTATCTTTCAAAGCTACTACCTAAGTTAACGTACTCATAACAAATCCAAGTAATTGCATTTTTATATGATTAATAATTGGTTTTATATTAAAAACTTCCAACATAAAAATTATCCCTATCCTAAAGCCTGTTTAATTACTGTTCCTACGTATTAGCTTTTACGTTGTAGGAAAGGATAAAAAAATTGACGCATTTATAAATTTGCTGAATTTTTTGCGCACAATACAAGGTTTTAGATATCAGGTCTTAATATATAAGCTATAGAGGTACCTATGAATAAGCGTCTATCTGGTTTACTTACAATATCGGTATGTTTGTTTGCTGGCTCTGCAGCAGCCTCTAATACTAATGCGATTGAAGCAAAAACGTCTCTCTCTACTTTATCTCAAGACAACACCTCTCATATTGATCGTGTCCTTGGCGAGCTTACTCGTCAACATGATAACGCTTCAAGCTTAGTTAAATCTGCGCGTCAACCAGTGTCATTGGCTATTAACAGCTCTTTGCTCGCCGATGATACTAGCCAAGTTACTGATGATGAGGATGTATTAGAGCGATTGACTGCTGTCGCTTCTAATTCTGTCAGTAAATTCAAACAGACTGGTCTTGCTTCTTGGTATGGACGTAAGTTTCATGGTCGCAAAACAGCCAGCGGTGATACTTTTGATATGAACGGTTTGACTGCCGCTCACCGCTCCCTACCTTTGAATTGCTATGTAAAAGTGACAAACAAAACCAATGGCAAAAGTGTGGTTGTAAAAGTAAATGATCGCGGTCCATTCCACGGTAATCGCGTTTTAGATTTGTCTTATGGTGCAGCCAAACGTTTAGGTATTACCAATAAAGGTGTTGGTAATGTATCAATTGAACGTGTTTCAGGTCCATAGTTTAAGATCGATACCTATAAGATTGTATTAGGTCTGTAAACGATTTTAGAATTTAGATGTATCGAAATTAGCAGTGTGAAAAGTGATTAAAATACAAAAAAGTGTCAAGCTTGTATAAGTTTGACACTTTTTTTATGACTGCTTTTTTAGCAGTTATGTTATTGACACATTGTCTTATTGACGTAGTTAATAAATTTCAAACGCCCTTTCTATTGCATCATCTAGGCGCTCTACAGCATGTACGACAATACCTTTAAACTGCGGTGAATCACTAGCAGGTGCATTTGATTTTGGAATAATGGCATGAGTAAAACCATGCTTCATAGCTTCTTTTAAGCGCTCTTGTCCGTTTGGTACAGGACGAATCTCGCCTGACAAACCTACCTCACCAAACACCGCCAATGATGAGGGTAATGGTTTTTCTCTAATACTGGATGCACAAGCCAATAGTACTGCCAAATCAGAGCCCGTTTCTATTACTTTGACGCCGCCAACTACATTGACATAAACGTCTTGTCCACTAGTATGGATACCGCCATGACGGTGCATCACAGCAAGCAGCATCGATAAACGCTGAAAATCAAGCCCTAAAGCCATACGTCTTGGCTGTCCTTGTGAGTCATCGACTAACGCCTGTACCTCAACCAATAATGGACGTGTACCTTCGCGGCTGACCATTACCACTGATCCTGCAACAGGCTTATCATAGCGGCTTAGAAATATAGCAGATGGATTGGCAACCTCTTTAAGACCCATATCTGTCATCCCAAAGATGCCCAACTCATTGACCGCGCCAAAGCGGTTTTTGACCGCACGTATCATTCTAAATCGTGAATCAGACTGGCCTTCAAAGTACAAAACCGTATCAACCATATGCTCAAGTACACGTGGTCCTGCAAGCGTGCCTTCTTTGGTCACATGTCCCACCAAAAATAAAGCCGTACCCGTTTGCTTAGCATAGCGCGTTAAGATAGCCGCAGACTCCCTAATTTGACTGACGCCGCCGGGCGCTGAATTGATCGCATCGGTATAAATGGTCTGAATCGAATCAATGATAGCAATCGCAGGCTGCTCTTGGGTCAAGGCAGCACAAATGGTTTCTACGTTAGTCTCAGCCAACACTCGCAAGCGATCGGCTGGTAGGTCTAGGCGTTTGGCTCGCATTGCAACCTGCGCCAGTGACTCCTCCCCTGTGACATACAGAGCACTGCCTGCCAATGAATCGGCACGTGCCATATTGGTCGCTGTTTGAAGCAAAATAGTAGATTTACCAATGCCTGGATCACCGCCTATCAATACCACAGAACCCGCTACCAAACCGCCGCCTAATACTCGATCAAACTCACTAATACCTGTTGGTAATCGTGTATCTAAAGTCACGCTAACGGCATTAAGCGGCATCACCGCACTTTGCGTTCCTGAATAGTTTCCTGCTGGAGTACCACCATTTGCACCGCGCGGTGCTCCTCGATTCGCAGCGGGTTTGGCTGTATTTTTATTATGATGTGGCATGCTGACATTTGGTGCTTCAACCAAACTGTTCCATTCGCCACAATCAGAGCACTGTCCTGACCATTTACCAAAATGCGCACCGCAGTGCTGACAGACGTAGCTACTTTTATTTTTTGCCATCGTATATGCACCCTGTTTAAGTTGCGAGATAAGAAAAGGTCAAAATACTGTTCTTTATAGAAAAAGAGACATTATAATTTATAATAAATTAATAATAGTTTTGAGAAGAAAGAATGAGGTTGGGTATGTTGAATATTTACCAATGAGCATTGACCAAGATCATTAGTAAATAGTTGAATTACTTTGATTAAATGGTACTGATAGGTAAAAAATCAAGGTTAATAAGACCTTTATAGATGTACGCTTAATCATATGTTCTAGAGTTTTTTAAGCAATAAAAAGATAACGCAAACCGTTATCTATACTTGAAAATCCTTACCTAAGTAAACTGATTTTACCAGCTCGTTATCTAAAACTTCACATGCTGTACCTTCGGCAATGATGGCTCCCTCTGAGACAATGTAAGCTTTTTCGCAGATGGCGAGTGTTTCACGTACATTGTGATCGGTGATGAGCACGCCGATGCCTCGGTTTTTCAACGTTAAAATAACTTCCTTGATATCACCAACTGAAATAGGATCAACCCCAGCAAAAGGCTCATCTAACAAGATAAACTTGGGATCAGCGGCCAAAGCGCGCGCAATCTCACAGCGGCGACGCTCACCGCCTGAGACACTCATGCCTAGTGATTGACGCACGTGCTCTAAATGAAACTCTCCGATGAGCTTTTCAAGCTCTTGCCTCTGCTGAGTAGCTGATAGCTCTTTACGAGTTTGTAAAATAGCTAAAATATTTTCTTCGATAGATAGCTTACGAAAGATAGAAGCTTCTTGTGGCAGATAACCAATGCCAGCTCGAGCACGCTCATGCATGGCATATTTAGACAAATCCATTTTACCTAAGGTCACACGGCCTTTATCCATATTGACCAAACCGACTACCATATAAAAACTGGTTGTCTTACCTGCGCCGTTGGGCCCTAATAACCCAACAACTTGCCCTTGCTCGACTGAAAAAGAGACATCCTTGACTACCCAGCGCTTACCGTAACGTTTGCCTAGATTTTGCATTGTTAGACGTTCAACACTGGGCGTAGGCGTACTGTTTATCACAGATATGTTTTGATTATCAAAGTCGCTATTCAAACTACTATTATCACTCATATGTTACTCGTACTAAGGCAAATTTAAGCGCTTATTTGGTATATTATTTTAGCGTATACTATTTTGGTTGGTACTATTATTTGGCGGCAATACCAACTCAACACGCTGGCTACCACCAGCTGTCGCTTCAACATCGCCAGCCTTGAGACTATAACGGATGACATTACCAGCAAAACTAGCACCGTTTTGCACCAGTTTTGCATTACCCGTTAAAGTAATAATACCGCTCACTGCATTGTAATCAATCTTGTTTGCTTGACCTTTTGCTAGGCCTTTTTCTTGAGTGATAACTTGTTGCATGGTCGCTGGCCGTCCGGTTGCCACTGCTGAATTAATGCTGCGCTGCTGCGAGAGATTTACCGTAATATCATTAGCGGTAAGCTTTAATGTGCCTTGGGTAATAATGACATTACCGGAGTAACTGGTAATACCTGTACGCTCGCTATAGGTCGCTTTATCTGCTAATAACTTAATGGGCTGGTTGGCATCTGATGGCAATGCATGACTATATAGTGGTAATGCTATTAGCATAGCCATTGGCAATACGCGTAAAATTTGCGACATATAATTTTGACTAGTGGCAGGCAAAAAGTTAGATTTCATAAGCAGTTACTCTTTTATGATAAGAAGGTAATAAGTAGTAGAAAAGCAAAAGCTATTAAGTAGTACGAGCAACCTAGATTGATTTAATGGATAAGTAGCAATAAGCGAGCCAATTGCTGCTATTACCTTTACCAACTATTTTAAACTATCTAAGACAATAATACGTAATATACAAGACATTAAAATAAAGCCTGATCCTGACGCTCAGCAGGTGTGAAAGTCACAGCCACTTGTCCAAACTCATACTCGCCAGTTTCAAGATTGGCCTGCATACTAGAAGCCTCAAAGCGATTCATACCCTGCACAACTTTGACGGACTCATCACTATAGACTTGACGAGACTTGGTATTGCCTTTAAGCGTTTGACCTGTGACTTCAATAGGTTCAATATCTGATGATCCACTCGCTTTGTCTTCGCTAACTAAGGTAAAACCACCAGACAAAAGCAGCTCCCCTGTTTGTTGGTTGATCGTAGCACTACCTGCTTGAATTTGATAACGCTGTTCATCAGATGGCTCCCAGTTCATGGTAATACCCGACATCTCATCTTGATTGGTCACTGGATTATGCGTAAGTGAATCGGCATTTAACTCGTATTCGGTCTCACCCTCTTCATTGGTTTGTACCGCTTTTATATCAGTCGCTTCATAATCCACCTCAGAAGCTTCTATGTTTACTGGCGGTGTGATCTTACCTTGTTGTTGAAAAAACCAACCAGCAATACCGGCAATAATTAAGGCCAAAACAACTAGGACACGAGTATTCACGATAAATCATCCTGCGCTGGCACTTTATCAAGCGTATAGTGTGAAATAAAGTCTTGATACTGTCCATGACCTTTTAAGATCAGGTCACACACTTCACGTACTGCCCCCATCCCGCCAGTGCACGTCGTTACCATATCGCTGCGATTGACAACCTCAGCATGCGCATTAGGTACTGTCGCTGCAAAGCCGACGGTTTGCATGGCTTTAATATCAGGCAAATCATCACCCATATAAGCGCAGTCGGCAGCCGTAATATTAAGCGCTGGATCTAAGGTAGAGAGTAGCTCTTTTAAAGCGATAAGCTTATCATCACGACCTTGCACCACATAATCGATGCCAGTCTCTGCTGCACGCTTATTGACCATAGGGCTACTACGGCCAGTAATAATAGCAGTTAAAATACCATAGCGTGCCAAAGACTTAATACCGACCCCATCTTGTACCGAAAACGCTTTAGTCTCAATACCATTAGCATCATAGATAATCTGACCGTTTGACAAGATACCATCAACGTCCAAGACCAACATTTTAACCTGTCCTGCTCTTTCGATTAAGTCTTGCATAATTTATCTCTTATAAAGTCTTATTATTTAAATGTGAAACCTATTTAGTCTAAGCGCTTATTTCACACCTGCTTGTAGCAAATCATGCACAGTAATGATGGCTTCTAAATGCTCTTTTTCATCTATCACTAGTAGTTGACTGATTGCATTTTCATTCATGACACTTAAGGCATCAGATGCACGCATTGACTTACTTACTTGGCGTGGATTAGTACTCATTACGTCTTGTATGGGTGTTGCAAGATCAATGCGTTTTTCCAAACCACGGCGCAAATCCCCATCTGTGAACACACCGACGACTTTTTGCTCATCGTCGATTACAACAGTCATGCCCAAACGGCCTGCAGACATTGTAAATAATGCATCTTGTAATGGCGCTTTTTGATTAACAAGCGGCAAATTATCTACATTACTATGCATCAAATCCTCTACTCGTGTTAATAGCTGTCGACCAAGCGCACCTGCTGGATGCGATAAGGCAAAATCTTCTGAAGTAAAATTACGCGCATGTACCAAAGCCACTGCTAAAGCATCTCCTAACGCTAAAGTTGCCGTCGTACTAGAAGTAGGTGCCAGATTAAGCGGGCAAGCTTCTTGTGACTTGCCAAGGGTCAATATAATATCGGCTGCGCGTGGCAACATACCGCGCTTGTCTCGGCTAATACTTATCAGCGGAATGCCTAAACGCTTAACCACTGGCAATAGGGTCTTGATTTCATCCGACTCTCCAGAGTTGGAGATAGCCAGTAACACATCACCCTTTACAAGCATTCCTAAGTCGCCATGACCTGCCTCACCAGGATGCATAAAAAATGCTGGCGTACCAGTAGAAGCAAACGTCGCTGCTATCTTGCGCCCGATCAGACCTGACTTACCCATACCAGTCACGACTACCCGACCTTTACAAGCCAAAATGATTTTGCAAGCTTGCACAAACCTATCGTCTATCTGTTCAGTTAATAACGCCAACGCGGCTATCTCAGTTTGAATAGCGTCAATGGCAGTGGTCATAAATTGGTCGTCAGTAAGATTGTTTGTACAGTTACTCATGGTTTGACTCGGTAATTATCATTAATAATATATTTTACTATATTAAGAGCCATTTTAATAATATGACTTAGAACTGTACAATGTAATCTTGATTAAAAAAACATATCAACTATATTGTTTAAAGAATATTCAGACATCTTATTAGCTGCCCCGTTCAAATGCTTGATAGTCTTACAATAGTGAAGTTGTTGATAAAAAAAAGACCCACTCAATAGCAGATCTTTTTATTAAAATAGACTTCAACAATATACCTTCGTAAATAGCATCAATTAGTTATTGTTGTTATCGTCATCAAAGTCATTGCTGGGCTTTTCATTGAATCCCGTGTTTTCTGCTGGTGTCTCAAATCCGCGGTCTTGACCAAAACCACCGCGCTCAAAACTACGATCTTGACTTTGACCTAGACCACCACGTTCAAACCCGCGATCTTGTCCCTGACCAAAGCCGCCACGATTAAAACCACTACGATTAGAGGCAAAGCCACGTTCTTCAAAGCCGCCACCTGCGCCTGTATTACTACCTCTTTCAAACCCGCTGTTATTACTGCCGCCTTGGTAGCCGTTAGTACCTTGAGTCTGCATACCACTACTCGATGATGCAGTAGTACTAGCGCCTCGTGGATTACGTGCTGGAACTACAGTTGAGATGGCATGCTTATAAACCATTTGACTAACTGTATTCTTTAATAAAACGACATATTGGTCAAATGATTCAATTTGGCCTTGTAATTTAATACCATTTACCAAAAAAATAGACACTGGAATACGATCTTTACGTAATGAGTTTAGGAACGGATCTTGTAATGTTTGTCCTTTTGACATAAAAACTCTCCCGAATATTATATAATTATATTATAAGTGCTTGTTTAATTATAATCGTTAGAAAAAGATACAGTAGTAAGTTTTACTAATAAAACGTATCTAAATGAGCACCAATTTTTCTTTGTTAATTCTACTTTGTTTAACTACTATATTATTGTAAATAAATGATTATTTGCTTTTATAACAATAGTAACAATCATAGTTGGCAAAGCATACTGTAACTGTTAGATTAACAAATTATAACAGCTGTCTCAGCCAAATTTTGAAACTTATTGTGATTGGTTCTCATAATCTGCAAATATTTATAACTTGTTTTTACTATTATTAAAATCTATTAGAACGTAATACCATAAGCTTCTTGTCTATCATTATTAATAGATGACAAATGATTGTTCAGATCAGATATTCTCTAGCTTGCGTCATAGATTCGTAGGATGATATGACAACTTCGTTGTTATTATGCAAATCGTTATTTACGTTCGATAATTGAGCCAACTTACGTAGCCAAGTATATTGGCGTTTAGCCAGTTGTCTTGTAGCATATAATGCCTTATTTTGCATTTGATAACAAGCAAGCGCCTCGGTTTGACTATCAAGGGTTGACGACTGTGATTGCAGCGCCCTTTGTGGTTTTATTTTATGTTTGCTTGGGTCTTCAAATCTACCAAAAACATCTTCAAACTGGGTCTTATCAAGATGTGGCTGCTCAAATACTGAATGATTAATATGTGTCAGGTACTCTAAAACTTGCCGATAGCCAACGCAGCGCATAGATGGCAAATTAGGTGTCAGCGGATATTGTTCAAGCAAACCAAGTACTTCATCTACTAGTCCTTCACGCCACATGATATCTAAACGCTGCTCGATACGCGTATGCAGCCAGGGACGATCTGGCATTACTGTAAGTGCATGCCACTGCTGATGTGGATTGTTTGCTATTGCTTGCTTAGGTTTACGCTGCCAGTCGCTTATAGCAATGTTGGTTTGTAGATATACTTCTATGGCTCGCGTAATACGCTGGGTATCAGTTGCATGAAGACGCTGATGACTAATAGGATCGACTTTACTAAGATAGTCAAACAACGCTTGTAAGCCTTCTGTCTGTCGCCACTGCTCTACATGAGCGCGAACGCTGTCCTCACTATCTGGTACTGGAGATAGCCCGTCGAGTAGCGCCATGTAATACATCATAGTGCCGCCTACCAACAGCGGGATTTTGCCATTATTATGACAGTCATCAATTAAACGAATGACATCACTGACGAATTCAGCCATGCTATAGCTTTGCATAGGATCGATAATATTGACTAGATGATGCGGGTAACGCGTAAGCTCAGTAGTCGTAGGTTTGGCCGTACCTATATTCATATCACGGTATATAAGTGCTGAATCTACTGAGATTAGCTCATAACGACCAGTATCGTATAACTCATAGGCTAAGGCGGTCTTGCCACTGGCGGTCGGCGCCATTAGGCAAACCACGCTGTTATCCGCCAATTTAGGAGTGATACTATTAGACGTAAGCTGCATAAAATTGCCTTTATGAGTAATAATTTAAATAGTCGAACTAGAGACTAGCTGTTTAGAAGCCTGTTATCTATCTTTTATAATTAGAGTGGAGCTATGATTAAACTGAAGCGTGGTTTATTCAGATGTAGATGACAACATGAACGAAACCAACTGATTGCGGTCAATATTTATGATTGCCTCATCAAACAGTATTTCTTCCATATCTGCTATAAAAACCACCAAGTCTTGCGCAGACATCTGAGTGCTTATAGTTGCAAGCTGTTGGTTAATATATATTGGACTATCCGGCAACTGCCTTCTTTTAAAGGCCTCATTATCCAGTATATGTGACTCAAACAATACTCGCATCTTTGACTGCCAACCCTCTGCACTGATTAACAGACACTGGCTTTGATTATAAAATAATAGCCAAGGCAGCGACTTATTATTAATGGCTTCAGTGTTTGAAAACTTACTTATCCCGCTATCCATACTATGAATAATGTCTAAGCAAACTGGTAGAGATTTGGTTGCTATATTTGAGCTAGTTAAGTGCTTAACGCTATCATCTAAAGACATATTCAAAACATTGACACGCGACTCTGAAAGCTCATCAATGTAAGGCTTTTTTGTATGAGAATCCGGTTTACGAATAGAAAACGGCTTGCTTTTTGATGTCTGATACGGTTGTTTAGGCGCTTGTACTTGCCTGCCTTGTCCTAAATCGTTGGTAGTAGAGGTGTTAAATGACAAATCATCAAATGATTTAGTTATCGCAGTTTTCGTCTCTGGCGCTCGCTTCTTATGACTGTCAGCTGGCACCATTGTTTGCGTTGTGATAACAGTTTTTAGCTTCAAACGAACTGCATGGCTTAAATGTGCCATAATATTATTAAGTGGACTGATTTTGATACGCTGTTTAGATGGATGGACATTGACATTGAGCCACTGAATTGGCAAATCAAAATAAAGCGCGTAACCGATACTAATAGCGCCCGCTTTGTGCGCAAGTTGGCGTAACTGATTATTAACGATTGGCTCTTTTACCAAACGTCCATTTACATATAGTAGTTTTGGCAAGGTATCCTGCGAATTAGTACTAGGCCATAACCAACCACTAATACTTGCCTGCTGACCTGAGTAATTGTTATCAATAGACCCCATAGGCTGCTGCACTAGACTGGATAAATCGACCACTACTTCTAGCGCATTAGGCGTTAATAACGCCCCTGTTGCTTGTTCAAGGCGTGATAATGGCAGACGATTAGGATTCTCATTACTGCTATTAATAGACTTTGCAGACAGCGACAGTCGCTTCTTATTATCATGAAATAATGTGAGCGCTACATCAGCACGTGCCAAAGCGACTTCACGTACAATCGTCTCAATATGACCAAACTCAGTTGCAATAGACTTCAGACTGCCACGGCGTGCTGGTACATTAAAGTATATGTCTTTGACAGTGACTGTCGTCCCGCGTTTATGTACGATTGGTATCAGTTTTGGAATGTCTTCTAATACGCCTGCAACCTGTAGCTGTCGACCAATACCGCTATTATCATGACTGCTGGTTAAAGTCAGACGAGAAACAGCTGCTGTCGCAGCCAACGCCTCCCCGCGAAAGCCTAACGTCGTAATACCATGCAAATTAGCCACATCCGCAACTTTACTGGTCGCATGACGGGTAATTGCCATGACCATATCATCAGGATGAATGCCGACGCCATCATCCATCACCTCTATCATACCCATACCACCTTGAGTAATATGTACTTCAATATGGTAGGCACCAGCATCAATTGCGTTTTCTAGTAATTCTTTGACCACTGCTGCTGGACGTGTTACGACCTCACCCGCTGCTAATTGATTGATGAGCAATGGCGATAGTTTTTTGATACGTGTATTAGGATAATTATCTGGCATTGATGAATATCATATTTTGTGGATCGCAAACATACTTTATCAAACTAAACTTTTAGTAATGACAAATCTAGCCCTTGCGCTTGCCCTACCTTTGATAATCGTATCTCAACTTGACGTGTCTCATCAACGCTTTGAGTAATATCAATAAACAACGTAGGCGGTGGTAAATAATTATCAGCGCGACTTGGCCATTCGATGATTACTAGCGCATTTTCGTCCTCAAGATACTCATCAAAACCAATAAGAGACAACTCTTCAGGATCTTGTATACGGTATAAATCAGTATGGTAGACCGGCTTAGTCGTACCGTCACCCTGCTCAATACTATAAGGCTCAACCAAAGTATACGTCGGGCTTTTTACTGCGCCCTTATGTCCTAATGCTTGCAACCAATAGCGTGTCAATGTGGTCTTGCCTGCGCCCAAATCGCCTGCCAACCAGATACTACCTGAGGGTAGCAAAGCTGCAAGCTGCTCAGCCAAACGCTCAGTATCGGCTTCTGAATATAGGGTTAGTATTCGCAATTGTTTATCAGTAAAAGAGGTATCATTATGGTTAGACATCAGACTGTACCCGCTTGTTGTTCGTGAACCTGCATAGTGACCGACGGATTGACAAAACGCTCGCCGCGAATCAATTTGGCATACAACTCAGGATCGTGCCACTCAGCGCTTACTTGCTCGCTAAACTCGAAATCTTCTAGCTTAAGCTTGCCCATTTGCTCATTGTTTACATCATCAGCAAAGCATTGCGCATAGCCTGTAGCAGTCTCATGGGCTATAACTGAGTAAACTTTAACGTCCGCCTCACCGTTTTGCATTTGGGTTTGTTTTAAAATCTCATCAGCCCAAAAAAAGATAACGCGCGAAAACTGCTCTGCAGATGGTGATACTGGCAAACTTATCCAGCGCGCGCTGAATTTTTTGCAAGCAGCGATATATTCAGGATCGTCTTTACTCCAAAAACAAATGGCATGATCAAAACTATCAATAATGTCTTTGATGGAAGATTTTAGCAGTCCAAAATCGTAGACCATCTGCCCATGATCCAAACGTTTGGCTTCAAGAATGAGCTCAATCTGATAACTGTGACCATGAATAGAGTGCTTGCAGCGCTCAGAGCTACAGTTACGCACAATATGAGCGTTTTCGAATTTGAATAGTTTACGTATACGCATAATAATTTTGACCAAAACAATAGGCACTGTTGTGCTAAATATTAACAATATAGAAGTTTGCCTGACTTAATCGTTGGCTTATTGCTTATTATAGCAAATCAATATGTATCCGTAAGTAAGCACTTATTAACGTCTTTACTCATAAAACCCCTCACCTACTGACGCGGGGCGAAAATAATAATCGCCATCCCTAGTAATGCAACCGCAGAGCCTATTATATCCCATGTAGTTGGACGAATACCGTTGACAGTCCACAACCATAAAATTGCCACTGAAACATACACCCCACCGTAAGCGGCATAAACACGGCCTACCGCAGTTGGGTGCAACGTCAGCAACCACACAAAGGCTGCCAAACTAAGTATCCCAGGGACAAGAAGCCAAACCGATCTACCTTCTCGTAACCACAAATAAGGCAGATAACAGCCGACAATCTCTGCAAGTGCGGTTAAAAAGAAAAGACCAACAGTCTTTAATTCAGACAAAACTATTACTCCTCGACTGTGATAAATCCCATTAAACAATGCACAGTAGGTTTAATCGACGATGAATAGCTTAGCGCCTGTCTGCGTTGACGAGCGGTGGGCAATCGTATCATCCGCCACTTGATAAGTCATTCCTGATGTTAAGGTAAAAGTACGACCATCCTTTAGTTCGGTATTTAGCTCTCCTTCAATACAGAATAAAATATGCCCTTTATAGCACCAATGATCAGCAAGATAGCCTGCAGAATACTCAACCATATGTACATTGATATTGTTAAATTCACATGTTTTCCAGTATCCTGTACCAGTCTCGCCTTTAACTTCTACTGCTTCTATTTCTGTCCAGTCAGTAACCCCAAACGGTATGCTCTTCATTTCCATGACATCGTCTCCCTGATTTGTTTGTCCATTCGTTAATAATGAAACATTCTACTTACCATATCTCATATCCAACGCCGTACCTTCTTTAGATACGCTTGATATGCTTTGCCAAATTTTTGCTGCATCACGCGCTCTTCTGGAATAATCTGAAAGCGCGTCATATACAGCAAAAAAATAAGAATGACAAAAAAAGCCAAAAGATGTGCCAAATACAGCGCCCAAGCTAATAGCACCAGCGTCAACCCTAAGTACATCGGATTGCGTGTATACTGATAAATGCTACCGGCAACAAGGTTTGTGGCATTATTTGGTTTATGCGGATTGACCGTGGTTTGTGCCTTTTTAAACTCGTTCACACCCACAATGCCAATGCCGATACCAGTGAGCGTCAACCCGCCTGCCAACCACTTTGCGCCTGGTATAACGGTTTGTAGCATTGGCAGCGTTTTCGACACGCCGTACATTGCCGCCCCTGTTGCAAGCACTTGTGCGACTGGAGGTATTTTTAGCTCTAAAAATTTCATTATCACCCCTCAATAAACCGCTTGGACACCAGCACATCAAGCATCAATTAGCCAACCCTTTTGTACTGCTAGACTTAATTCCTGCGTCATCCATGCATGAATTTTAGGAAAATCAGTGGCAATAAAAGCATGTGCACCAGCCACTTGTGAGCGCTTGACATCAGACTCGCGCCACGTTTTGCCCTCGCTATTGATGTTGTGTAAAAACGGCAGCAGTCTATCGACCACTTTTAATAGCTTGGTCTCAGGGCTTGTGCCTGTTTCTTGCTCCTCCCAAAGCGTGGACAATTCAGTCACCGCATTGCCATTATGCGCCTCCAACCGCTTGACCCCCTCGCGCTCAGCGTTGTGCGCGTCCCCTCTTTTGGTGTCATATAAAAAGGTGTCGCCGGCGTCAATTTCGCCCAAATCATGGATTAAAGCCAGCTTTAGCAGTTTTTCTTCTGATACATCAAGCTTAAAGCTTCTAGCAATCGTCCAGCATGCCATTGCCAAATGCCATGAGTGCTCAGCGGAGTTTTCAACGCGCAAGCCGCCATCAAGATAGGTGCGCCGATTGATAAGCTTTAGCGCGTCAAGCTCTAATAGATAGTTGGTAATGTCGGTTAGGTTACTTGACAACAGTGTCTCCTTAAAACATAACTTTTTAGACAGTAAACAAGCATTAGAGATTAAATAATACCCATCAAAATGTACTTGGTTGTGATTACAATTATTTGTTCATACAATAGGCGCTTTTGTGTCGTTAAACAATAGCTAATAAAGCTAAATAAGACCAAGTAGATAAACTATGAGACAAATGTTGATGTTGTTATTCGTCGCATTAGGCGGAATGTCGCTTGCGATTGAAGCGGCGATATTAGGACCATTAGGTAAGCAGATTGGGCGATTATCCGCATCGCTATCGATATTTATCATCGGCGTCATCGTGTTTAGTCTTGTCATGCTTATTCGCAAGCGTAGTCGTATTATGGCACTAACGCGTCAGCCATTATGGTTACTCACAGGCGGCGTTATCGGTTTTATTTATACTATTGTATTGACCATCACCACGCCATTGGTGGGCGTCGGTACAACGATGGTAGGTATCTTATGCGGGCAGATTACCGCAAGTCTTGCTATTGATCATTTTGGCATATTGGGTAGCGTGCGCCGTCAAATTGATGGCTATCGTATCGGTGCGCTGGTATTGATACTTATAGCACTGGTGCTAATCTATTAAGGGGCGATGATGTTACTCACCTTTGCTTTTCCATTGTTGCTCTTAGGCGGTATGGCGATCGCTGTGCAGTCAACTATCAATGGGTCACTAAGCCTACATACCGATGTGGTTACGACAGCGTGGCTGACTAATGTGGTAGCCTCTGTTATCTTACTAATGCTTATACTGCTATTTGAGCCACTAGATATACAGAAAATACTTAGCGTGCCTATCTGGCAATATACCGGCGCGCTGTTTGGTAATTTTTGTATGGTGGCGATCGTGATTGGCGTGCCGCGCATCGGTACGGCAGCGACGATTGTGGGCATCATCGCAGGACAAGTCATGATGGGGCTAATCATTGATCACTTTGGCTGGTTTGGCAATGGTCAGTTGCCACTTGATATCAAACGCACAGCGGCGTTAGGATTGCTGGCAGGGGCGCTGTACTTGATTTATTTGAGTGATAAAAGGCGGGTTACAGTTTAGGTGATTAGAGTGCTTATCGAATGTTGATGGTGCCTTTTTGCTCATAGAGGTCTGTACAGAAGAAGAATAAAATACTGGCGCAAATGCAGAAGGCGTGTTTAAAAGCGTACGTTGGAATTTTTAGTCTTTATATTAGGTGGCTTACGACATTAAACCGTTAATTAAAATCAACAAAATGTTAGGTCTTGTGCCTCGGCTCCAACCTACCCATGTAAAACAATAAGGTTATAAAGCACATTTGGTGCACCAATATCTCGTAGGTTGGGTGGCGCTTGCAACACCCAACCTACAAAATAAGCGTTTAACCTCGGCTTTTATTTTGAGACAGGCATGCTCAAAAATGTCAGATATGCTTGATACTGCTCGAGTACATCATCGATGACTTGCTGGCGAGTGAGCCCCATAAGGTCATAACCGCCGGAGCCGGTTTGGGTGCTCACCTCAAGCCGATAATAGATGTCGCTGTCAGAGGCCAGCTTACCGCTAAAGGTGGGCGCTGGGGTCTCAACCATAAACACTTGATAATAAAAATCGTCGGTGGCAGCGGTCGATAAGCGCAGCAAGGGTCCGCTCATCGCGTCAAGAGGTGCGGTTAGGCTGTGGTCGGCGTTGATGCGCTCAGCGACATAGCCTTGGCGACGAAACTCATCAGCGACGTCATCTAGTGCCGGGCGGACGGTACGCTCAAGGAACCTGATAGCTTCACGCCTAGAAGGATAAGTAAGCATCTGCCCTAAACGCTGCGTCCATGAGCGCTCCGGAACGTGACCGCCACTAGGCGCGATAGAGGGGCGACGCAGTACGGTGCCTTCGCGCTCAGCCTGCTCTATCTTAAGCGCTTTAAAAAACGAAAACATCACCAAATAGACGATAACGGTCACAGGTAGCGCAAATATGAGCGTTGCGTATTCCATGGTGATCACGCCGCCTGCGATCAGCATAGAGATGGTCAAAATAGCCGTCAGTACTGCCCAAAAGATACGCAGCCACTTAGGGCCATCCTCGCTAGGATCAGGGATGGAGGCGGAGAAGTTGGACATCACCATCGCCCCTGAGTTGGCACTGGTGATATAAAACAGCAAGCCTGAGAGCGTCGCTAGTATCACTAAAAAGGTCGCCCCAGGGAACATATCAAGCAAGGCATACCAGCCGCGCTCGGGACTCTCAATCGCCAGCTGGGCGAAGGCTGTATTGCCTTGTAATACCTCATAAAGTGCTGAATTACCAAAGAATGAGACGATGATAAAGTCACACAGCACAGGTACGGTGATGGCAGCAATCACAAACTCTCGTAGCGTGCGGCCGCGTGATATTCGTGCCAAAAACACCCCAACAAAGGGCCCCCACGCCAGCCAAAACGCCCAAAAAAACAGCGTCCAGCTGCCCATCCACTCGCTACTGCCCGGCACGTAAGCTAGGGTTTTGAACATGCGCGCAGGCAAAGTGACAAAGAACTGTCCTAAGTTTTCGACCAGTGCATTTAACAAAAACGCCGTCTGACCTGCGATTAAGATAAACGCCATCATCGCCACCGCGCTCCACAGGTTTAATTCTGATATCCAGCGGATACCGCGATCAACCCCTGAGGTGGTCGCCAAAATGGTTAAGACAACCGCGCCGATCACCAGCGCAATCTGCAAGCTCAAGCCTTCATTTAAGCCAAAAATCTTCGAGAATCCGACGTTTAATAGCACCACCCCGATGCCCATCGTGGTTGCCACGCCAAACACAGTACCTACCAGTGCCAAAATACTGATACCATGACCGATAGGGCCGTTGACACGCTTGCCGAATAAGGGGTATAGCGCCGCCCTAATCGATAGTGGCATGCCCCAGCGATAGGCAAAGTAGCCCATCGCCATACCAAGCAGCGCATAAACGGACCAGCCAGCAATACCATAATGAAACATCGTCCAGACGACCGCGTTTTGCATCGAATCGGCAGTCGCGCCGCTACCGGATGGCGGGGTTAGGTACTGCACCACAGGCCCAGTCACTGAGAAGAACAAGAGGTCAATACCGACACCTGCGGCAAACAGCATCGCCGCCCACGTACCCAGCTTATACTGCGGCCGTGAGTCATCCGGCCCAAGCCGCACACTGCCCGCCTTGGACAACGCCACCCACAAAACAAAACCGATCACTATCACCA
This sequence comes from Psychrobacter sp. 1Y10, assembly GCF_052259005.1. Classification (NCBI taxonomy): domain Bacteria; kingdom Pseudomonadati; phylum Pseudomonadota; class Gammaproteobacteria; order Moraxellales; family Moraxellaceae; genus Psychrobacter; species Psychrobacter sp. 1Y10. The sequence goes on along the minus strand of NZ_JBQQES010000005.1, from coordinate 80,794 downwards.
TCGTAATCACGTAATACCACCCAAGATTGGTGGCGATCCAATCGACGACGGTCTTCATCGTGGTACTGGCAGCCATCGGCATGATAATGGCCCAAATGGAGAAAGCTGCAATCACAACTGATGAGATGATGAGCACGCTCCAATTCACATGCGCTTCGGTGTCTTGTGACAACGCTTGGGCGCCCTTTTTTAGATCGCTACGCGATATGGGCATATCCTCATCCAAATGAGGCTTAGATCGACGCTCTGAGCCGCCAAATTGCTTGCGCTCAAAGGGGGTTTGCGCTGTTTTGTCACCTGTATCGGATGGGGCGGGCGTCGACGAATCCTGGGTAGGCTTGTCGTCTGTAGGATGCGAACTCATAATAACGGTCTCATTAGGATGGTTTATATTAATGTGCCAAAGGCGAAAATTTTAGCACAGCCTCACGGTTTCACTATGGGTTGGCTGGTGGGCGATTTGTTAGCGTAGCGGGTTTTGGAGCGTCTGACAGCGGACGTGTTGGTATTGCCATTGCATGGGCCCCGCCTTTTTGGCCACTAAAATATCACGCGCTGATAAAAACAAAATCCCATCACTGTCCTTCATGCTCTTATCATCATTGATACAAGCATGATGGGTATAAAAATCAATATGGATCGCAAACGCTTGAATCATCTGATCGCTGTATTTTGAGATATTGCCAGCAGCGATGACACTCAAGCCGACGATGACCACAAAAGCGGCGCCCGCGTATAGTTTTTTGGCCAGTTTTTGCCGGTCGTTGTTTTGAACCCCATCCTTTTGCCTCACATAAAAATACAGGCTGAGGGCCAACAGATAAGTTGCAAGCAAAATCATAATGGCGTATCTAAAAAAGACAATGGCGGTCAATACCGTCGTGGTCAGCGCAAGGTTGCTCGGATCGACCAAAAATATACGATTGATGGCCCCAATCGCCCACAAATACGAGCGCGCGCTGATGAGCGCGACGAGCAAATACAAAACGATTTGCCCCCAAACGCTGGACTTTAGATACAGATAAACGATGTTTTTAATGGACATCATAATCAGCATGATAAAGAGGACAGCTGATATGCTAAGAATTAGCCCATAAGACATGATGAGCGGCAAGTGCAGCAAAAAGCTGGCAATCAAAGCGCCAGCCAGCACGATCAATATGACCGAAAACCTAGCAAACAGGCGCGTGGTGGCAATCAGCCAGGTGCGGATTGAGTCTAAGCATATGGGTGTGACAGGCGGCGCGTTATCGCTCATGGCTATCGTCCTTGACTGCTATGTTTGGTTGTCAAAGCAATCATAGTGTATTTTGACAAGCTTAGGGCAACATCGCAGGGCCAATAATGGCATGCAAATCTGTGTTGGCTACATTTTGCCACGCGTCTTCTGTGGGATGCGGCAGGCGTGCGATGATGTTTGGTGACTGATCCGTGGTAGCGACAAAGCTATCGATAAAGCCTGATGCCGTCTGACCGCAAGGAACAATGGCCACGTTAGGGTTTTGCCTCAGTACCGACGTGAGACGCCGCGAAAAGTCTGTAAAAACGGCGGTATTTGCCAATATTATTGAGACGTCTGGTTGATGATGCGGTGCCAAACGCTGCTTGAGAGTGGCAAGATTATCGACTTGTGATTGCGCGTTATTGGGCAGACCACATGGATAAGCATCAGCGTTCATGGGCAGGTGTGAGCAGTTTAAAATACCCAGCGGCGCGTAGTTTAAGGCTTGGATATTGCAGCCTACAGGCACATCTGGGTTAAAGGATGGTACGTAGCCTTGGCGGGTTAACAAGCGCGTCAGATCAAGCGCCGACTCGCCTGCCGCTGGATGATTATGGATAATTTCATTGACATATGGCGACTCTAAAACCATCAAGACCTTTAATTTTTCAGCATTGATAATTAAATCACCAACTTCGTATTGAGTAAGGGACATTACCAATCCTCTTTATTATATTGGCAGAGCTATTAAAGTTATTAAAACTAAAAAACACCATATCAAACGCTAACTTGATATGGTGTCAGTGCTCATAAATAATTCAATTTTAAATATCGAACTCTAGCGCCCTATCACCTTTGCTATCTTTGATACGCGTTGGCAAACCAATCTTATTCAATAGATTAATAAATGGCTTGGCATCCAATTCTTCGACGTTGACCATCTTGCCTGCATCCCACTCGCCAGTCGCAACCAGCATCGCAGCAGCGACGGGTGGCACGCCTGCAGTATACGAGATACCTTGGCTACCGACCTCGTTGTAAGCATCTTTATGATCTGAGACGTTGTAGATAAACACTTCAGTCTCAACGCCGTTTATTTGTCCTTTAACCTTGTCACCGATACAGGTCTTGCCTGTATAATTTGGTGCAAGCGAGCTTGGATCTGGCAGTACCGCTTTGACCACTTTTAATGGTATTACTTCTTGCCCTTCCGCAGTCATCACCGGCTGCTCGGAGAGTAAACCTAAACTTTGTAGCACGGTGAAGACATTGATATAGTGCTCACCAAAGCCCATCCAAAAGCGAATGTTTGGCACGTCCAAATTGGCCGATAGTGAATGAATCTCGTCATGACCACTTAAGTAGCTGTTTTGCACGCCGACCACAGGCAGATCGTCGGTACGCTTGACTTCAAACATCTTGTTTGACTGCCAGCGGCTGTCCTGCCAAGAATAAACCGTACCAGTGAATTCACGGAAATTAATCTCAGGATCGAAATTAGTGGCAAAATATTTGCCGTGGCTACCCGCATTGATATCGATAATATCAATATCAGTCACTGAACCGGCATCCATCATGTCATAGCCCAGACGCGCATAAGCGTTGACCATACCGGGATCAAAGCCTGCACCCAAGATTGCCGTGACATTATTGTCCGCACAGCGCTGCTTACGTTTCCATTCGTAGTTTTCATACCATGGCGGCGTCTCACAAATCTTGCGCGGATCTTCATGAATGGCGGTATCGATATAAGCCACACCTGTCTCAATGCAAGCTTCCAATACCGTCATATTGATAAATGCCGAGCCGACGTTGATTAGGATTTGAATACCGGTATCATTGATAAGATCAACGACAGCTTGGCTGTCCATAGCATCGACTTGGTGCGTATGCAAGACGGCAGCTTGCTTAAAGCTACCTTTATCCTTTACGCTTTGAACGATGGCATCACATTTGTCTTTAGTACGTGAAGCGATATGAATCTCGCCGAGCACATCATTATGCATCGCACACTTATGCGCGACCACTTGAGCGACACCGCCTGCACCGATGATGAGTACGTCTTTTTTGCTGGGCTTAACTTGTTGGTTTGTGTTCAATGAACAATCCTCCTTTGTATCCCTGTCGATACCATTGATATTGGCTATGCAAAACAGAAACGAGTGAATGATATGCGTGAATTAAAAAGGAAGACCGAGGAAAACCCACGCACCCGTCGAGCAAGCACCATTTTGCTAATGGTGATTTGCCCGAGGCGATTATAACAATTTTTATTCAGTTAACGGTAAAAATAATGTTTAAAAAATAGACTGCTTAAAAATCTCAACAACTTGACCTAAACCTTTGTTTCTAAAAGTTTAAATAAGTTAAGAGAATGGTTAATTTAAGACAAGCTGGCTTTGTAATCTTGATAATCAAATTCGCGCTGCACATCGATACTGCCATCTAGACGACGAATGATAATCGCTGGCATGTTGACCCCATTGAACCAGTTTTTCTTCACCATGGTATAGCCTGCCGCATTACCAAAGCTTATGGTATCGCCAATTTTTAACGGTTTTGCCAATTGATATTCACCAAAAATATCTCCTGCCAAGCAAGAGCGTCCATAGATAATAGTATTGTCCGCAGCGTCTTGTTGTTCTTGTCTGATAGGCATCACCTCTACTGACTCTGCATTGAGCGCTGTAATAGGCGCAGACTCACGATAAATCAGCAAATCTAGCATGTGCGCTTCAATAGAGGCATCGACGACAGCGAGGTTTTTTTCATTGTGCATGGTATCCAAGACAGTTGTGACAAGCGTACCTGCGCCATGAATACTGGCCTCACCTGGCTCAAGATAAATCTGTACGCCATATTTTTCACTAAAGCCTTTTAGACGCGCCGCCAGTTTTTCTAGTGGATAGTCGGGGGCGATAAAATGAATACCGCCGCCGAGGCTTACCCACTCAAGCTGCGCTAAAATATCACCAAACCTGGCTTCAATATCAGCCAAACTCTCACTAAAAGCGTCAAAGCTGTCGTTTTCGCAGTTGTTATGAATCATGACGCCTGTAATATCAGCGAGCACAGCTTTGATTTTATCCTTATCATGCTCGCCTAAACGGCTAAAAGGGCGTGCCGGATCTGCAATAATAAACGACGAATTGCTGGTCTTGGGGTTTAATCGTAGCCCAACTGGGACATTTTTTGCCACTGCTTGACCCTTAAAAGCGTTTAGCTGGGAGATGGAATTAAAAATAATCTTATCGGCGTAGTTTAATACCTCATCGATTTCATCCGCACTATAGGCAACGCTATAGGCATGGGTTTCTTTTTTATTCTCACTATCAGGCGCGTTATCACCAAAAGTCTCATAGCCTAACCGTACTTCATTGAGCGAAGACGAGGTTGTGCCATGCAAAAAGGGAGTCATCACATCGAACACGCCCCACGTGGCAAAACACTTTAGCGCAAGCAATGCCTTTGCCCCTGATAACTCACATAGCCGTGCAATAATCTGCATATTGGTAACGATTGCCGCTTCATCGAGCAAATAATAAGGCGTTGACGGTGTTAACGAATGGCTGGTTTTTATGGGATTGTTAGAATGCATAAGAGGTTACCTAATAGCGGCTGTCGGCATCATGACAGATATAAAGATTTGCGTTATAGTAGACTAAATCCATCACAATTAGAATATCTTATGTCACTATCAACTGATTATTCCACCTCTACCAGCTCAGCTAATTTATCGCAACTTGATCTAGAACATATTAATTTAGAATATCTTGACGCTGATGCACGTGCGGTCTTAAATTTTTGGTTCGATAAAGATAACGAGCAGTATTGGTTCGAACAAAACAATAACTTTGATAATCAAATAAAAGAGAAGTTTGGTGATATTTGGCAAGCAGCCCAGCAAGGCGAATGCGTAACATGGCGTATTGCAGACGCGCCAGCAGACAGTAATAGCTCAATCACTGCTTTGGCAGGACGATTGGCAGAGATTATCGTGTTAGATCAGTTTTCGCGCAATCTGTGTCGCAAGCAAGCAGACGCTTTTGCACAAGATGGAATGGCGCTGGTGTTGGCTCAAGAAGCTATTAAACAACCACATTTTGACACACTACCAACGTCATGGCGCAAATTTATCATCATGCCGTTTATGCATTCTGAATCGGCAATGATTCATGAACGCTATCTGCCACTGTTTGAGCAATTAGACGACTCTGAAACATTGGATTTTGAGCATCGTCATAAAGACATTATCGACCAGTTTGGTCGTTTTCCCCATCGTAACGGGGTATTAGATCGAGAGTCCACTGATGCTGAAGAAGAGTTTTTAAAACAGCCGAACTCGTCGTTTTAAAGCTTTTCGCCTTATAAAAGAAGGGCTGAATCAGTAATGCGATTCAGCCCTTCTTTTGTGAGGTATATATAATACTTATATGAACTATTTAGCTAGTAGTTAACCTCACCTGTAGTAAAGGTGATTTTCTTAGTCTCTTGGGTCTTGTTGTCCACTAAGACATCAAAACTAACTTGATATTCACTATCACCATAAAGCCCGCAGTTCTTACCTTTCCTCCGCCCTTTTTCACAACTTTGTAAACTATCGGTAAGGGGTAAAATAAAGGCTTCATTTTTCGGTAACTCATAAGCGGTTCTCTTATGAGGGTCGTTACTATAGTCCAATAAATCAACTGGCACATCTATATTACGTTTGACGTCGCGAAACTTAATGTTGCTCACTTTAATGCTCTTTGCTGATGGCATATTGATATAGATAGGCTGGCCAATAGGGTCAGTACCTAGGTTACGGCCTGTCCCTGCGACTGGGCTTGGAAATTCATTGTAAAGCGCTGTATTAGTATCTACTACGTCAGTACAAGGATAAGTAAACAGTCCACTAACCGTACGATTTTCTGTTTTTTTATCGGCTGATGATGCGTTGACAAGGACATAACCTTGGCTTTTGTCAGCAGCTTTGCCATAAGGTTTGTAAGCTATCATACCTGAGCCTGTTTGGCTAAGGTTAGGCGTTACCAGTAGACGCATATGATAAGGGGCCGCCAATAAAGATTTTGTCATTGAGTGTGCTGCATAATCTGGTGAGGCAACTTTACCAGCTGAGCTGTAGTAGGTAACTCTCGAGATATTTTCCACGACGCCATAAGCCAAATTTGAATACCTCGCTTTAAGCAGACGATCTTTAAAGCTAGTACCTGTAAAGAACGGATTATTTTTTCCTGACCAATTCCTTATGTCTGAAATCTCTTCTTCGCCATGAGCATTAAAAATCGTCGGACTGCTATTTGAAAACACATGCTGGATATACTGTGCATGCTGCGTGGCTATTTTGGTTAGCTCATCGTTATCTGCCATTCCGCCAAGCGCACACGCCTGTCTTTGTGAGCTTAGTAGATTTGATCCTACTTGCGCAGCCCCTTTATGGCTCTTGCTTTCAACGCCTCTCATATCAACTTCAGTCTTCAATACAGGCTTTGTATTTGTCGTATTAGTATCTGATGGCGTTGGAGTAGTAGGTTCTGATGTTTCAGGAGAGATGGTAGGCTTTGAGGGTGTATAAGTGTCGTTAGGTACTGTTGGGCTTACAGTTTCAGACGAGTTAGAAGTGTCTGGACTACTACTCGAACCTGTATCAGCGCTCTTGTCACTGCCACCGTCACTACCGCCACCACCGCCACAAGCCGTTAAAAGAAGCGCTGAGGAGAGAGCCATGACAAGGCTTTTCTTTGAGGTAATAAAATTCATCGTTTATCCTATATCGTAAAATGAGCATATTGGGTGACCATAATCAGAATGAGCAATAAGTATGCCAATTGAAGATAAATAGAACCGTTTATGACCATAAAAAAACCGTCTGTAGTAGACGGTTTGATAAAACGTGAATTTTGTAAGTGCTTAAAGACACAACTTGAAGGATGGTTTTAAGGGACATTTTAGGAATAGTATAATTCTTTGCTTAGGCTATTTTCTTCTGCCTAGCTTAATTAAGACTCACAGGAATCAATGAAGTAAATAGCCCTTTTATGGTTACTCTATCTTTCGTTATTTAATGCTTTTCTTATCGGCGCAAAGCTACGACGATGCTCTGGCAATGGGCCATAAAGGTCCACAGCTTCCATATGAGCGCGAGTAGGATAACCTTTATGTTTGGCAATACCGTATTGTGGATACAATGAATCTAGCTGATACATAGCTTGATCGCGGCTCACCTTTGCTAAGATACTGGCAGCTGCAATACTAGTGTGCCGTGCATCTCCCTTTACCCAAGCTTGGCAATCAATACTGGACTCAGATATACCAAGCGTTGCAAGTGTCAGATAATCCAGATCTGGACAGCGGTTTCCATCGAATAATACTCGGGCTTGCAGCTTACAAGATGTGCTATCGACAGTATCTGCATGATGCGCTGCCACTGCCATCAGTAAGGCTTCTGTACACAAACGCATACCAAGCATAGTCGCTCGCAGTATATTGAGCTGATCAATGACCGCAGCTGGGATCTCAGCGATAACATAACCCAAAGCATGTTGCTGCACCAAAGGATAGAGCTTATCGCGCTTTTTTTCGCTTAACTTTTTGGAGTCCGTCAATATCGATAGAGGGGTATTTAGCAATGGCTGATTTTCTATCAGATCTGACCATATGCGCGGCAAAATTGCGCCAGCAACATTCACACTACCAAGCAAAGGCCCCCGCCCTGCTTCATCAACACCAATCTGTAGCGGCATTATTTCTGTTTCATGACCTGTAGTTGCAAACATCTGACATAAATCGTCAGTAAGCTTTACGTGACCATGCAAACGAACTGGAGCGACTAAGTCTATAAATTGTCCTTTGATATCTATAAGCACAATATCGCTTTTGATATGGATAATATGATTATCTAAACTGGTTTTGTGACTCATAAACAGCCTACTTCTTGTATATATTTTTATTGATTGCTATTAATAGCTATCTCTTTGCTGCTTTTGACTATCTTGAGCAAACCATTGCATAATGACACTATTGGCCGGTTCATGGTTGCTTTGCTGCTGTAATGTTCGCTTGGTATCGACCAAAGCCTGTAGCTGCTCGGCATAGGCGCGAGGCTGCAATAGTTTTGTGACTGTTCGGCAAATGTTTTCTCCGTTTGCTTGCTCTTGTATCAGCTCAGGCACGATGGCTTTTGCTGCCAATATATTGGGCAATGCGACATAAGGCACTTTTACCAAACGTTTGGCAATTTGATAAGTCAGCTGGTTTAATTGGTAGATAACGACCATAGGACGCTCAAGGAGCATGGCTTCAAGTGTCGCTGTACCTGACGCTAGCATAATAATATCAGAGGCCGCCATGGCTTGTTGACTAAAGGTTGGCTGACTTTGGTCATAGACTACGACGATGGCTGCACGCAACTGCTCTGAGCGTTGATCAATCACATCTTGCACGATATATTGATGGTTTTGATCAACAGTCGGTATGATAAAACACAACTTAGGATCGACCAATAATAACTTTTGAATACCCTCTAACATCAGTGGCAAAATCGCTGTTATCTCGCCGCGTCTCGACCCTGGCATCACACAAATCAGCTGACTTACCTCATCAAAACGTTCAACGAAGAACTGCTGTAAACCATCATTTTGCCAAACCAGCTCACTACGCAGCTGATTGGTTGGAGTATTTACCAAGTCTTGGTTTAAGGTTCGTAGTAGCGGATGACCGACGCATACGGCAGGATGATTGTGGCGCTCATACACTGTCAGCTCAAATGGAAACAAGCACAGTACCAAGTCGGTCGCCGCCTTGATGCCATGTATACGCGACTCACGCCATGCCCAAATTGATGGGCTGACATACTGCACGCAGAACACCCCTTTTGGTTTGAGCTTCTTTGCAACCCTTAGATTAAAATCAGGCGCATCAATACCGACAAACCAGTCTATATGCGCAGTTTGAAAGGCAGATAGCAACTCACGGCGGGCTTTAAGCAAGTCAGATAATTGCGACAAAACCTCTACCAATCCCATCACTGCTAGACGCGCTAATGGAAAAATACTATGTAGCCCTTGCGCTTGCATTTTTGCACCGCCAACCCCGACCCATACGATATCATCACGCAGATTATTCATTTGCTGCATAAAGTCTGCGCCCAAACTATCGCCAGATACTTCACCTGCTACAATACCAATCACCAACGGTTTATGGGGTAAATGTTGTTCATCCTTTACCATACCAAACGGGTCGGCAGACGCTTGGGTACCTTGAAAAGGTGAGGCAGAATCAATCATGACAAACTCTCAATATTAACAACGCAAAGACAAATGACGAACCATTTAAAATATATCGACGCTTAGGCTAAACATATAATAATCATACGCTTAAAATCCGACAGACATGATGTATGTTAATCGACCTACTAAGCACGTTTATATATAGAGTGCATAAAAACATAGCCTATAACTGCGCTATACAGATCAAAAATATGCCCTACATCCTATAATAATAGGCAAGTATAACAAAATTTTGGTTTTAACATTCCAGTTATCAGTCAATTAACTCGCCGACTGCCCTTGCCAACCCGCTATTTTGACCGCATAATGAATATCCCTATATATTAGCTATATGAAGTAGAATTATGACAACAACAGCTACCCACAACGCAGATATTGATGACGTGAATATTGAACAACTCATCCCCTTGATTACTCCCGCTGAGTTAAAAGCTGAGCTACCTCTTTCAAACGAAGCTTATGAAACTGTTTCAAAGGGTCGTCATACTATTCAAGACATCTTAGATGGCAAAGATAAGCGCTTATTTGTGGTTATCGGACCTTGCTCTATTCACGATATTAAAGCGGCACACGAATACGCTGATCGTCTAGCCGTATTAGCAAAAGAAGTCGAAGATACTATCTTTGTCGTGATGCGTGTCTATTTTGAAAAGCCGCGTACCACTGTCGGCTGGAAAGGCATGATTAATGATCCTGATATGAACGACAGTTTCGATATCGAAAAAGGCCTGCGTACTGCTCGTAAACTCTTGCTTGATTTAAATGAGAAGGGCTTACCTTGTGCCACTGAAGCTTTGGATCCAAATACGCCGCAGTACATGCAAGATTTGATCAGCTGGTCAGCGATTGGCGCACGTACGACAGAGAGTCAAACACATCGCGAGATGAGCTCAGGCTTATCATGCCCAGTAGGCTTCAAAAACGGTACTGATGGCGGCATGACAGTCGCTGTGAATGCTATGCAAGCAGTAAAAGAAGGTCATAGCTTCCTAGGCTTATCATCAGATGGACAGGTCTCTATCATTAAGTCTAAAGGCAACTCTTATGCACACGTCGTACTGCGTGGCGGTAATGGCAAGCCCAACTACGATGAGACGGCAGTTGCTCAAGCTGAAAACGAGCTAGCAAAAGGTAAAACCAACAGCAAAATTATGATTGACTCAAGTCATGCAAATTCAGGCAAAGACCCATATTTACAGCCTATGGTCATTCAAAATGTCGCAGAGCAAATTCAAAAAGGCAACAAGTCTATCATTGGCATGATGATTGAAAGCCATCTCAAAGGCGGCAACCAAAAACTGACAGCGGACTTAAGTCAGCTTGAGTATGGTAAATCTATCACCGATGGTTGTCTCGATTGGGATAGTACCGTCACTGCTATACATAATCTACGCGATATGGTTAAAGACATTTTGCCCAATCGCTAATTAATAACCGTTTATAAAAAACATCAGGCCCATCTTGTGCTATCAATAAAGTGCTAGATGGGCTTTTTGGTTGTCATATTTCATATTGGTTTGTATTAGTTCGTGGTTATGTTTCTTTATCCTTTTGGTTTCGCTTGTTTTTTGGCTTCTTTCGCCTTTTTTGCTTCTCTACGCTCCTCTTCAAGTTGTTTTAATAGGCGTAGTCCTTTTTTCTATGGGCATGAATCAAGGCAAGCTCATTAGATATTTTCTCTTTACTGCCATCTTCTTCTACAAATTTTAGTTCCAGCTTTTTTTCAGGCTTGCTCAGCTTTTTGAGGGCTTGCTTTAAGTATTTTATCTTCTCTTTACGTTTTCAACCTCCATATATTCGTCTACCATTTTTATTATTTTTTTAGCTTTCATGATTTATAACCCCTTGTTCTTTGGTTTGGCGAACAGCAATAGCATCAGCGTTTTTTTGCTTATCAAGCATTAAGCTTTGGATGTAGTATGAGCCAAACTTGGCTTGCCAATAAAGCTTATGATGCTGATGCCTCTGTCATTGCGGTTATTAAAACGGTGCAAGGTACTGCTATTATACTCTCTAAGTATCATCGATTGCAGCCTAGGTTTTTTGACAATTATAATAGTTACAGCTCATTTAATGACAGTATAATATTGATTTGACTTTGACTGTATATATGTCTTTTTCTAAATTCAATGAAGCATGCCACTGCCAGACTGTCAGTTTATTATGAGCCATTTGTCGATATGCTTTGCTTTGGATCATAGGGTCTTTTATGTCCGAAGCTTGTATTACTATTTGGAGCAGTCAGCAAATAGCCACACCGTTACGAAGCAGTCTTATTGTCATAGCTTAGTGTTAAAATACTCACGATCAGCAATAAGCTGTGCCCAAGCGATTGGTCCAATATCATACATTGCCAATATGCTAGCGGCAATCACTGTCGCGGCGGTTATCGCTGGTGGTAGCAGCAGTAGCCAAGAAGTGGTTGGCCAAGGCTGCGCGGCCAAGGATTTATTCGGCCATGCAGAAGGTGCTGGGCGAAACCATGCGCGCCATAAGATAGGGAGAAAATATGTCGCGTTCAGCAAGCTTGATGTCCATAATAGCCAGACCACCCAATGCATTTGTGCGGCTGCAGCACCTTCCATGAGCCAAGCTTTGCTAACAGCCCCTGCCGTTAAGGGCGCGCCCATCATGCCTAGAGCGGCAATGCTAAATGACACTGTGGTGAGCGGCATACGTCGTCCAATTCCATTCATCTCGCTAATCTTGTGAACACCTAGAGTCTCAGCGTAGTTGCCTGCACAAAAAAACAGGGTAACCTTCATAATGCCCTGATGCACTAAATGTACAAGCCCCCCAATAGTGCCCATAGGGCCAAATAAGGCAACGCCTAGAACAATATAGGAGACTTGACTGACGGTAGAATAGGCCAGCCGTTTTTTTAGATCGTTTTGAAACAGTGCACGCAGGCTGCCCCATATAATGGTCACAGCCGCTGCAATAGCCAGTGGCCTCAAAAGATTAAGCTGCTGCGCAAACTCTATACCAAACACTTCATAGACCACACGCACGATACCGAAAGCGCCGGCTTTCACCACTGCAACAGCATGTAACAAAGCACTGACGGGCGCAGGCGCTATCATAGCTTTTGGCAGCCAACCATGTAACGGTACTAACGCGGCTTTTACACCCAGTCCAATCATCAACAAAATAAAAACAACCACCAACGAAGTATGATGCTGCGCGCTCAAACTACTAAGAAAACCACCCTCGATAAATTCCAGATTGCCAGTCAGAGTATAAAGCCACACCGTCCCCAGCAGCATCAGGCTGCCACCGCCAAGAGTATACAGCAGATAAGTTTGCCCAGCTTTACGCGCCGCTTCACTACCGCGATGCACTACCAGCGGATATGTTGTGAGCGTTAGTAGTTCATAAAAAATCAGGAAGGTTAGCAGATTACCAGCCAAAGCCACACCAGTGGTTGCGGTAACACATAGGCTGAAGAAACCAAAAAAGCGACTTCGGTGGGGCTCAGTTTCTAAATAACCCACTGCGTAGATTGTGGTGAGTAGCCACAAAAATGCCGATAAGCTCATAAAAAATAAGGCCAGTGGATCAGCTTTCAATTCCAGCTCAATACCTGGTAGCAAGACGAACTGCACCTCATAGCTATAACCCTGAGTAACGCCCCATAGCATCCATCCTACAAGCCCCAGCTTGAAGATAGCACCAGCCAAATTGAGCACAGTACGAACTGTCACACTTTTCTCAGATAGTTTGAATATGATAAGTGCTGGTAGTAGCGAGCCTAGCACAACCAAACAAGGCAATAGAGCACTGGAATTCATAATCCGCTCCCGCTAAAAGGTGTACCAATCTGCAATAAAGAGATGAAAGGTACTGCCGCAAAGCCCAGAATAATGGCGCCGCATGCCAATAAGAATGCTGCCCATTCCATACGTGCAGGAACTGCCCTGGGCTCGTGGGTGACCTTAGCTTGTGTAAAGCAGCGTCCTAGCACTTTAAAAACATAAAGTGCGGCAATCAGCCCGCCAAGCAGTATCACTAACGCCAAATCCCAACGTCCTTGTACCAATGCTACCTCTAACAATAACCACTTACTAATAAACCCACCACTTGGCGGCAAACCCATAATAGCAACTCCAGCTAAAGCAAAGGCAAAGACACTGATAGGCAAGCGCTGCACAACACGATCAAGATCTAAGATGCGATCGTGACCGCCAAAGCGGAACAGGTTACCCGCTGCCAAAAACATCGCCGACTTCGCCAACGCATGGGATAGTATTAGTATCGCCACCGCACTCCAAGCGCGTGGCGACGCTGCTAGTGGAAATACCAAAAACAGATAGCCGATCTGTGCCACTGTAGAATAAGCGACCAGCAGTTTTAAATGAGTTTGGCGCAAGGCCTGAACAGACCCCCATAGAATGGCTACTGCCCCCATCATGCCAAGAAGCTCTGCCACAACATCGCCGGACATAGGGTCAAAAATTGACACCCATAAACGCACTAAAATATAGAACGAAGCCTTTACCAGCAACGATGAGAGCACAGCACTGACCGGAGATGGAGCACTGGCGTGAGCAGGTGGCAACCAAAAATGCAGCGGAAACAGTGCGGTTTTAAGCACAAGCCCAACGATCATCAAAACCAATGCCGCCCAAGCTGCGGGCTCTGGGGTTATACGCTCTGCCAAGATGAAAATATCGACGCTGCCAAAGGTGTGATACAGTAGCACCACGCCCAGCAGATAAGTGATAGACCCTGCCATCGTCGCTAACAGATAACGCATAGCACCACTAAGAGCGTCACGACTGCCAGACAACGCTGTTAAGGCCACAGCGGCAAGTCCCATCAACTCTAGCGTAACGTACAGATTAAACAAATCGGCTGATAAAAATAACGCATTTAAAGCGGCTAGCAAAAGCAGCCATATAGGCCAAAACCGTTGCGCCTGTTCTGCACTGAAATACACCGAGGCATAAAAACTGCATCCAGCTCCTACTAGAGCCGTCGCAGCCAGTAGCACAAGACTAAAGCCATCGGCGTACCATTCGATGCCCAGCGGCGCTCCCCACCCCCCAATCGAGTGCTGAAACACGCCTTGATTCCAGACCTGCAAGGCCAAACCCGACACGGCCACCACCATCAAACAGCTACACAGCAGCACCAGTGATCGCGCAGCGCGGGGCCACATAAAAACTATCATCGCAGTCATAAACGGTAAAACAATCAGGGTAACCGCCCATGGAACATTCAACAAAACATCAACCATTAGGTGTTTGTTTCCTTGTGCTTGTCTGGTAGTACCGGCTGACCGGTCACTGCTGTCAACTTGAGCATGAGTACTAGTGCCAGCGCAGTAGCGGCCACTGCCACCACAATACCAGTGATGATCATGGCATGAGGCACTGGGTCTGGTATGGTTGTAATAGTGCGCGTCGCCAACGCTGCAAGCACCAGAAATACGCCACTACCCATTATGTTTAACGCCAAAATCTTGCGTAGTAGATGGCGATAGCTCAGCAAACCATGCAAGCCAATTGCAAAAAGCCCTATACCCGCTAGCCCATATATAAGCACTGTACTCATTACAGCTTCTCCTGTCGGCGTATGCCCAAAAATAGCGCAATAAGTGTAGTCCCGATTGAGATAGTAGCGGTGGTTTCAATAACCAGGATAAGTGCTCCAGCCCACTCCGGTGGAAACTGTAAAAGTTTGCCTTCTAAAAGTCCCATGATAATGCCAAGCAGCAAAAATATCGTCGGCCCGAGCACCAGCACAAAACGCAGAGGCCAACTGGCCAGCGCAGCCGGTAACTGCGCACCCGACAAGAGCATTAGTACTCCTGCAGCTGCCAGTACAGTGCCAGCTTGAAAAGCACCGCCAGGCGCATAAGCGCCCACCCATAGTAAATACGCCGCTACCAGAATCAGTAAGGGCGCAAGCAGCCCCGACAGAGTATCCAGAACCAATCCCGGCGCTGCCTCTCGTTGTGGTGTTGGCAAACCCAGCGAACATACGCTCAGTAGCGCGAGCAACAGTACAAATAACTCAAGCAAGGTGTCATAACCACGGAAATTCAGTAGTACCGCCGTCACTGGGTTACTGACACCGCTGTTATCAAGATCGGCGGCGACAATAGCGCTGAGTCCAGCAGCCTCTGGTGGTAACATCCATACAGCATATCCCAGTGCTGCCGCTACAAACAGCATAAGCACCAGACCCGTGACCACACGAATACCGCTAAAGCGGCTGGCAAGCTCTATATCGATAATCGATGTACTTCCTCGCAGCTTGGCGTAGGCTGCCAGGAATAACGCACCGGTCAAACCTGCTCCAATAGCGGCTTCTGCCAGTGCAACATCTGGTGCATTCAGGCGCACCCAAGCCAGCGCCATCACTAAGCCAAAGGCAATAAATCGCACAATAGCTCTAAACAGCTTAGCACTAGCAAGTGCACCCCAAGCCAACCCTAACGCCAGCAGTACAATGACTAAATCAATAACAGAACCAATCAGCGTCTCCATGGCCGAATCCCCCGTTGCAGTGCTCCGCGTGCGACCAGATAAGACACGTTCGCGCTAGCAAGCAACACCAGCAGCCATATAAATATTAATTTAACCACCACAGCCCAAGATTCCGCTTGTACCGCTAGGCCAACCACTATAAAACCCAGTCCCAAGTTATCGGCTTTGGTAAGCGCGTGTAGCCGAGTAAAAACATCTGGGAAGCGTAGCAAACCTAGCGTACCTGCCAGAAAGAACACGCTACCAGTGAACAACATTAAGGCAGAGAAATAATCACTTGCGGTCATCGTTATCCTCCACAAAGTCCCAAGCACGGCGTACAAAGGCTACTGCAGTCACCGCAGCCAACAACGCAAACACCAGCGCCACATCACGCAGGGCTGCACTACTTGATGCTTCGGCCAGCAGCAATAAAACAGCGACAGCGGTAGTACCAAATAGCTGCACCGCTAACATACGGTCAGCAGCCGTGGGTCCGCGCAGTACACGCCATATACCAGCACTCAGATTGAGCAGCAAGAACAACGCTAGTGCAAGGTATAGGCTTTGCATAATCATTCATCCTCCATCAAAGCAGGTTCAACAGAGTTTGGAAATATTTGCGCCAAACCCCGTTCTAAATCTTGTAGAGCGACTAGAAAATCCCCTTGGCTGTCCAGCACATGTATGGTTAATGTATCTCCGTTTATTTTGGTGCTTAAAGTACCAGGCAAGAGGCTTATTATATTAATCATAGCTACTCGTGCTAGGCCTGAGGACAGGTGCAGGTGGTATTCAACAAGCTTTGGAGATAAAGGCATACTCGGTTGAAATGCTAGCTGTGCCACCTTCACACCGCCCTTTAGTGACTGCCAAAAGAAAAAGGGTATAAAAGCTGCCAGCCGCCACCATACCAGCCTTACCGGAGGTAACAATGTAATGCTGACTACCAACGCGCAGAGCACCGCTGGCGCGCCAATTAACCATGAAGCAGCTGAACCATCGGAGAGAGCCCACCAGATTATTGAGAATAGTAGCAGCCGCGCTACGATCGCTGAGCTGTCAATTTGTTGTCCCTTTATTCTCATATGCCCTCTTCCTGATTTAGGATAACTGGCTCTAACGTATTTCCGCTACATTCATTGCGGTCTTACAGTGGAACTTATTATTCCGAGAATAACGTAAGATATCCAAATAATCTTATTAATACAGACCTGATTTTTTCTTATAAATCAACCCTTAACACGACTTAAACGCTTGTTTTTTAAATCCTTATTTATTAATTTAGCCTAACAAAGAATGCAAATACATTACAGACTAATTGATTACTATTTATGCAACCATCTCTCAAAGCTGTTAGCTTATGAGGGTTTATACCTAAAATATATATCGTAACGAAAAAAAACCCCATAAGTTGCATCCAACTAATGGGGTCTAGCTTAATAGATAAGATTTCTATGTTTAGATAATAAAGACTATTAAACAACCTAACACTTAGTCGCACCAAGCACGCTATCTAAGCTCTCAAGTACATGCTTAGAAGATACCTTTTTCTGCAAGCTGATAAGCTGCTCATGCGCCATTTGACGACGCGGTTCAACCAATGTATACCAACGTGCGAGCACTTGCAATAAGCGCGAGGCCAAGACAGGATTAGACTCATCCAGTCTTTGAATAACATTAGTATAAATCCTGAGGCCCTCTGATGTCCAAAGTACGGTCGGCTGAGAAGCAAAAGCACTAATGACTGAGCGCACACGATTAGGCGTATTCCAATCAAAATCTGCATGATTCAGCAGATCGTTAATCTTATCCGTACTTACATTGTCAGCAGCGGCTTGCACACTGAACCACAAGTCAATAACTAAATCGTCTGCTTGAAAACGATTATAAAAATCTGCCAAATACTCATCAGCCTTTGCGACCTGATGGTTGACCATCGCCTTTAAAGCGCCAAAGCGTTCGGTCATGCAGCTGGCATTATCATACTGCTGCTGTGCCCACTCAGCTGCGCCTGCAACTTTGGCAGTCAATGCCATATCCAATACTACGTTACGCAATGCACGCTTTCCACGAGCCTCAGAGCTATCTTCATAAGACTGTAATGGTAGTTGTTCATATAGCGCTGTCCACTGCTGCGATAGCGACTCTGCTACTTGGCGATACAAGCCTTCACGCTGCTCTTTAATCAATACTGGATCATAGTCTTTGTGGATAGCAGAGGCCAGCTCTTGCGCGGATGGAATATCAAGCAAGCGCGCAGCCAACATGGCATCATCGGTCGCCAACGTTGGCAATGTCTGTGCCAATGCCTGCAGATATATCTCAGGACTGCTTTTAGTGCCCTGACCTTGCAGTAAAATACGATTGACGAGCATTTGCGTCACTTGCCAGCGGTTGAAACCGTTGGTCTCATGCTTGAGCAAAAATGCCAAGTCCTCATCTTGATAATCATAATTGAGCTGTACTGGGGCACTAAAATCACGGAGCAATGACACCACAGGCTCGCTAGTAATATTATCGAAGCTAAAAGTTTGCTCAGCCTGATCTAATAGCAACATACGCTCGCCAACTATGTCACCAGACGCTTTATCGAATAACGCTGTCGCGACTGGAATTGGTAAAGGCTTAGGCGCTTCAAATCCGTTCACGTGGCGCGTGTTCTGACTTAAAATAATGGTCAGCGTTTGCGTTTCGCGATCATAGGCTTGATGACCAGACAGCATTGGTGTACCTGGTTGACGGTACCAATCAATAAAGTTCTCAATTTTATCGTCAGTGATACTTAAGGCTGATAAAAAGTCCTCAACTGTGACGGCCTGACCATCGTAACGACGGAAATATTCGTCAGTGCCTTTACGAAAATTGTCTGACCCCAATGTATTAGCCAGCATGCGTACAATTTCAGCGCCTTTTTCATAGACAGTCGTGGTATAAAAGTTATTGATCTCAACGAAGCTTTCAGGACGTACGGGATGCGCCAATGGTCCTGCATCTTCCGTGAACTGATGCGCCCGCAATGTCGCTACGTCATCGATACGCTGTACTGCACTTGACTGCTGATCTGCCGAAAACGATTGATCACGGTAGACGGTAAAGCCTTCTTTTAGGCACAATTGAAACCAGTCACGGCAGGTAATACGGTTGCCTGTCCAATTGTGAAAGTATTCATGAGCGATGACGGCTTTGACATTGAAGCTACGCGCGTCGGTCGTGGTCTCAGGGCTAGATAATACACAAGCGGTATTAAAGATGTTCAGACCCTTATTCTCCATTGCACCCATATTAAACTGACTGACCGCGACTATCATATAACGATCCAAATCATAGGCACGGCCATAATTGACCTCATCCCATGCCATGGCGTCTTTTAATGCTTGCATACCGACATGACATTTATCAATATCGGTAGACTTAGCGTACACTTCAAGCAGGACTTCACGGCCTTCACTGGTCGTATAATGATCGGTAAGCACATCTAAATCGGCGGCAACACAGGCAAACAGATAACTTGGCTTATTGGTCGGATCATGCCAAATAGCATAGTGACGGTCTGGCGCCTCTACAACGTCCCCTTGCTCAACCAAATTACCATTGGCAAGCAGTGTCGGATAGCGTTTATCCGCTTCAACGCGCGTGGTAAATATCGCCAACACATCGGGACGATCTGGATAAAAAGTAATCTTGCGAAAGCCTTCTGGCTCACACTGAGTGACAAACATGGTATCACTGCCAGTGCCTGCCATATACAAACCTTCGAGTGCCGTATTGGTTTGCGGATGAATACGAACCTGCAACTCTAATGTTAAGTTATCAGGCGCATCGCTAATCGTAAGTTTGCCATCTGCTTGGCTATACTGCTCAGAGCTTAGCGGCTCACCGTCAACCACAATAGTAACAAGCTCAACGTCTTCACCGTACAGCACTAAATCACCTGCCGCTTGACGGTTCATGACCAGCCTACTATCGACCGTTGCATGATCGTCAAATATCTTTATATCTAAATCTACAGTATCCACATCAAAACTTGGCAATTGATAGTCTGTCAGGTGGATTTTTCTAGGGGCATGTGGTGGTACATCAGGCATATCAGGATTGATGATTTGCGCATCGGTTTCAGAGACAGACATAAAGATTCCTATTATTTAAGATGGTTACATTTTAGGTAATGGTTGTCAGTATAGTGAGTATGGCTATCGAATAAAACTATAGGATAAATTGCATCCTATATTTACAAAGTATTGTAATTGCATAAACATTGTATAGTGGTTAATTATACTGCTAGATTGGCTTAATCTACGAAATTTCAAGCGTAAAACGGTTTTAAGATCAGTCGCCAAACTTTACGTTTATCCCTTATAATAAAACTCATCTATCTATCAGCTGGCACTACTCTATGACTGACCTCTCGGCAAACACACCTGAACTTGATATGACGGCTCTTACAATATTGCGCGAATATATCGAGGTACTGTTACCCACTCTTGCAGATTCGAGTGATAAAAAAACAGATGAAGACAGACAAAAGACGTCTCAGTTGTTATGGATAGCTGAAGATCAAAAAATGATAGCTGAGTTGAGGACGCAGTTGAGTCTGAACGACGATGAGACCGACACTTTAGTTCATTTAACTACATTGCCAGCACTAAATACGAAGCAGCTATCACAGCGCTATCAGCTGGCCTGCTTTTGGCTACCCAATCTATCATCAGACATATTGCAAGCCTCTATTCCTTTGCTCATGCGCTACCGCGACCTCTACGCTGCTCACCTACTTATCGTCCTTGATAGTACTTTAGATCTACGAGCTTACGGATTTACGCCCCTTAACCTTTTAGGTGACACTCGCTTGCCTAACTCATCTTCAAACTTACCAGCATCGTTAACGCTATGGCAATTTAATTTGTATGATTATAAAAAGCTGCCAAATTGGTTGAATGCAGACTATTGGGCCAACCCTGATAACTGGGGTAAGCATCGCTGGTAATAGCGTTGTAGTAGCATAAATTGTCAAATTACTGATTCTCACCAAAAGTTGCCAAAAGCGTATTGTAATAGTTGACAAATTTTGACATGATTTACGGTAATGTTATTTACATAACGTAACATTGACTTTCCTATGGGCATTTATGCCTAAGCTTTATGGTAAGTATTCCAAAAAAAACAATTCTATCAAAATTTTAGGAGTTTATTATGTCAGTTTATTTTAGCTCAGTATCCAGCAGCCGTTTTGCAAAAATCGCTACCCTTGCTCTATTGTCAGGCGCTGTTGCCCTAACAACTGGCTGTGCAACCAAGCGCGCTACTTCAGAAGTCGTTGTGGCTCCTTTAGGTATCCCAGGTGGTCAAGCTGGTTATACTGGCGCTGTGGTCGTAGACAATTCAAGTGCTATCGTAACTGGCGCAGAAAACTTACAAGCGGTGGTATATTTCGATTTTGATAGCAGCGAGATCACTCCACAAGCTGCCAGTGTACTAAACCAACATGCAAGTTTGCTTAGCTCAAATCCTGCCGCTGGTGTTGTGATTGCAGGTCATACTGATGAGCGTGGTAGCCGTGAGTACAATATGGCACTCGGTGAGCGCCGCGCGCAAGCAGCTCGTAACTACCTTGCAGCTCAAGGCATTAGCGTTAACAACATTCGCGTCATTAGCTATGGCGAAGAGCGTCCTGCTGCTGCTGGTACTACCGAACAAGCCTATGCACAGAACCGCCGTGCTGAGCTTTCTTACTAAGATTTAGTAGACACAATTATTATATTTTTACTAAAAATATTCTAATATCAAAAGCTCAACAAGAGTGACATTGTTGGGCTTTTATATTAATTTTGCCAAACGCTTTGTTTCTTAAATACCTGATCTATAAATTATGCACATTCCGCATCTTTATGACACTCAATATACGCAGCTCAGTCCCACGACGTGGTGCGCAACCGCTTATGTGAGCGCCCCTATCAGTCTACGCTTGTGGAATGAGCTACCTTGGTTGTCAATAGCCGATACTTTACATGCCTCTTCTATCAACTTCTCCACTCTTGAATGGCAATACCGTCTACCTACTCATGGTTCATCCGTACAAAAAAACGCCCAAAGACAACGTCGACAGCAACGCATGGGCGTACGACGATTACTGCAAGAGCTTCTCGCCAAATTAGAAATCGATGATACGTTAAACGAAGCCCAGTTTCCTTATCGTCTTAATAGTAGTAATTACTATGTGTGCTTTAGCCATTCAAGTACTGGCAGTGCCAATAATAGTAATGACAATCCAAATGCTAGCGTTGCAGTGGTCATTAGCCATCAACGTATGGTCGGTATTGACATAGAGACCAATCAAGTTGCTTGGCACGTAGCCCAGCGTTTTTATCATCCTAACGAAATCACCCTACTACAAGCGTTACCATTAGATCAGCGTGATACCGTGGTCAAATTACTTTGGCAAGTAAAAGAGAGCTTTATCAAGATCAACCATCATACCCTTGCACAAGGGCTTGGAATGAACTACCAACATCTCATCTCTGACATCGTCACTAACCTTGAACAAAATAAGACGCTTGTTACCTTGACCGACAATCAGCCACTTCCCTATCAGATCATTATCTTGTTTTCTTATCAAACGGTAATAATATTTTAAGGTTCTAAACATTGATAAGCTATTAAGATTTTCACATTATATTAATCCAATTACTTTATTACAGACAAAAAAACGACCCTTTTTAGGGTCGTTTTTTATACACTTACTTTTCTTCTCACAACAGTACTGAGACTGTCATCAGATTAGAAGCGGTAAGTTGCACCAACTTTAACGATTGGGAACCATTCTAACCAATCTTTATCTTCTAGCTCACGTTCAGCGATGCTAGCAACTTCACTACCTTTAATAGACTGAGTTTCGCCTTGTGCGTCTGTGTAATTAACATCGGCATCTGGGTTAGTTGAACGAACAGTAGCGTCCGTTTTACCCATATATGCTGCACCAACTTCACCAAATACACCCCAGTTATTACCGATATTTGGACGGAAACCAATAGTACCATATGGCGCTAATTTGTTACGATGCTCTAAACTACCTTCTAAGTTACCAGTTTGAGCAGCATTATACTGAATGCCATCAAGTTCGAAGAAATCACCTTCAGCATTAGCAGTTACATCAATATCGTTATCAGGGACAATAACACCAGCACCCATCGTGAACCAGTTACCAGCAGGACGTAGTTGTACGCCTAGGTATGGGTTGCTAAAGTCAGCATCCACATCATAGTTGACATCATCAGCATCGAAATCACCGCCAAAAAGGTCAGCAACATCGCCACCTGCCCAACCAGCTTGTAGTTCAGTCTTGTCGTTGATGCTCCATGCTACGTTAGCACCATAACCTAAAGTACCAACTTCTGCGCTAACTGCAGCTGGGTTGATAGCTGTGTTAAATAGAGTCTTAGTACCACCGAAGATAGCACCAGTAGTGTTACGGATGATACCCGCGTCGTTGTTATAAGCGGCAGGAGCTGGTTCAGCTTCATAAGCAACTGGCTCAGCTTCATAAGCAACAGCTACTGGCTCAGCTTCATATACTACAGCATCTGCAGTTGCAGCTTGAGTATCATCTACAACGATTACAGGCTCAGCGGCTAAAGCAGCAGATGACGCTAGAACAGCGGCAGAAATTGCAGTTAGTTTAATAAGTTTCATGTTTGTTCTCCTAAAGATATGAAATAACTAGCCCCAAAAAAACGATTATTTCTTTTGTATTTTAAACAACCGTTTTTGTTGAGCAGATTAAAACAATTTTGGCTTTAAAAGTCACCCCTGAATAGAGGCATTTTATTTGCCATTATGTAAAGATTGCATAGAAATTGTAATAATTGCTACACTAACCTGTAAAAAATCGCTTTACCGTTACAAGATACGCTCAAAGTAATTATAAGTATGTATACATACTCTCTAAATACTAAAAGCTTGTGCAACAGTGCTGCAAAGTATGTAAACATAATGTCTTACTCGATTAATTAATACAATAATGGTTATATAGTTTATTACTTCTGTTTGTTGTGATTTGTCAGATGATGTATCAATAGTTGCTCTCAAAAAAAGTTTGTGATACCTGTGACATTTATAGCCTATTTTCTTTTATAATATAAATCATAGCGTTTGTTCTATGATATTCGCCATAAGTCGTTAGTGTGTCTAATCGTGCGATACATCATGTTATTTACCACTTATTATTAAGCTACCTATATGCCTAAAGTGTCTTCAATTACGCGTGTATTAGAGATCATAGAAAAGATATCCTATGCACCCAAACCTATCTCTCCGCTTGAGCTTTCTCAAGAGCTTGATATACCGAAACCGACGATTCATCGTTTGATTCAAAATTTGGTTGATGAAGGGTTTGTGGCTGTTGATATTGGCGGCGGTATCATTCCTGGTAAGCGAGTGCGCAACTTAAGCGTGGCATTATGGCAACAGCGTCAGTTCTTCAATGAGCGTGAAGTTATTTTGCAAAAACTGGTCGAGGATATTCAAGAAACTTGCGGTATCGGTATCCCTTATCATATGAACATGGTCTACACCAATCGCGTGACAACCACACTGCCCCTACAAATATACTTGCCCGTTGGCGCCAAGTCTCCTATGTGGTGTACGGCTACTGGCAAACTTTATTTAAGCCAGCTGTCGGCTTCAAGCCGTCGTAAAATGCTGAGTAATCTGACGTTAAATAAATTCACTAAGAACACCATCATAGATATCGATGCTTTAAACACTGAGCTTGATCGTATCGCTAAAATGGGAGTCGGCGTAGATAACGAAGAATTTATCTCAGAGATGGTGGCAGTCTCAGTACCCATCCTAGACAAAAAATCGCGGTATTTGGCCTCCTTGTATGTGCATGCGCCTACTGTACGAGTGTCTCTCGATGAGCTACTCGAACATGTACCGCGCTTACAGACAGCAGCGCAGGATATACAAGCCTTGGTTTATGAATTACAAAGTTAGCTTTTATGTCTTGCATAAAAAAGGTCTTCACTATAATGATAATGAAGACCTTTTTTGTGCGCTAATATATCGATAAGCGATATATTGTCTTAAAACGCCTAGATAGACTTAAGACAATACTGAATGATCATGATAGGCCATAATACTAGAAAAGTCTCTATCGCCATTATCGCGTGCATGCGCTTCGTAAAGCTCTGTGGCCTTAGCGCCCATCGGCGTCTCAACCTCAGTATCCTTTGCAGTTTGCATGGCAAGATTAAGATCTTTTTGCATAAGCTTGCTCATAAATCCTCCTTTATAGCCATTGCTAGAAGGAACATTTTCTAGCACTTTTGGATAAGGGTTATAGACTTCGAGCGTCCAGTTGCGCCCTGAGCTTTGCAGCATGATATCTGATAATACTTTGGGATCTAAGCCATTTTTGACCCCTAAATTGATCGCTTCTGCCGTCCCTGCCATTAGTATCCCTAGTAGCATATTGTTGCAAATTTTGGCAACTTGTCCAGCGCCATGCTCGCCTGCATGAAAAATATTTTTGCCCATGACGGCAAGTATCGGCTCAGCTTTAGCAAATCCTTCAACGCTGCCGCCAACGATAAAAGTCAAACTACCAGCGATGGCGCCGCCCGTACCGCCAGAGACCGGGGCATCCAAAAAGTCTACCCCAAGCTTACTTGCTGCCTCTGCCACCAATCTTGCGTCAGCCGCAGCGATGGTACTGCTATCGATGACCAACGTACCTTTGGGTAACTCTGCAAGCAAACCGTTGGTTCCATCTTCGCCTAGATAGACAGAATGCACGTGCTTACCAGCGGGTAGCATGCTGATGACAACTTGTGCATTGCTCGCAGCGCTCTTAGGGCTATCTGCGATGCTAGCACCTGCTTGCTCTAGACGCTGAGTGGCGTCTGCTGACAAATCATAGACTGATAGCGTATAACCAGCTTTTAACAAGTTTTCTGCCATTGGGGCGCCCATATTTCCAAGTCCAATAAAGGCAATATTTGGCTTATCAGTGTTATTGTCAGACGTAGTAGCCTTGTTTGATTCTTTATTATTCAACTCTGTATCCTTTGTACCCATCTCATCGCTCCTTGATGATTGCTTATTATTTACATATATATGCAGACAGTGCTATACATAGTTTTGCGTTTTTCAATTTATACCTGATTCTTATAATGAGTCTACAAGCTCTCATCGCACAAGCTGGCTAGCCAAGGCCTTATCACCCAACCAATCGCCCAAAGGATGCTCACCTTTAGCATAAGGATTTACAAAATGCTGATGTATGTATTCTTGTCCTTCTGTGCTGAGACAGTCTGCTAATGAGCGCGACCAGTGAGGCGTGCGGTCTTTATCAATCAATAATGCGCGTACGCCCTCTTTAAAGTCAGGATTGGCCGCACAGTGTACTGCCACATTGGTCTCTAAATACAAAACTTGTTCTATCGATAAGTCCGTAACTTTATGATAAAGCGCATAAGTCAAAGCGACGGTCACAGGACAGCCTTGACGATAAGTAGTCACTGCGCGCTGCGTCCAGCTGTCACTAGCAAAGTCTTCATCTAATTTTGCGAGTGCTTCATCGCTTTGTAGGAGCGCATCGATATCCCCCAGTCCGCCACTGTTCATCAACTGCTGGATAGGTTGCCAGTACGTCGCCAGTTTACTAGCAGGTAATTTAGCACCTGATTGCGCAGCTAATGCACGGTTAGCAATACTATGAGCGCTGTGCTGATGACATTTATCAGTGTTATCAGCTGCTGCTTGCCAATCACTCTGTTTTAAACTTTGTATGATGGCGTCATAATCACTACTGGCAACGGCATACTCTGCAAGATTGGCTAATAGTGCGTCGTTGCCATTACACATCGCACCTGTCAATCCTAAGAACAACCCTGTCTTCGCTGGCATACGTTGCAAAAACCAACTGCCAGAAGCATCAGGGAACAGTCCAATGGTGACTTCTGGCATTGCAAATCGGGTGCGCTCAGTCACCATTCGATGACTACAACCAGCCATCAGCCCCATACCACCGCCCATAATAATACCGTCACCCCAGAGTATTAATGGCTTAGAATAAAAATGCATCTGCCGATATAAGCGATATTCATGGCTAAAAAACTCAGTTGCATAAGGATT
This sequence comes from Psychrobacter sp. 1Y10, assembly GCF_052259005.1. NCBI lineage: Bacteria > Pseudomonadati > Pseudomonadota > Gammaproteobacteria > Moraxellales > Moraxellaceae > Psychrobacter > Psychrobacter sp. 1Y10. The sequence goes on along the minus strand of NZ_JBQQES010000005.1, from coordinate 53,675 downwards.
GGGTAAGGGCGCGCTGGTAGACATACTGTCATACAGCTTACGAATATCACCGCCAGCGCAGAACGCCTTATCGCCCGCTCCTTTTAAGATGAGTGCCACTACCTGATCGTCACTTTCCCACTGCTCCAGCTGGTGGGCTAGTAACTGACACATCTCAACGCTAAGCGCATTAAGAGATTTGGGTGCGTTGAGTGTCATGATGCCAATCAGATGACCACAGTCTGTCGACTCGGTCTCAAATAATACGGGCGCGTCTTGAGTACTTGTCTCTACGGCTTTTTGATTGTTAATATTATCCGTCGCTGTCATAAAATCGACCTATCAAGTTTGAAAACAAGAATATTAGAATAAAAATGGATTTATTGTGTTTATTTATTCTGCCAAGTAGGCTTGCGCTTTTCTAAGAACGCTTGCACGCCTTCGCGCTGATCTTTGGTATCGAACAACTTAACAAAAGCTTCGCGCTCATGGATAAGGTTTTGTGCAGGCGGGGTATTTCTTGCGGCTTGGATAAGCTGTTTAGAATAAGTGACGGCAACGGGTGATTGCTTAGCGACTTTTTGCGCTAATGCTTGTGCCGCTAATAAACCTCCACCTTTTGCCGTGACTTCTTCGACTAAGCCAATGCGTAATGCAGTATCGGCATCGATACGCTCACCGCACAATATCATACGCTTCGCCCAGCCTTCACCAACCAGTAAAGGCAGATTCTGCGTACCGCCCGCGCATGGCAAAAGTCCCACGCCGGTCTCTGGTAAGGCCATTTGTGCATGCGATTCTGCGATACGGATATCACAGGCCAGCGCGCACTCAAGTCCACCGCCCATTGCATAGCCGTTGATAACTGCGATACTCACACCACGATACGCTGATAGCGCTTCAAACGCTTCACCAAAAGCGATGGCCATGCTAATCGCACGACCTTTATCACCGTCTGAGAAATTATTTAAGTCCGCACCTGCTGAAAAGAATTTCTCACCATCGCCATGGATAATTAAGGCATAAACATCATCATTGGCATTGAGGTCAGTGACCAGCTGTTTGAACGCTGGCAGACTGTCCATCGTCCACGTATGGGCTGGCGGGTTATTCAGTGTTACGGTAGCAATGTGACCGTCAATTGATAACTTGAGATTGGTATAATCCGTCATAAATAATCCTTTATTTTATCTGAATTTGGTACGATTTATTGGTTAAGCGCTAGGTAAAATAGATATAGAAAACCATAGCGAACTTAAAATACCGTGATAAAAATATTGCCATAAAAAAGTTGCGTACTACGATTAACGCAACTGACTCAATGCATCATCTTGCATAAGCTGACGCGAGACAATCACCCGCATGATCTCATTGGTGCCTTCCAAAATCTGATGGACACGCAAGTCCCGTACATGGCGCTCAAGCGGGTACTCATTCAAATAGCCATAGCCACCATGTAGCTGTAAGGCTTGATTGGCAACTTCAAAACAAAGATCAGTGGAGAGGCGTTTTGCCATCGCACAGTAGGTAGAAGCTTGACCATCATTGTTATCGACTTTGTTAGCCGCTAGATAAAGCATTTGCCGCGCAGTAATCGTTTGGGTGAGCATGTCAGCAAGTTTAAACTGTACTGACTGTAAGCTGGCGATTGGGCTACCAAACTGACTACGCTCTTGTACGTAATTGGTCGCGGTCTCTAGCGCTGATTGCGCGGTACCAACGGCACAAATACCGATATTGATACGGCCGCCATCTAAGCCTTTCATCGCAATACGAAAGCCTTGGCCTTCCTCGCCGATTAAATTCTCTGCTGGCACTTTGACGTCTTTAAAGCTAATAGCACGAGTCGGCTGCGCTTTCCAGCCCATTTTATGCTCGTTTTTGCCGTATTCAATACCAGCACTGTCCGCGTCTACAACAAAAGCTGAAACCCCTTTTGGCCCAGCATCACCTGTACGCGCCATAACTACTAATACATCGGTCGAGCCTGCACCTGAGATAAAAGTTTTTTCGCCATTCAGCACATAATAGTCGCCTTGCTTATCGGCTTTGGTACGTAATGACGCTGCATCAGAACCAGCATTGGGTTCTGTTAAGCAGTAGCTGCCAAGCCACTCACCGCTGACCATTTTTGGCAAATACTTTTTACATAGTACATCGCTGCCATACTCGCCGATCATCCAACCTGCCATATTATGAATACTCATATAGGCAGCCACTGAAGTATCGCCCCATGCCAACTCTTCAAATACCATCGCAGAGTCTAAGCGCGGTAGCCCTAAGCCATCATAATCTGGATTGGTATAGAGTCCTAAAAAACCAAGCTCTCCTGACTTTTTAATCACATCAACTGGGAAATGCGAGGTACGGTCCCATTCAGCGGCATTCGACTTGAGCTCTTTTTGCGCAAACTGCCGAGCGGTTTGGCGAAAGGCGATTTGATCATCCGTTAATGAAAAGTCCATAGGGTCATCCTTGTGCATGCATTGCAAATATGGTGAATTAGGTTTTATATCGTTGTCATTCATACAGTATAACAGCGACATCGTGACAATCGTAAAACTGTGCTTAAACTATGCTTAAATAGTAAGAAACATACCAAACAAGATTAACACGACACCGCAAATACAAGGAATAAACGATTAAATTGAAATAGTAGTATTCACCCCGCGGCTTGCTTCATCGTCAAACCAGCGCGCCGTAACGGTTTTGGTTTGAGTATAGAACTGTACCGCTTGCTTACCATAAGGACCAAGATCGCCAAGCTTACTGGCACGTGAGCCTGAGAATGAGAACATCGGTAGTGGCACAGGAATCGGTAAGTTAATACCAATTTGCCCGACCTGAATATCTTGCTGGAATTTATGCGCCGCTGCGCCTGATTGGGTAAAGATAGCCGTACCGTTACCATGCGGATTGGCATTAAGCATCTCTATAGCCTCATCAAGGCTCGCTGCACGCATGATACAAAGTACAGGACCAAAGATTTCTTCTTTGTAGATTTGCATATCACTTGTGACGTTATCAAAGATAGTAGGCCCTACAAAGTTGCCTTTCTCATAGCCCTCGACAGTAATACCGCGGCCATCAAGTAATAAGCTCGCGCCTTCTTCTACCCCTGTATCAATCAAATGCTCGACGCGGGCTTTTGCAGCTGGAGAAATCAGTGGACCCAAGTCTTTATCATGCTTACCTGCTGATACTACAAGACCCTCAGCCTTGGCTTTAATATCGTCAATCCACTCACCAGCTGCACCAACCAATACCACAACAGACAGTGCCATACAGCGTTGACCAGCCGCACCAAATGCAGCACCCGCTAGCTGATTGAGGGTTTGTTCTTTATTGGCGTCAGGTAGGATAACGCCATGGTTTTTGGCACCCATCATACACTGGGCACGTTTACCAGATTTGCTGGCGCGCTCGTAGACATGCTTACCAACGGCGGTCGAGCCGACAAATGAAACCGCTTTGATATCTGGATGATCACAAATGGCATCAACCGTCGCTTTGCCGCCGTGTACCACATTTAGTACCCCTTCAGGTACGCCAGCTTCGACAGCCAGCTCTACCAAACGCATGGTCACCATCGGGTCTTGCTCGGACGGCTTTAAGATAAAAGTATTACCCGTAGCAATCGCCATTGGGAACATCCATAGCGGAATCATCGCTGGAAAGTTAAACGGTGTAATACCAGCGCAAACGCCTAGTGGCTGCCAAACACTATAAGTGTCAACGCCTGAGGCAACGTTTTCAACAAAATCACCAATCTGCAAGTTAGCAATGCCTGCTGCATGCTCGACCACTTCTAAACCACGAAACACATCTCCGCGGGCATCAGCAATGGTTTTGCCTTGTTCAGCAGTTAAGGTTTCTGCCAGCTCATCCATATGCTCACGTATCAGCTGTTGATACTTTAGAAAAATACGCGCACGCGTGGTAATTGGCGTTTTGCGCCATGTTTGAAAAGCCGTCTGGGCGGCTGCAACTGCTTGATTAATCTCATCGTCAGTGGTTTGTGGGACTTTGGCAATGACTTCTTGTGTGGCTGGATCAGTAATATCAAGCCATTCATTGGTTGTTGATTTGAGAAATTGTCCATTAATGAGTTGCTGAACATGATGCATAAGATATCCTTATCTTGTTTTTAAGACTGCTGCTAGACGCGTCTGGGATTATTAAAAGTACTAAGCTTAAAAGTATTAGGCGCAATAGTTTACTATTAACGTCGTTTTATTTTAAAATGATTTATTTTGTATCGTTATTGACTATAACAACAAATCAATTTTGGGGTCAAGTGCTTTGTTGAAATTTTGGTAACGTTAACTCTTTTCGTTGATAAATTAGTTGAGTCAATAAAAAAAGCCCATGACGACTCATGAGCTTTTATATGATTTTAAAATAGTTATTTATAACTAGCGAATACAAATTATCCTTTCATTTCAATCAATAGCCTTTCATAGACTGTTTAATGGCATCGATCGCGGTTGGATTGTCAAGCGTTGACATATCGCCAGTAGGCTTATTCTCTGCCAGTGCACGAATAGCGCGGCGTAGGATTTTGCCAGAACGAGTCTTTGGTAGGGCTTGCGGGAAATAAATCGCGGCAGGCCTTGCGATGCCACCAAGGGATTTTACTACTGCACCGATGACCTGCTGCTCAATGCGGAAACGGTTTTCGGTCGTTGCGACTTGCTCATGATCTTTTAGCACACAAAAGGCAATTGGCAACTCCCCTTTTAGCTCATCTTGTATGCCCACGACCGCACACTCAGCCATCTCTGGATGGGTGCTGATCGCCTCTTCAATCTCTTGGGTACCGATACGGTGACCGGCGACATTGATGACATCATCGGTGCGTCCTAAGATATAAAAATAGCCATCTTCGTCAGTTACCGCATAGTCTGAGGTTGAGTACTGCTTGCCATCGAATAGACCAAAGTAGCTACTCATAAAGCGCTCATCATTGCGCCATACAGTGGTGAGACAACCCGGTGGCAATGGCGCGCTAATCGCTAGCAATCCTTTCTCACCTGCACCGCACGGCTCGCCTGTCTCTTCGTTGAGGACGCGGGCATCATAGCCATACATGGGATAGCCAGGTGAGCCTTGTTTATGTGGTTTGTGATCAAACTTGGGCGTATTGCTCAAAATTGGCCAGCCAGACTCTGTTTGCCAATAATGATCTAAAATTGGCACACCTAAATGCTTGGTCAGCCAATTGGCCGTTGATTCGTCAAGGGGCTCACCTGCTAAAAAGAAAGACTTAACGCTTGAGACATCATAGCGGGTCATCCAAGTCTCGTCCTGCTTTTTGAGCATACGCACACCCGTCGGTGCGGTAAATAAGATATTGACTTTATTGGCCTCTACAATTCGCCACCAGATACCGGGGTTTGGACGATGCGGTAAGCCTTCATACATCACACTGGTCATGCCAGCCAGCAATGGCGCATAGATAGTATAAGAATGCCCAACTGCCCAGCCAATGTCCGAGATCGCCCAAAAGGTCTCGCCCGCCTTACCATCGTAGATATAGTCCATTGAGGTAGTCAGGGCAACTGCATGACCGCCCGTATCACGTTGCACGCCTTTTGGCGTACCGGTCGTCCCAGAGGTATAAAGCAGATAAGAGGGCGTATTTGACTCAAGCCACACCGGCTCCACCACAGCACCGGCTTCACAGCTGATGCGGCGCTCGGTTGCATAATCTACATCGATGTCTTGTGGTTTAAACGGCAACACTCCGCGGTTGACTACCAGTACATGCTCAGGTTTTATGCTTGCTTGTTCAACCCCCTGATTGACAAGATTTTTATAATTGACTACTTTACCACCGCGTAGGCCAGCATCGACAGTGATGACCATTTTGGCCTCAGCATCATCCATACGAATGGCGAGGTTATGCGCCGCAAAGCCACCAAACACCACCGAATGCACCGCACCGATACGAGCACAAGCAAGCATGGCATAGGCTGCCTCCAAAATCATCGGCATATAAATAACGACGCGGTCGCCCTTCTCGATACCATGACGCTGTAGCACGTCCGCGAAGTAATTGACTTCTTTATAAAGATCGTTATAGGTTAAGCGACGCTTGGTATAGTCCGTATAAAACTCAACGTTATTTCCTAAGTCCTTAAAGGCATCAACGACTGCTGGATAAGTCTCTATCAATTCTTGATTGATCTCGGATGAGAGCCAAATGAAAGCATCTTGCTCGGCTCGTTCGGGGATATGACGATCTACGCAGTTATAGCAAAGATTGGTCTCGCCGCCGACATACCACTTAGCAAACGGTAGATTACTGTCATCAAGAATTTGCTCAGGCTCTTTATGCCAGTAGATACGCTTTGCTTGCTCTGCCCAAAACTGCTCTCGATCATTGATCGAGTCACTATAAATATCAGCAAAAGTAGAATCTTGCACAGAGATATCGGTATTATTAGAGGCTTGGTTAGAATCTATATTGGTAGCTTGCTCGCTCATAATGGCTATCCTTAGCGTAAACGAAATGTGATGCAACACGACTATATATGCTATATGAAATAGCTGATGAAGTTGGAAGAGTCGCTGTATATATTATAAGTATAATATAGCAAATTTATATGACTGCTTAAGTATGGTTGCCCTGGCTTTCCCTGCCAGAAACAAAAAACCGATACCTATAAAAACAATACATAGTGTATCGGTTTGATAAGTATCGGTTTAAAATGTAGCAGAGCTAGTAATAAAGGTCAACTGTTTAGCGCATAAACTGCGATGTGATTACAGTTAATATCAATTAAACTTGTGTCTGATTGGCATACATCTCTCGCATCACTTTTTTATCATGCTTACCAACAGAGGTTTTAGGCAGCTCATCAACGAACTTAAACTCGCTTGGTACACCATATTTAGGAATAATACCTTTACTGACCGCTTGTTCTGCAACTGCAATAATATCATCAGCACTAGTGTCTTGCTTATTAGGTTTTAAGACTACTAACGCCAATGGGCGCTCTCCCCACTGCTTATCACGGACACCGATGACTGACACGTCGGCTACTGCTGGATGCAATGATAAAATGGTTTCAATCTCCAATGATGAGATCCACTCCCCACCAGATTTGATGACATCTTTGAGACGATCAGTTATTTTGATATAACCATCAGGTTTGACGTAAGCGATGTCTTGGGTATGCATGTAGCCATTTTCCCACAGCTCCTTGCCTGCGTCATTGTTTTTAAGATAGCTTTGAGTCAACCAAGGTGCCCGTAATACCAGCTCACCAGTATTTTCTGTACCGACACCTACTGGCTTATTATCTGTGCTCCAGACTTGTGCATCGACCATCAATACTGGCTTACCCGTCATGCAGCGGCGATTAATGTCTTCTTCCTCAGTCATATCAGGTTCATTGAGGCTAAAGTCAGTTAAGCTAATAAGTGGTGCGGTCTCTGACATTCCGTAACCTGTATATACTTCAATATCTTGTGCCAATGCCGACTTAGCCAAGCCTTCTGTTAACCTTGAACCACCAATGATCATTTTTAGCCCATTAAAGCTAACATCTCGATCTTGCGCCTCTTTGAGTACCATTTGTAATATCGTTGGTACGCAGTGGGTAATACTGACCTCTTCATTAATGATTAGATCTAACAAAGTATCGGGCGCATAACGTCCTGGATAAACTTGCTTTAAACCAATCATCGTGGCCGTAAACGGAAAGCCCCAGGCATGGACATGGAACATCGGTGTCATCGGCATATAGACATCACCGTAGCTGACGCCTTGCTTATTGGGCAGCATACCAAGTGACGCAGCTTCCGCTAGGCTATGTAATACCAATTGGCGATGACTAAAGAACACGCCTTTTGGATCACCTGTCGTTCCTGAAGTATAGAAGGTTGTGGCAATAGTATTTTCATCAAAATCCGGAAAGTCAAAGGTAGTGTCAGCCGCTGCTAATAACGCTTCATACTCACCTGTCACGCGACTTTGATTACCACCAAAGACACCTTCATGCGACACACCATTGTCATCTAACCAAATAATATGCTCAATACTTGAGTTTTCAAACTGATAATCTTTAACCAAAGGCGCAAATTCAGAATTGAGCATCAATACTTTAGGCTTGGCATGATTAATGGTATAAAGAATTTTTTCTGGGGACAGACGGATATTGACCGTCTGCAAAATATATTGCGACATAGGTACTGCAAAATAAGACTCAAGATAGCGATGACTATCCCAGTCCATAACCGCTACCACATCACCTGCATCGAGATTTAAATCTGCTAAGACATTGGCTAAACGGTTAATGCGGGTAAATAAATCCTTATAAGTTAAGCGCTTTTTGTCCGCATATATAATCTCTTGATCCAATGAGACGGTCTTGGCACGGTTTAGTAGTTGTTTAATAAGTAACGGAAATTCATAGGCTGATGGTGCGCTATCATAGATATTTGACATAGATGAGACTTCCTTGTTTGTCGTTATCGTGAACGTTTTATTACTATAAATAATTGAGTGCGGTCGTGTTTATACTTTTTAGAAGCAGACTACTATCTGGATAAAAGCTTACTTTATTTGAGGTATCTACTTTTTAAAAATCTGCTTTTTAGCCGATTACTTATTGATAGTAAGAAAAAACCCATACTATGTAAAGCGTGCACACGTAAGCATGACGATACTCAGCATTCGAGAATAGTAATTCCACTGCCTACCACAATATGTTAGCCAAGACTTGTTTTAAACAGTACGAGGCTCATGCAGTACGAAACTTGGTTTTAACCATACCAAAGCTTGCTATGAGTAATGCAAGAATCTGCAAGGCCAATAACAGCCATACTGTCATTGGCCATTCACCACGCGCATAAACAATACCGCATAGCCAAGCTCCTATCGTACCACCTGCATAATAGCTCATATAATATAGACCAGAAGCCAAGCTGCGCCCTTTTTTGACATTGACTGCGATGTAACTGATGGTCGCAGCTTGGGTGATAAAGACTCCGGACGACATAACAGCAAGTCCAATAACAATACCCCACAGCGGTGATACTAAGGTCAATAGCACCCCTATCATAGACACTATCACAGCAACTCGCACCGTTCGTGCTGCGCCAAACCGGCGTAATAAAGTAGTCGATAATGGGGTAATGACCACGCCTATTAGGTACACAGCAAAGATATTGGCAAGCTGTCCAGTACTTAGCTCATATGGAGTCTTGGCCAAATGCAAATTGATAAAGGTAAAGCAGCCTACCAAAGAGAACAACACACACGCGCCAAGTAAGCAAGCTGTCACTACGTAGCGATTGGTCAGATGCTCACCTAATGTTTGCATGGCTGAGCGGAAGTTTGGATTGGCCTCAAACTGGCGTGATGAAGGCAACATTTTACCTACCCATAATGCACCGACCAATGTCATCGCGGCCATCACATAATAGCCATGACGCCAGCCTATAAGCTCATGCAAATGCCCAAGCAAGAACCGTCCCAAAAAACCGCCAAGCACTGAACCTGAGACATAAAATGACATCAGCTCGGTGACTGCTCGTCCTTCAAACTCCTCACCAATATAGGCAATCGTCACTACCGTAATACCAGGTACTGACAAGCCTTGAATAAACCGCCACAGACCCATCCAGCCAATATCTGGGCTTTGGGCTATAAGCGCTGTCGGTATCGCCAAAAACAACAAAGCTCCGACGATAAAAGACTTGCGCCCTACAGCATCAGACAGCATTCCCAAAAATGGCGACATAATAGCAATCGCCATCACTGTCGCGCCAACGACCATACCTGCTTGTACTTCGGTGGCAGCGAGGTCCACCATCAGTACAGGTAAGACTGCTTGAATAGAATATACTTGCAAAAAAGCAAACATCCCAATCAAACCAACAGTTAGCTTCAACACCCAAGACGGCGGACTGGGCTGCGAAGTAGGTGGCATGACTGATGAGGGCGCTGAGACAGTTTGATTTGCGCTGTCATGTGACGTGTTATTCGTTGAGGCGTTATCTGGTATGTGATTCACAAAGTTACTGACTATGTTATACGCGCATGATATCGGCGTGGGTGGTAGGAACAGGCTATAAATATACAAAAGCCTAAACTTATAGTCATTATGACAAGCGCATCATGGTATCACACTGGCAGTTAAGCTTAAGATGCAAAATGTTATGTAATTTTGGTCCTTAAACAGGAGCAATCTTGTATTCTAAATATACCACTATTCACTATCTATCGCATTGATGAACCATTTAATACACTACGAATGATTCTATCCACTCTTAAAACACAAAAAAAGCCGCTCAAGGCGACTTACATTGCTCAGCACTTTGACTTTAGTACCCTGGAACATCTGTAACCTTGACATTGCTTTTTTTATCTAAGAGCAAGTTGACAGGCTTATTTAACGATGTCCGGACAGCTGGGGCTTTAGATTTAGCCGATGATTTATCAGCTGTTGTGCGCACATTATTAACAACCGTGCCAGATGATAATTTAATAGCAAACGTTAGGTTTCGATCATCAATAACAACATCGTTGAAAGACGAATTTCTAAGTAATAGCTCGCGACCGCTAGCAATTGCCATGGCTCTAAACTGATGGCGCGTATTTTTAAAATGAATATTACTAAATTCCTTTAATTTTCCATTAGCTTTGAGGCGTACATAAGCAGATCCAGTAGCTGTACCAGACTTAATAAAATCACAGTCTTCAAAGTACACACCCAAATCATTTGAATTGCCTATATTAGTGTCTTGAAAGATAACTTGATTGTTACCGTAACGCGTGCCAGCATTTTCAAAGACCACGTCTGTAAACTTAATGTCGCGATATTTATCATTAATATTATTGGGTTCACAGTCAAATAAATAAAGACCGCTTATCAATTTGCCTTGTTTCGATGTAAACCTATTATCAATACTAACTTTACCACGTGTAAACCTACTCCCTTGTCCTGCAACGATAGTTACGGGATTTCGTGCAGTTGATCCAATTAAGAAGTCCTGAGCCTCAAAGTCAATCTGTCCATTATATTTAAGGTAGATACCATCATAACGTGCGCCACTTGTCTTAAAGTTTCTGAGACGAGCGCCGCGCTCTTGAATGCGAATACAGTGCAGAGCTTTGGTGTTTTTGTGCGTGCCATTTCTGTTAGAGGTAAGCTCATCTCGTAAGGTTTGACCACGTATATCAAATCCATCTAGGACGAAGTTTACTCCGCCTGCCTGTACGTCAACGACAGTAGAAGGTGTTTTTGCCCGTAAAATGGTATTACCCTCACTAAATAGCTCAATATTCGGACTATCAATTACCAAACTACAAGGATAGTCGCCATTGGGGAATATAATCCGAGCACCGCCGATAGACTTAGCGTGGTCTATCGCCGCTTGCGGGGAGCGATAATCTTTAACATATATCTTTTTAAGGGTCGAGTCTGATGATGTAGGCATTTGTCTGTCTATATTCGTTTAGGTAGATGCTTTATACCAATTGCTGGTACATACTGTCAAGCACTGCTAACCAAATGTTTCGATACATACTTTTTAAATGCTCTAAAACCATTCGCTCATTGTTATAACTATACCTTGTTCTACTTTAGTTGCTTAACTGGCTTTAATTTAAACTATCTATACATTCCACATCCCTTCTATAACAGACTTTAGCAACCCTTGAGTTCATAATCTCTAAAAATAATGTAGCGACAGTTAAGCTAGCAGCTGTTTTGATAAACCATTACATCAATCTTTAAACAATAAGAGGCAATAAAGATGGCAGATAAAATTTATAATCTAGGTGCAGGATTTTGGAACATACGCGGATCTTTTCGTTTAGGCGGTGTGCTTGACATAGGTACCCAGTGCTCGCTCGTAAAGTTGGAGTCAGGCAAGTTTGTCTTTTTGGACAGCTACGAGCTGACTGGTGATGTGCGAGATCAAGTCATGGCCTTGACCAACGATGGCCAAGATGTCGAAGCTGTGTTGAATCTTCATCCTTTTCATACCGTACATTGTGAGCAGATGGCAAAAGATTTTCCGCAAGCCGAATTTTATGGTAGTCGTCGCCACCACAAACAAGTACCCCAAATACCATGGGCTGACGATTTAGTAGAGAGTGATGCAGTAGCCGAACGTTATCCGGAGCTCAAATTTTCTTTATCTCAAGGTATCTACTATATCTCCCCTAACGAAAAAATCCATGCAGGCTCGTTATTGGCTTACCATCCTGCCAGCAGAAGTTTGCATGTAGATGATACTTTTATGAGCCCACCAGCAAAGGTGCTTGAGGCGGTATTACCTGAGCTCCTCTTACATCCTACAACCAAGCAAGCGCTTAAAGATGAGCCAGACGCTGGCAAACAATATTGCGACTGGGCGACCGAGCTTGCTCATCAATGGCGCGATGCTCATAATTTCTGTGCTGCCCACTCAAGCTTGATCACATTTGAAGTTGGTGGGTTTGAAAAGGCATTATTAAAAGCGATTGAAAAAGCACGCCCTAAGCTTGAGAAGTCTTAATTTTTTAAGCTTTAACAGACATACCTTATCGTTCATTCACTTTTGAATTAACGGTAACATGGACATTTTGACTATAAAAAGGACTGTAATATGAATCGTCATTATTTAGCGACTGCTGTGCTGGCAGTAAGCGCTTTAGGTTTTTCTGCTTGTACCTCTAATCAGCAGGCTTTGACAGATCAGCCGACTGATGCCAATGTGACCGTAGTTACACCGCAAGGCAATGGTGGTGTCCATCATCATAAGTGGTCATACGAAGGTAATACAGGTCCCGAGTATTGGGGTGATGTTAAAGGCGCTGATGCCTGCAAGATTGGGAAACAGCAATCGCCCATCAACATTACAAACGTTACCGCCAGTAGCTCAGCTGCGCCTGTCATTAACTATGCTCAATCGACCAACATTCGCATTCATGACAATGGACATACAGTCGTCTATACGCCAACGACTGAAGACAATGCTATTGTATTAGACAATGAACGCTATGTTCTCAAGCAGTTTCATTACCATACCCCAAGCGAGCATCAATTTGGTAGTCAGAACTACCCAGGCGAGATCCATTTTGTGCATGCCAATAGCGAAGGCAATCTTGCTGTAGTGGGTATCATGTTGCAAATTGGTGAGGCCAATGACGCGCTACGGGTGTTACTAAACGGCACTGAGCTGACAACTCAAAACGACGATGAATACACGGCTAACGGCGTAGACTTATCTGCTTTAGCACCTGTCATGCCTACCTTCTATCATTATAGTGGTTCACTGACGACGCCGCCATGTTCAGAAGAAGTACAATGGTATGTTAGTAAAAAGCCTTTAACCCTTGCTAGTGATCAGTTTGCGATTATGTCTGATCTATACGAAGGTAATAACCGCCCTATTCAGCCACAAGGCTCGCGTAAGATAGAGCAGCTCACTCATTAATTTTAATCACTAATTGCAAATTAAATCATTTACTGTTTGGAACAGTGATACGTTCGAATGTTTAAGATTTAGGCTCAAAATCAGTAACACTAAATCGCTGGTTTTGAGCTTTTTTATTGATTTTATGAAAATAAAAATTGCTTCAACTCATCCTTATTATCAATAACATCTGCCAAGGTGTATTTTTCGAGAACGGTAATAAATGCCGTTAGTGCCTCAAAAAACACGCCTTTAAGCTGACACGCTGGCGTAATCACACAACCGATGGGTTTGCTGCCTTCTTCGCTGATAAAAGTAATCGGTAATCCTTCTGCACGAGGCTTTTGTTTATCACTATCTCCGGTTGTAGCAAAGCACTCAACCAAATCAAAGTCAGGCTCTATTTGTTTGATCAATACACCCAAATTGATGTCTTTTGGCGCATAAGCCAACCGAATACCACCATTTTTGCCGCGCACACTTTCTATATAACCTAGCTGACCCAATTGATGAATGATCTTGGTCAAATGGCTTTTAGAAATATGATAGCTGCTGGCAATATCGCTAATATTTGCTAGCGTCTCAGGTTCTGGTCTCACTGCTAAGTAAATTAACGAGCGCAGTGCATAATCACTATAGTTGGTCAGTCGCATGTATTTGCGCTCCTATTTAATTAAAATTGCTTAAAAATTTATCCATTCAAACCTAATTGCCATATCTTATCACTCGACCTTTATTATCCAAATAAACCGTCGGGTCTAGGACGTGCAAGCATCGGCAGATAGCTGATGCAAAATAGCACAAAGCAGGCAATCCATGCGCCTTGAGCGATCATAATCCATAACAGATAATGACTCATATCAGCGAGCGGTAGTAGCACACGGCTCATAAATACCAGTACCATCAAGATATACATGATATTTACAGTCTTAGGTGGCTGATGAATACTGCGTCCTGTATGTCCAAGCGATACTCGCGTCATCATTGTAACTGTCATCATGCCAACACCTGCAATCGCTAACCCATGCATAGCAATACTGTGAGCGTAACCTAACCATGGCTGCAGTGCATAGAGCAAAAAACTTAAGCACATACCCATAAATGCGATATATAACGACCATAACAAGGGCTTTTGCCAAATACCGCGGTGATACCAACCAACTAGGCGTACGATGTTGACCACTGCTACCCCAAACGCGGTAACACTAAGCAAGTACGGATTAGGATAAAACACATCAACAATAAAAAACGCCAAAAAGAACAATAGGCTGGCAATATCTTGCACTTTACTATTGCGTAGACTGACGGTTTCTTTGACACCTGCCGCATTAGGCAGACTAAGACCACGTTCAATAAAGAATGGTACAACCCGCCTACCAATCGTCAATACCAAACCGATAATTAAGTAAAAACCCAAGTAGATACCTACTCTGGTCGTACTCATGTCTGCGTTGACAATACCCCAGTAACACAAGCCATTGCCCAACGTTAATAGTGCTAGCTTGGCTAAAATACCCATCTGCTTATATTGCTTTACTTGCAATACTGCTCGAATTATCACAAAAGCCATCGAACCGATAAACAGTAAATCAAACACTGCGGCAGCATATAACAACGATATACTGCTACCCGCAATCGTTATACCCAGCCCAAAAGCCAACCAGCTAAGACGTGCCAGCAACCAGCAGCTAAAAATGCTTAGCAACTTGTAACCATGCGGCATCATCACCCCTGTCCAAGTCTTTACCGCTGTCAGCAAAAACCCTGCGACCACCGCCAAAGCATAACCATAAATCATCTCATGGCCGTGCCAGTACAACGGATTTAAAACCTGCGCATCAATATCAGTATGTCCAGTAAATACAAATGACCACAGCACCATCATCACTATCGCAAATACTGCCGCAGCACTAAAAAAAATGCGAAAGCTTAAATTAAGAATAGGATGCGGAGAGCTTGGTGGCTTGCTAGGTAAATTGATGGATTGCATGACTGCTTTCTCAATCATATAAGGAGATATTTATAAAATTCATTTTATATGAATCTTATAAATTATACAACGAATGACTATAAATATTAATGCTATCTTATCACTGACATTACACACGTCTCATTGACTGTTATGACCTTCGCTGCTTAAATGGTTCACTTCTAGGAGAATACTATGACTGAAGAAAATGCACCGGAAGAAAAGCGCAAAATCGTCAATAAGTTTTTGATGACGCTTACTAAAGAACAGCCGCAAATGTATTATGCAACGACCTCTGAGATCTCTCGTAGCATCCATACGATGATAAAAGAACATACCAATCGTTTGTCGGTAGAAGAGCAAGCGCTCGTTAGAAATATGACTATTGAAGAAATTGAAGCTTTGCTAGGTTTTCATTCTCGATAGCATATTTTTAGATAAAGCAATTCACAATGACACGTGACGCTCATAAAAAAAGACCGCTATAAAAGCGGTCTTTTTTATTATTAATAGTTTCACTCTAATTCAACTAGAAAGCACTATTAAAACGGCTGAATTAAAATGGCTAAATTAAAACGGATATTGACGCGGTTCGTTTTGCATTGATATCCAATGCGTTCTGGTAAACTCTTCAAGTATCCACTCACCATTAAAGCGACCAATACCTGAGTTTTTCTCACCGCCAAACGGTACATTGCTCTCATCGTTGACTGAGATATCATTAATATGGGTCATGCCAGCTCTGATACCACGTGCAAAACACAGACCTTTTTGCATGTCCGATGTAAATACAGCACTAGACAACCCATACATAGAAGCGTTGGCGATCGACAATGCATCGTCTTCATCTTTAGCACGGATGATACCGACCACTGGTCCAAATACCTCATTACACGATAAGTCCATCTCGCGAGACACTTCGGTAAAGATATGCGGCGGTACTACTTGACCTTTAATCTCACCACTCAAAATCATTTTGGCACCTTCTTTCTGTGCTTTAACGATTTTTTCTTTCAGTGATTTGACTTGTTTTTCATTAATGATTGGGCCGACTGCCGTATCTTGCTTATTCGGATCACCGACGTTTAAGGTTTTAACATGCGCCAAGAAGCGCTCTACGAAGTCATCATAAATCTCGTCTTCAACGATAATACGATTGATAGCGATACAGATTTGACCTTGATGGAGGAACTTACCAAAGGCTGCGGCTTTGACTGCTTGCTCAATATCGGCATCTTTTAATACCACAAATGGACTGTTACCACCTAGCTCAAGCGCGACTTGCTTGATGTATTCGCCCCCATTGGCCAGCTCACCAATATGTTTGCCGACTGAGGTTGAACCAGTAAATGATACAAAGCTTGGAATGTCATGAGTGACGATGGCATCCCCTATCTCACTGCCCGCACCGACGACGACGTTGAGTAATCCTTTTGGCAGACCCGCTTCTTCAAATACTTTTGCTAACAATAAACCGCCGGTAATAGGTGTGTCGCTTGCAGGCTTAAGTACGACCGCGTTACCAAGGGCTAGTGCAGGTGCGATAGAACGCTGCGTAAGATGTAGCGGAAAGTTCCATGGGCTAATGACGGCTACGACACCGATTGGCTCACGGTAGACGAAGTTTTCTTTACCAGGCGTATTTGATGCACGAATCTCACCATGGACGCGGTTAGGAAAGCTTGCGGCTTCAAGTGTAATCGCACGCGCACTACCGAACTCCACCATTGCTTTGATACGCGTACTGCCCGACTCTTTGATAAGCCAATCGACAATTTCGTCTTGACGCTGATCTAAGACATTGACGACGTTGTACATTAAACTGGCACGCTCAGCTGGCGTCTTTTGCGCCCATTCTTTTTGTGCAGTAGTTGCCGCTTGATAGGCTTCATCAAGCTGATCTTTCGTAGCCTGTTTGATCTCGACCAGCGTGTCGCCATTATATGGATTGACATTAGTATTGATGCTGTCATCTTGTCCGCTCTGCCACTCACCTGCAATATACTGCAAATGAAAGTCGCTATAGGCGTTGTTATTGCTATCAGTATTATTGGTTGTCATAACTACTATCCTTGATTGGTTGTGATAATTATTAGTGTAATGTTAATTGAAATTATTCTTTATAAAACATTCTGCGAAAATCATAAAAAAGCGCTAGCAAGATTGTAGATCTATATACCTTATATAGGCGATAAAGCTATTAGATCAGAAGCTAAGCTTGCTAGACGACTGGTCTAATGTTAACATAGAAGATAGATAAAACAAGACTGCTTCCGCTCTAAACATTGTTGATAAAACGTAACGTCATAACCATACATCACCTATTTTAATAAACAATAGCACACTAGGAGGGCATTACTATTATGTCTGCTAATGCAACCACGATTCCACCTGATACCAAGACCCATCTTTTAGAAGTAGGCTATCAGCTTATTGCTAAAAAGGGCTTTACCGCTGTTGGCATCAAACAAATTTTAGACACAGCAGGTATTCCGAAAGGCTCTTTTTATCACTACTTTGCGTCAAAAGAAGCCTTTGGGGAAGCCATTATCACGCATTATTTTGAAAATTATAAAATGCGACTAGAGAGTATTGGCGCACAAGATGTCAGTTCTCAGCAAAAGCTGTATGACTACTTCCAAGGCTGGTATGACACTCAGCAAAATGGCTGTGATCATGAGAAGTGCTTAGTCGTCAAGCTCAGTGCTGAAGTTGCTGACATGTCAGAGCCGATGCGTATCGCTTTAAATGCTGGTTATCAACAAACCATTACGTGGCTTGCGGAACAAATCAAAGCTGGCTGGTCGGGTAACTCAGTACCGCAACCTGATAATATCGCAGCTGAGAGCATGGCGAAACGTTGGTACTTTGCATGGCTTGGTGCCAGTTTGATTGCTAAGATTAGTCAAACCAATACGCCACTTGCAGAAGTATGGCAGATGACGACTACTGAGATGGGTCGCTAATAGCGGCTCTTTTCTCTATACCTAGCTCTTTTCTATACTTAACCTCGATTTTGCAAAAGTATTTTTAAGATTTACTATCTTTTAGATATACTCATTTGTTTGTCTCCGGTCACCTAACTCTAGTTCTAACTAAGCCACTCTCAAAATAATCTAAGTAGCGCTTAACAGCATATGTACTACTAGGTTCGCACCCTAAGTTCTGCGCGAATATTTTCGCCTTCCAATTTTTATAATCAGTTTCTCATAAATTATAAATATACGAGAGTTTTGTAAAGAGCACTAGACGACCGGTCTAATTACTGTACAATGCCCACATACACAAAAACGAACTGGATAATTTTCCAGTCCGTTTTACAACTCATATACTCAGTCAGCATTCAATAGATTTTAGGAATTTTATGAAAAACTTTCAATATTACAACCCAGTACGTATCGTCTTCGGTGAAGGTCAAATCGCACAGCTATCAGATTTAGTACCTAATGATGCAAAAGTACTTATTACTTATGGTGGCGGCTCAGCTGAACGTACAGGTACTTTAGATGAAGTCAGAACTGCACTAGCAGCAAGTGGTAGCCGCGAAGTATTTGAGTTTGGCGGTATTGAGCCAAACCCAGAGTTCAATACTTTGCTTAAAGCTGCTGATATGGTTAATGAGCATAACATTGATTTCTTATTAGCGGTTGGCGGTGGTTCAGTCATTGATGGCAGTAAATTTGTCGCGCTCGTGTCCTCACTTACCGAGGACGACAGCACTGTCTCACGTGAAAAAGCATGGGATGCACTGCTCAGTGGTTGTTCAAATATTGATACTGCTATCGATTTGGGTGCCGTATTGACTATTCCAGCGACTGGTTCTGAGATGAATAATGGCGGCGTTGTCAACCATAGTAAACGTCAAGCAAAACTACCTTTCCGTAGTCCACTAGTCTTCCCTAAGTTCTCAATTTTAGATCCTACTAAGACGCTAACCTTGCCTGAACGTCAGGTAATGAATGGGGTTGCTGATGCCTTTGTCCATGTAATGGAACAATATCTTACGTATCCAGTCAATGCGAAAGTGCAAGATGCCTTCGCTGAGAGCTTACTTAAGATCCTAATTGAGGAAGGTGCAGCAGTTAAAGCAGATTCAGAAAACCTAGAAACACGTAAGAATATTATGTGGACGGCAACCATGGCGCTTAACGGCCTCATTGGTACGGGTGTACCACAAGATTGGACGACACACATGATTGGTCACGAATTAACGTCATTACATAGCATTGACCATGCCCGCACCCTTACCATTCTATTGCCATCAGTCCTGCGTGAGCTGAAAGAAAGCAAAAAAGACAAGTTACTTCAATATGCCCGTAACGTTTGGGCTATTGATAGCAATACTGATACAAAACAAGACGACGACAGCATCATCGAGACTGCTATCGTTAAGACTGAGAACTTCTTCCGTAGCCTCGGCCTACCAGTTAGCTTAGCAGATGCTGAATTAGATGAGTCAGCGATTGACCCGATTATCAAGCAGCTTGAAGCGCACAACATGGTAAAACTGGGCGAACATGGTAACAATGACTTAGAAGTATCACGTCGTATCTTAGAGCGTTCATTAACCAGCGCCGCTTAATAGTCGTAAAGTCTTTTAGACGCTGTAAGCTGAGAATATAAGCAAATAACAACAACAACTTTATATAAAACAGCAGCTTTGCATATTGTTTTCATTATTAGTAGCCATTCACTTTTGAGTGGCCGCTAACTTTAAAATCTATACTCTAAAACCAAAACTATACTTTAAAACCTCAAACCAATAAATAAAAAGGATTATTAAAATGAGCTTTGATAAACAACAAAATCAAAAAATAAACCGCCAAATTAAATTGGCGAGTCGCCCTCATGGCGCGCCAAAAGCTGAAAACTTTGACATGACAACCAGCGATATCCCAACCCCAAATGACAGTGAGATGCTGCTACGTACTGTCTATTTGTCATTAGACCCGTATATGCGTGGACGTATGAGCGATGCTAAAAGCTATGCAGATCCTCTAGAAGTGGGTGATGTGATGATGGGCGCAACGGTTGCTCAAGTCGTTGAATCTAACCTTGATAAATTTGCCGTCGGTGATTTGGTTGTATCAAATTCAGGCTGGCAAGACTATAGCGTCAGTAATGGCGAAGGCGTGCTGAAATTAGATAAAGATATGCCAAACCCTTCTTATGGTTTAGGCGTATTGGGTATGCCCGGCTTTACTGGTTATATGGGTTTGACGGATATCGGTAAACCACAAAAAGGTGAGACGCTGGTCGTCGCTGCCGCAACAGGTCCCGTTGGCGCAACGGTTGGTCAAGTTGGTAATCAATATGGCACACGCACCGTTGGTATCGCAGGCGGTAAAGAAAAATGCGACTTCGCTGTCAATGAGCTAGGCTTTGATGTCTGTATTGACCATAAAGCGGACGACTTCGCTGAGCAATTAAAAGCTGCTTGCCCAAATGGTATCGATATCTATTACGAAAATGTCGGCGGTAAAGTATTTGACGCGGTCATGCCATTACTAAACGCTCATGCACGTATCCCAGTATGTGGTCTGGTCTCACAATACAACGCGACTGAACTACCTGATGGCAAGGATCGTTTGAGTGTATTAATGGGCAATGTGTTGAGCCGTCGTCTCACTATTAAAGGCTTTATCATCTTTGAAGAGTATGGCGATCACTTCCCAGAGTTCCTCAAAACCATGAGCAAATGGGTAGAGTCAGGTGATGTTAAAACCAAAGAATCCATCGCTGAAGGCTTAGACGATGCACCAAATGCCTTTGTTCGTATGCTAAATGGCGATAACTTCGGTAAAACAGTAGTCAAAGTAGCTGACGTTAAATAATCAAGATTTGTTAACGAAATTTAAGTCAGTGGTAAATAACGACTTAACAACACAACTTGTTAAGACAACTACTGAAAATGACATCTTTACCATGAATACTGTTACATGGATACGGCTAGCAGTCACCGTTAATACAACTACTGATTAAGTATAATTATTTAACGTGACTGCTAACCATCAATAATTTAAAAATCACTTTAATAGAAAAGGACAACTATGAATATTTTAATGGTACTAACTTCACACGATGAATTGGGTGATACCGGTAAAAAAACTGGCTTTTGGCTAGAAGAATTTGCAGCCCCTTACTATGCTTTTCTTGATGCTGGGGTCAATGTAACCCTTGCCTCTCCTGCTGGTGGTCAGCCACCACTTGATCCTAGTAGCGATACTGAAGATGCGCAAACGAAAGATACCAAGCGTTTTAAAGAAGACACCGATGCGCAAAAACATCTTGCCAACACCAAAAAACTTGCTGACATGAAAGCAGAAGACTTCGACTCAGTATTCTATCCTGGTGGTCATGGCCCATTATGGGATTTGGCAGTCGACAAAGACTCTATCAATTTGATTGAGACTTTTGTGAAGCAAGATAAGCCTGTTGCCTTTGTTTGTCACTCTCCTGCCGCACTCAAAAACGTCAAGGTTGACGGTGAGTACTTGGTAAAAGGCAAGACAGTTACTGGCTTTACCAACACTGAAGAAGAAGCGGTTGGCCTTACCGATGTGGTGCCATTCCTAGTAGAAGATGCACTGATAGCCAATGGTGGCAACTATGAAAAAACCGCTGATTGGGAATCGTTTGTGGTCGAAGATGGTCTGCTCATCACAGGTCAGAATCCAGCCTCATCAGAAGAAGCCGCCAAACGTTTGATTGCTAAGCTTAAAGGCTAATAGCATTCGATGATTAATACCACATACTAAGCAAAAAAGGCCAATATTATGATTCGTTTACATCATCTTAATCAATCGCGCTCGCTACGTACGCTTTGGCTCTTAGAAGAGCTTGGCGAACCCTATGAGATTGTCAGTTATCAACGTGATGCCAACACCAACTTGGCACCGGACAGTCTTAAAGCAGTACACCCACTTGGTAAATCGCCCGTTATCGAAATAGATGGGGTGATGTATGCAGAATCAGGAGCGATCACCCAAATATTAATTGAGCGCTTTGCACCTGAGAGTTTGCGTCCTGCTACAGATAGCAGCGACTATGGACATTATCTACAATGGATAGATTTTGCTGAAAGCTCGCTCATGGTGCCTTTATTGCTTGAATTGTTTATTAATAAAGCCGGCATCAACAATAATGAGTTTTTGAATGGCTATATCGGTGCAGAAAAACACAAGCTGCTTAACTATCTAAATGATGAAGTAAAGGATAAATCCTTTATCGTTGGCAACAAGTTAAGTGGTGCGGACTTCATGCTATCGTTTGATTTGATTATGCTGGCTAAGCGTAAACAGCTAGAGGATTATCCTCATATCAAGCAATATGCATTACAGCTTGCTAATATTGATAGCTATCAAAGCGCAATGCGTCTTGAAGCCGAGCATGACCAATCAAGCTCAGTATAGAATCATTTAAGTAATTCTTGAAACTGACAGTTATTCTGATGATTCTATATAGATTACTACTTAATCATCTCGACAGCGCCTTAAATACCATATGCCGAATATGATAAAATAGCTCAAGTGTATCTTGAGCTATTTTTTTGTCCTATTATTGATCATCGTCAGTCAATACTTGCAAGGCCGTAGTTTATAAACGGCTTACAAGCTCTGATAAGACTTTATTTATTCATCCATGCCTATTACCTCTATCCTTGAGTACTGAATATGAGTGCTGAATACCAATTTAAGCCCCATGAACAGCCGTTTATGTTGGGCTCTCCTGCTACCCCTGATCATCCTACACGTCGCAAGGTACTCTACTTACTCATCGGTATCTTTATCGGTCTAACCGCCAGTTTTCAAAACGGCTTATTGGTCGCTAACCTTACTCAAATTCAAGGTGACATGGGCTTAACCCCTGTTGAAGGCGGCTGGATATCTGTCGCTTATAACATGACCAATGTTTGCATTACTGTCTTGCTTTATAAAATACGTCAGCAGTTTGGTATGTCGTTGTTTAGCAAAATTACCTTATTCTTTTTGTTATCAGCGACTAGTATGCAGTGGTTGGTTAGTAGCAACCTATTATCTGGTGCGACTGGCATTAGTATTGAGCCTTACTATTTAGAACTTATCGCGCGTGGCTTTAGTGGGGTGGTAGCTAGTGCGATGACAGTATTGTCTATTTTTTATTGTCTACAAGGCATGCCTACTGCGCGGCGCATTAGTGGACTGATTTTAGGATTTGGTCTGGTGCAGTTTGGTATTCCGCTATCACGTATTATCTCAC
The DNA here is from genome assembly GCF_052259005.1 of Psychrobacter sp. 1Y10. Classification (NCBI taxonomy): domain Bacteria; kingdom Pseudomonadati; phylum Pseudomonadota; class Gammaproteobacteria; order Moraxellales; family Moraxellaceae; genus Psychrobacter; species Psychrobacter sp. 1Y10. Next base: position 30,073 of record NZ_JBQQES010000005.1, on the reverse strand, counting down.
CTTATTTAGCGATTGATGGTCAACTTGAAAATTTGTTTTTGTTTGAGTTTGGCCTTGCACTGATATGTTTTGGGCTTATTAATATTCTTGAGCTGCCACCTGGTAATACCGAAAAGGTATTTGAAAAGCTTGATATCCTGAGCTTTGCCTTTTTTGCCACAGGTCTTGCCGCATTATCTGTGTTCTTGGTGCAAGGACGGATTTTATGGTGGACGACACCTTGGTTAAGTTATCCACTAATCATTTCAGTAGCCACGATAGCTATTGCTTTATGGATTGAAACGCATCGCAAGAGTCCTATGCTACAAGTGCGCTGGATGCGTAGCCGTACTATCATCGCATTTATGATAACAGGCGCTGTGATGCGTATTTTGCTATCAGAACAAAACGTTGGTGCAGCAGGACTACTGGCCAATTTAGGTTATGGCAATGATCAGCTGGTTGTTTTTTATGCAGTGATATTGGTCGCTAGCGCACTAGCATTAGTGCTGAGTATTTTTAAGACCAATGCAATGGATTTACGTCGTCCAGTTATTTTTTCTGTTGGCCTGATTGCTGTTGGTGCTTGGCTAGATACAGGCGTATCTCTAAACTCTGCGCCATATATGTTTTATCTTAGTCAGTTTATGATCGCTTTTGCTGCGGTATATTTTATGGGGCCTATGGTATTTGAAGGTATGTTTCGTGCGATTGCCAACGGTCCAGCTTACATTATCAGCTTTTCAGTCATCTTTGGAATTTCCCAAACCGTGGGAGGCTTAGCAGGCGCGGCAGGCATTCAAGCCTTTACGACCATTCGCACCCAAATGCACTATGCTGATATGGTCAGCTCAATGAATGAAGTTAATACTGCTGCGCTGCCACAAATACTACAAGGCATTCAGCGTCAAGCAGCGGTCGCCGCCTATGATGATTTGTTCTTTTTGATGGCAGTGAGCGCCACTATCGCGACCCTATACTTATTGATAGTTTATTTTTATTATCGTTATCATAAGCGCAATCCGCTTGGCAAGGAGCTGGCCGCATTAGCAGAGATGATGGGCAAGAAATAGCGGATAGTGTGAATTTTATTGGGTGTTCTACCTCTACTATTACCTTACGATTATTTTTTAAAGTTACTTACTATGTTTAATAAATTCCTTGGGAGTGCATCATGAATGACAAAAAACCTTCTTATGGCTCTAATGATGCACACATGCCTAACAAAGCGTCTGAACAACAAATCGCTACGCCTGTGGACTCGTCAGCCGAGACCCGCAACATACCTGAGCCTGCAACTACCAAGCTTGAGACATCTGAGCACCAAACAACCGCTGTCTTAAATAAACCTGAAGACTCCAATGATAAGATAAATACAGATGGCGTAACCGTTGAAACGGGAAATGACACACCGATGCCGCCCACTGAACCTATTCCTGCACCTACAGGCTGGTCACCAAAAAAGAAATCACTATTTAATTTGGTTTTGCTTGTTGGGTTGATTGTTATTGGTATAGCGTTGATCCTATATGCGTGGAAACTGCCACCTTTCACACCAACGCTGCAGCAGACCGACAACGCCTTTGTTAAGGGCCAAACCACTATTATTAGCCCACAAGTCTCAGGCTACGTGACAGAAGTTGCCGTACAAGATTTTGAAAATGTGCAAGCAGGCGATCTGCTCGTCAAGATCGATGATCGTGCCTTTCAGCAGCAGCTGGAACAAGCGCAGGCGAACATCGAAATAGCAGACACCGATCGCTTAAGCAACGTGCAAGATACGCAGTCAAGTCAGGCGCAAATCGAAGCACGCGAGGCTGACTTATATAGTGCTAAAGTCAGTGTTAATAGCGCACGTGAAGATGTCAAACGCTATGAAGGACTTGATGCGATTGGCGCTGTGTCTAAGGCGGATGTTGCCCATACAAAAGCTCAGCTGGCTCAAGCACAGGCGAGCGTACAGCAAGCTGAGGCCAATTTACAAGTAGCAATTGAGGCCAGTAAAAAAACCAGTAATAGTCGCTCCTCACTTGATGCCAATATCAAAAACGCGGCAGCTGGTGCCAAGCAAGCGCAGATCAATCTAGAAAATACGATTATTACCGCGCCTGAATCAGGTCAACTGAGCCAAGTTAGCGTCAAGACTGGACAATACGTTAGTGCTGGTACACAGCTGATGTATATTGTTCCAAAAGGCGTCTGGGTTATTGCCAATTTTAAAGAAACTCAAGTTGCAAATATGACTGTCGGTGAGCCTGCTACTGTTCATGTCGATGCTTTAGGCGGTACCGAATTTTACGGTCATGTCAGTAACATCTCGCCAGCAACAGGAAGCGAATTTAGCGCGGGTGCATCTAATCCTGCTACTGGTAACTACATTAAGATTGCTCAGCGCATTCCGGTACGTATTGACTTAGATCAAGACCAAGCAGCGCTGGCACAGTTACGTCCTGGCATGTCAGTGTCAGCAAGTGTTGATACCAAAGAATAGCGCTATACAGTGTACGATGTAGCCATAAAAGGCCATGCTATAGCTTGTGTTAACACAAGCTATAGCATGGCCTTTTATGGCTACATTTTTATTATTAACGATATATCAGAGTATCAGATTATGGTAATAATCGCTTGGTAGACCAGCTAGCATCGTTTTTATTCATATTATTGCTATTACTATCACGAGTATAGACAATGCGATCATGCATGCGGCTGGCACGTCCCTGCCAAAACTCTATCTCATGAATAGTAATCTCGTAACCACCCCAAAATTCTGGCGTTGGTACTTGGCTGTTTTCTGGATAGTCGTTTTGCAGCGTCTCAAACGTTTGTTCCATCACTTCACGATTAGCCACTTCACCGCTTTGTGGTTGGCTGACCCACGCGCCTACTTGGCTATCATGCGGACGCTTTTGAAAATAAGCGGCAGATTTATCGGTATCTATTTTAGCAACACTACCACTAATGCGAATTTGACGCTCAAGCTCATGCCAAAAGAACAGTACCTCAGCATTAGGGTTCTCGCTGATATCTTGACCTTTAGCGCTTTCGTAATTGGTATAAAACACAATACCAGTATCGGTAATCTCGCGCATAAGGACGATACGAACGCTCGGTTTTTGGTCTGTACCGCAAGTTGCTAGGCTCATAGCGTATGGCTCTTGTACTTGCTGCGCTATCGCCTCATCCATCCAAGTTTTTAGCAGCTCAAACGGTGATGCTGGTATTGATTGCTGATCAAGACTGCCTTTTTCGTATGACAAACGCTGGTCAGTAAAGTCCATGCTCACTCTATTCCCTTATCTTAAGATCATTATATTAAACGGTTAACCTAGTACTGCTTTGATTTTATCTGCTAAGTCGTTAGCCATGACATCACATTCAATCTCATCATCTGACTCAACCATCACTCGAATCATAGGCTCTGTACCTGATTGACGAATAAGCAGACGACCTCGACCTTCCAAAGTAGCTTGTGCTTTATCAAAAGCTTGCACCAACTCTTCTTGCTCATAAGGATCTTGCATTTGATTCAAGCGGACATTGACAAGCTTTTGCGGTAAGATTTCAAACCCTTCTGTTAGCTCACTTAATGCTTTGCCCTCTGATTGCATAACGGCAAGTACTTGCAGGCTTGCAATAATGGCGTCACCGGTACGGCTTTTATCCAAACATAATATATGCCCTGATGGCTCGCCGCCTAATAACCAATCATTGGCGGCAAGCTCTTGCATAACATAGCGATCACCGACTTTCGCACGAGTAAACTCAATTCCTGCATTTTGTAGTGCAAGCTCTAGGCCCATATTACTCATCAAGGTTCCAACAACGCCTTTAACACGTGACTGTCCTTGAGTAGCAAGCACATATAGGATGCCATCACCATCAACCAGCTTACCCGTTTCGTCTACCATGACGATACGGTCTCCATCTCCATCTAGTGCAATGCCAACGTCTGCATCATATTCTAATACCGCTTTTTGCAGACCTTCAGGATGTGTTGAGCCACAGTCGGCATTAATATTGATACCATCAGGCTTATTATTAATAGGTATTACAGTAGCGCCAAGCTCACGCATGACTCTTGGGGCGACGCTATAGCCTGCACCATTGGCGCAATCTACGACAACAGTCAAATGACTCAAATCATATTGATAAGGAAAAGTTCCTTTACAAAATTCGATGTAGCGACCTGTAGCATCATTGATACGAGTATGCTTACCCAACTGCGATGGATCTATGATAGGCATCAGTAAGTCGTCGTTAGTAGGATTCATCATCGCTTGCAATTTATCGTTGATAGCATCTTGCATCTCATCAGTTAGCTTTTTGCCATCGCCTGAAAACAGCTTGATACCGTTATCATAGTAAGGGTTATGCGAGGCTGAAATAACAACACCAGCATCAGCATGAAAGCTACGAGTAATATGCGCAATAGCTGGTGTGGGTAGCGGACCTAGCATATGTACATCGACGCCTGCTGCGTTAAAGCCTGCTTGCAGTGCTCCCTCAATCACATAACCTGAAAGACGGGTGTCTTTACCGATGACCACACTAGGTTTACGATTAGGATTATCATTATTCTCTATAAGCACCCGTCCTGTTACATAGCCCAATTTTAAAATAAAATCTGGTGTAATAGGTAGTTGTCCAAATTTTCCACGTATACCATCGGTGCCAAAATAGCTCATTATGATTATATCCTTGTGATAGCTGTTAGAGATAACAGAATCCAAACGCCTTTAGGCATGATAGTCTGTCCACTAAATTTATTTTATAAAAAAAGCCAACAATACACGAGCATTGTTGACTGTTGTATTCTAAGACATTATATATCAAAGAATGAATATTTAAAGCGCTAATTTGGTTAATACGTCAGTTTAGTCCACACGATAGTTTGGTGCTTCTTTAGTAATCTGTACATCATGGACGTGCGACTCTTTCATACCCGCTGAAGTGACTTTGATAAATTGCGGTTTGGTACGCATATCTTCGATGGTTGCTGAGCCTGTATAACCCATTGATGAGCGCAGACCACCGACCAATTGATTGACAATACCAGCGACTGGACCTTTATAAGGAACACGGCCCTCGATACCTTCTGGCACAAGCTTCTCTACACCATCTTTGGCATCTTGGAAATAACGATCTGACGAACCGTTTGATCCTGACATCGCGCCAAGACTGCCCATGCCGCGGTACGCTTTATAATAACGGCCTTGAAATAGCTCCACTTCGCCCGGCGCTTCTTCAGTACCAGCCATAAGCGAGCCTACCATAATACAAGACGCACCAGCAGCGATGGCTTTTGCCATATCGCCTGAGTAGCGAATACCCCCATCAGCAATCAATGGAATACTATCTTGTAAGGCACTAGCAACGTTGTCAATCGCTGAGATTTGTGGCACACCGATACCAGCGATAATACGCGTCGTACAGATAGAGCCAGGACCAATACCTACTTTAACTGCATCAGCACCTGCATCACGCAATGCTTTGGCCGCATCACCCGTTGCGATATTACCACCGATAACCTGCACATTCGGATAGTTTTTCTTGATCCAAGAAACCTTATCCACCACTCCTTTTGAGTGACCATGAGCTGTATCTACCACGATAACATCTACGTCAGCGTCGATTAATGCCTCAACGCGCGCTTGCGTATCTGCGCCTGTACCGACAGCGGCACCAACACGTAAGCGACCTTGATCATCTTTACAAGCATTGGGATTATTTTCGGCTTTGGCAAAGTCATTGACCGTGATTAGACCACGCAAGCGAAATTCATCATCAATAACGATGACTTTTTCGATACGATGCTCATGAAGTAGTTTTTTGATATTTTCATTACTTTCGCCTTCATGAACGGTGACCAATTGCTCTTTTGGCGTCATGATATGGCTAACAGGCAACGACAAATTAGTTTCAAAGCGCCAATCACGATGAGTCACGATACCAACGACTTTATCTGTGCCCTTCTCTACCACAGGCACACCAGAGATGTTGTTATCTTGGGTCAACTTTAATAAGTCACCGATGGTCATCTCAGGATGTACCGTAATAGGGTCAACCACTGTACCTGCTTCAAACTTTTTGACACGGCGTACTTGCGTGGCTTGTTTGACGATATCCATACTTTTATGCAAGATACCCATCCCGCCTAACTGTGCCATAGTGATTGCCATCTCAGACTCAGTTACCGTGTCCATAGCAGCAGATACTAGCGGTAAATTAAGGGTGATGTTTTTGGTCAAACGCGTAGACAAGTTGGCAGTTTTTGGCAGGACTTCAGAATAGGCTGGTAACAATAAAACGTCATCAAAGGTTAAGGCTTCATCGACAATTCGCAACATACAGACCTCTAGTGGTGGTTATTTTGATGGGCGGGATACTCGTATTAAGACGGTCTATCAAGAGTACCAATGCAACTTTATGATATCTAATCTTTAGCTAAAGACTTTATCTCACAATACTTTGGTTTATAAGGCTTTGAACAGTAAACAATGTACCAGTTAAATAAAACACTAGAAGATTGCCATTCATTTACCATTTGTTGGTTAGCGCAAATATAGCGTCGCCTTACTTTTGCTGTCTTAATTATCCCTTAAAAATAACGCCATATTATAACAAATAAGCGCGTAAATCGCATGTTATATTTACTCGCTTATTTTGCTAATAGAAAGTATCAACCAATCATTCGTTATTCGTCCCTATCTTTAAATATTAAACGCTCGGCTGGTAGATACTCTTTTTGTTCCTGATATAGATAGCTGAGCATCTGCTCACGCACTTCACATTCTAAATAAAAAGCATTCATAGGACTATCAGACGCCAGACTACCGCGTAATTTAATCGTGTTTTCACTTAGTGACACTGTTAGCATTTGAGGATCTGTCTCACCATCCCAAAATTCGTTCTCTTTAACCAGCTCACTAAACTTGTTTCGAACAGCATCGATATCTGCTCCATAATCAACGTATAGATAGACCACACAAGTCTGATGCGCTTCAGTATGTGACCAGTTTTCTACCACTTCAGTAATGAGATGACGCATTGGTACGATTAAGCGGCGCTCATCCCATGTCTTTAGCACCGCGTAGGTATAACGCAGATCTTCAATAGTAGTCCAATCGCCCTCCATCATCACGGTGTCGCCGATACGGACCGGCTGGGTTACCGCTACCTGTACACCAGCAATGATGTTACCCAATATGGGCTGTGCGGCTATACCAATGACCACACCAGCGATACCAGCCGAGGTCAATAAGGTCGTACCGAGGCCTTCCATATTAGTAAATTCACTAAGACCGATCCAAATACTGCCGAGAATCATGGCAAAAATAAAGACACGACGAAATATCGACACATAGGTACGACGACGTCGCTCCTTATCCAGGTGTTCTTCAGATAGGTTTTCAATCTGCATGTCTTGATAGCGATTGGCAAAAAAGTTAATAACGCGTATACCAAGCCACATCGTACTAAATACCAACCCAATCCAAATAACTGGACGGGTCGATGACGCTACCGCGTCTAGATATGGAAAACCGCCTGATACTAAAGTAAAAACTAACGAAAAGCTGATGCTAAAAGTTAATGGTACCGTCAGCTTACTTACCAAATCCGCCACACCATTAGTACTGCCTACATAGGTGCTATACCTTTGATCGTCATCAATATAGTGGCTAATGATTTTTTCAGTGCCTTTACTTAGTAGCCAACCCATCGCCATGGTAAATAAGAAAAATGAAAATAAAGCCAAAAACTCCCATAATGCGATGCTAAAAAACTGTAGCTTCATCCACATGGGTAAATGACGTTCGAACTCGGCGGGATGATACTGCTCATAAAGATTATCAATATTGCCAACGGTCTGCGCTGAAAAAACCCAAATCGGTGCATCGTCGTTAACTTGTACACGTTCTATATAAATGGGCACTCGGCGTTCGCGGTAATCAATGTAACCCAGTTGAATAGAGCGTCTAGGAATGCCCATGACGCTACTGGCATTACCAAGTGGCGGCTTGATTAAACCATCAGGACGGTCTGGTAGGTCATCGAATACATAAAGCTCTTTTTCAGATAACAAAAAATCAAGTCGCTTGGCTAATTCAAGGGCGCGACTGCGCTGAACTTCACTGTCAATCAGGTTCATATTGAGCGCATAAGCAGCCAAATCAAACTGCTGCTTCATCACCGCTGATTGAAAGAACTCCAAAGTGGCCAGTGGCGTTGACAGGTTTGGCAGCTCAGATAAGGGCGGCAAACCTGTATTGAGCTTATCTAAAATATAATAGCCTTCGTTATACTCCCCTTTTAATCCTGCATCACCTTGTAAATTTCCAGACTGCTGTACAGCATTGAGTTCTGTAGGATCGAATATCTCTTCTGTCACTCCAGAGACACTCACGCCTTCTTTTTTGATTGTGTTAATTTTTTGAGCCGTATAGTCGATCAAATTTTCTGCTTTAGCAGCTACCTGAGTTTTTGGATCATCTTGAGCGTTAGGATTTGACTCACTGACACTTTGTTCACTAGTGCTGAGTTCATTATTACTAGTTGCGGCATAAGTAGGAATACAAAGAGCGCTCAGTGCAATGATAAAAAAGCTTAATAGTATTTGCAGCGCTTTATAGCGCCTCTCATAATGCATCGCGTGACTATCTTGTATAGAATGGCTGACTTGCTTATTGTCTTTACCAATAACACTTCTTAAAGTATTCATATTTTTATGCATTTTTGAATGACAAGGCGTTTTCATATAAAAAATCTTGGCTGTAGTATGATGATAAGCTAATGTAGTCAGCAAAAAAAAGCCAGCGTAAAGCTGACTTAATTTGTTAGTATACGTATTTATTGTCCGCACAATCACGTTAGCCTTTTTAAAAATTATATTAGCTGTTTTTAAAAGTAATACGCTCGGCAGGTAGATAGGGTTTTTGCTCATCGTAAAGATAGTCCAGCAGCTGTTCACGAATCTCACATTGCAGCATCCAGCCATCATCAGGATTGTCAGCCGCCAAAGTGCCATACAGCTCTATGGTGTCTCTATCTACGGACAATACGTACAGCATGGGTTCAGTCTCGCCATCCCAGTACTCGCTAGCTTGCACTACTTCAGCGTACTTATCACGAACGTCATCGACATTGATACCATAGTCCACCAGTACAGATACTGTAAACGTTTGATGCGGATCAGGATGTGACCAATTCTCAACGGTCTCTGTCACAAAGTAGCGCATCGGTACAAACAAGCGGCGCTCATCCCAGGTCTTGATGGTAGCGTAGGTGTAACCCAAATCCTCAATAGTACTCCAATTGCCATCATACATAATTGTGTCGCCGATACGTATGGGCTGAGTCATGGCTATTTGTAAGCCCGCAACAATGTTGCCAAGCGTTGGCTGCGCAGCAATACCGATCACTACACTTAAAATACCAGCAGAGGTCAATAAGGTTTTGCCAAGGCCCTCAAGATTGACAAATTCGCTCATCCCAATCCAAACACTACCAATGACCATAACAAAGATAAAAACACGTCGAAATACTGACAGATACGTCGTACGCTTACGGTACTCGTCATACTCTTCGTCCCCTAAGCTGTCGATTTGAATGTCCTCGTAACGATTGGCAAAGAAGTTAATGACGCGAATACCAAGCCAAATAGCGCTCAGTACTAAAGCTATCCATACTATAGGACGCGTCGCTGTTGCAATAGCGTCTATAAAAGGAAAGCCACCTGAAACCAAGGTAAATACTAAAGACAAACTAATAGTAAAGGTCAGCGGCACGGTAAATTTATTGACCAAGTCTGTGATACTTTTTTTGCGACCGATGTAAGAGCCATTTTCATCACTGGTATAATGGTCTATCAAACGGCCAGTAAATTTACTAACCACCCAACCCAGTCCTAGCGTCATGATAAAGAAAATAAATAAAGCCAAAAACTCCCAAACAGCAATGCCAAGGACTCGCAGCTTAAGCATTGATGGCAAATAGCTTTCGAACTTTGCAGGTTTGTACTGGTCATAAAGCTTGTCAATATGACTGACGGTTTGGGCAGAAAACACCCAAACAGGAGCGTTATCTTCGACTTTTACTCGTTCGACAAATATAGGTATTCGATGCTCACGATAATCAATATGACCAAGTTGAATGGCACGGCGCGAAACACCATGCAGGGGATCACTGCTACCAATAGAGGATTCAATCAAACCATCAGGACGATCTGGCAATTTATTAAAAACATAAAGATCCTTTCTATGTAGCAAAAAATCAAGACGTTTAGACAACTCCATACTACGGCTTGGTTGCACGCTTGGATCAAGCAAATTTAAATTAAGCGCATAAGCTGCCAAGTCAAAACGTTTTGTGACTGCAGCTGTTTGAAAAAACTCCAACGTCGCAAACGGTGTGGATAGGTTTGGCGGTGGTGACAACGGTGATAGACCGTTATTTAGCCGCGTTAAAACAAAGTAGTTTGCGTCTTGCCCACCTGTAAGTCCGGTATATCCTTGCAGCTTATCCGTTTGCTGCATCGCTGCTCGCTCGTCATTATATAAAGCCTCATTGATAGTATCGGACAGCTCAAAACCACCTTGTTCAAGGGTTTCAACTTTTTGTTCAGCATATTCTATAAAACCATTTGGACTGTTTATTGACTGCTCTGCTCTAGTAGCAGGTGCATTGTCTTTGTTAGTGAGTATCTCAGTATCACTTGAGGCAGCTTTAGCTGGCATATAAATGATGCCAGCTATGATAATTAGCAAACCAATCATGAGATAAGCTTTAGAAGATTTCATTTCAAAATCATTTTTGGTAAAGCTAGTCATAAAATTAGCGCCTATACATCTGTGAATGTCATATAAAAAGATATCTTAAAAATAAAATCAAACTAAAACAGCGCGCAAAAAAAAGCCAGCGTAGAGCTGACTTAATTTGTTAATATACGTATTTAATGTCACCAGCAATCGGCTTAAGCACGGCGCCATGTTGTACCAGTACGGCTGTCTTCAAGCTCAATACCTGCCTCTTTTAGTTGCTCGCGTATTTCATCAGCACGCGCAAATTTTTTATCGGTTTTGGCCTTTGCACGCTCAATGATTAATCCATCAATGTCAGCATCGGTTAACCCATCATCTGCTTGATCACCAATCACTGCTTGCAGAAACTGTTGGACTGGCTGCTGCAAAATATTGAGTACTTGTGCCAACGCTTTTAGATGCTGCGCCAAGCGCCATGCTGTGTCTAAATCTTCAGCTTTGATGGCTTTGTTGACATCACGTGCCAGCCCAAATAATACACTAATCGCTGTCGAGCTATTAAAGTCATCATTCATGGCTTTGATAAAATCTTGTCCAGCCGCGCTATTATAAGCGTTGTTTATCAATTCGTCAGTGACTGTTAGCGATTGTCCTTTTTGCTGTTCAGCCAGTTTTAAGACGTTATATAGTCTGCTTAGGCTATTATGTGCTTCATCTAAAGCACTATCAGAGAAGTTTACTTGGCTACGATAATGGCTTGATAATAAGAAAAAACGTACCGTCTCAGGCAAATATTTGGCGGTTACATCACGTATGGTAAAAAAGTTACCTAATGACTTAGACATTTTTTCGCCATCGACATTAATAAAACCGATGTGCATCCAGTTGCGCGCGTATTCGCAACCTGTCGCTGCTTCAGACTGCGCTATCTCATTTTCGTGATGCGGAAACTGCAGATCATGACCACCGCCATGTATATCAAAGGTATTACCAAGGCACTTAGTTGACATCGCTGAGCATTCAATATGCCAACCTGGACGCCCTTGGCCCCAAGGTGACGCCCATTGCGGCTCATCAGGCTTTGTCGCTTTCCAGAGTACAAAGTCAAACGGGTTACGCTTGTCGTTTTCGACATCGACACGTGACCCTGCTTGCATATCATCAAGGTTACGCTTAGATAATTTGCCATAGTCAGAGAAGCTGTCTACTGCATAATAGACATCACCATTGTCACCAGCATACGCATAGTCACCCGTAACCAGCGTCTCAATCATTTGTTGCATCTCATCAATATGTTCAGTCGCCCGAGGCTCAGCATCTGGCATCTCGCAGCCGAGTGCGGCCGCATCTTCGTGCATCGCTTCGATAAAACGCTGCGTCAACGCACTAATATCTTCGCCGTTCTCATTAGCACGAGCAATTATTTTGTCGTCGATATCGGTAATATTGCGCACATAATCAACATCATAGCCTAGTCGTGCCAGCCAGCGCACTACCATATCAAACCCAACCATAACGCGAGCATGACCAATGTGACAATAGTCATAGACAGTCATACCGCATACATACATGCCTACCTGCCCTGCTTTAAGCGGTTCAAACTGACGTTTGCCGCCAGTGAGTGAATCATAAATGACAAGCTGAGACATCGCATCGGCAAGTGGTGTGGTCATAATAAAAAAGCCTTTTGATAAAAATAAAGAAAATAAAACGTAACCTATTATCTTAGCGAAAACGGCAGGAAAATACTACAATAGCCAGATAACTAAAACTTGCACACATTTAAAAACTATTAAGGATAAGAGATGGGCAATCGTTTGAGCAAAATATATACACGTACCGGTGATGATGGTAGTACTGGTATGGCAGATGGTAGCCGCGTGAGTAAAGCGGATAATCTATTTAGCGTTATGGGTGATATCGACGAGCTCAATTCACACATCGGTTTGGTACGAGCGCATCTGACACAAGCTATAACTGATAGTAAAAACCCAAGCGCGCAACAGTTACCTGAACGCTTGCAACAAAAAGCGTCAGATGTCACTCAAGCGCTAGTGGTGCTTCAGCATCTATTATTCAACATCGGTGGCGAGCTTGCTATGCCAGAATATGAAGGTGTTAATCCTGCTCATATAGACTGGTTAGAACAACAAATTGATGCGATGAATACTAGCCTGCCGCCGCTAAAGGACTTTATCCTGCCTACAGGTTCATTATTGGTCAGTCAATTGCATGTAGCACGTAGTGTGTGTCGCCGTGCTGAGCGCCAAGCTGTGCTATTACAGCAAGAGCATCCACAAGCCATTCGCAGTACTGCGCTTAGCTTTATCAATCGTTTGTCTGATTGGTTGTTTGTCGCTGCACGTTTTTGCACGGACCCAAAGCAGACATCTGAGATACTGTGGGACAGTCAAGTCTTAGAGAACGTTGCCATTAACGATAATAAAAACAACAGTTAACCTGACAGTCAATGAGCGCATGCTATATGCAAAACGCCTGCAACTTATGCTAGTTGCAGGCGCTATTTAGATTTAGAGCACAGAACCTAGTAATCAATAGGTTGCGCTTTCATCTTCCACAATAATCATATCGATGCTGTCATCCTTTGGGACAACTTTTGGTGCTTCAGGCGTCACTGGTGGCTTGGCATCGACACTAGGTAGTGCAGCTGTTTCTTCGGCACTATTGTCATTATTACTTTTATTGATAGTAGGCGGCGTAGCAGGCTCAGCTGGGCGTGCAGGCTCGACTGGCGTGACAGGCTTTGGTTGACGCTTTATCTGATTCTCACTATTCTTGCGAGCTGCTTCACGGCGACGTGCTGCTTCTTGCTTTTGACGCTCCGCTCGTTGTTCTTCTACAACTGACTGTGTCACAGAGCTTGCCATCACATCAGACACAATAGCGATAAGAGCTGGCTGACCTGCAATACGGGCTTGTATTTGCCCACTTTGCGCACCAGCAACATAAGTGAATGCATCATCGACTAACATATTATTGTTGATACGGATGTTGTTTTGAGCGAGTCGCGTTTGCAGACTTGGCTGATTGTTCGCTGCACTCATCTGACTGGCTTGGTACAAATCTTCGCTTGGCAGTGTCATACTAACGCTTGCCTGACAAGTTGTCATACCATTTGCATTGGCTTCTTGTAAGATGGCAGCATTTTGCACATCAATCATTACCCCATCTACTTTATCAATTAAGACACTGTTGTCTACGCTGACTTCTGCAATGTTCGCATAGTTGGCAGCCGTTGACTGTGCTTGCTGATTAAGTGTGTTTCTTAAAGCAGATTTCAAACGATCTTGTACCATTGGATTATCACAGCTTATAGCAGGAACAACCGTACCATCATTGGCTGCTGGTTGCTCAGTAGTAACCTCAGCTGTCTCAGTAGTATCATCTTTATCCGAACGTTCACAACCAGCAATCGCTAAACCACATACCACACTAATACCAGCAATTTGCTGCCATTTTGACCACTTTTTATTTGCTACGCTCATATTTGTTTTGCTCCCGATTTACTCATTTGCACCGTCAACGGTAGACAGTATAGCTATCTATGTTGCCATAACGCTGTAACAGCTTTATACGACCAATATTAAAATCAGCTCATTATACGAGGTTTGTCGCAGATGGTCAGTAATGTAGACCATTGATATACAAATAAAACCCATCAAAGACTATAAAAACCCTTTTCAGTTGCAAAAACGCAACAAACACTTATTAAGCTGTCTATATATAAAACAGTCTGGTTGCTTGTTTAAGTTGGTTGATCGTTGTTATTGCTTTGTTTTAGCTGTACAAAACCAAACTCTACTATACTTCTCTGCTCTTTTACGCAAAAATTTATGAGGCATCATATTATTGATCAACAGATAATTGCTCGACGAATAATTGATGATAGGTAGTTATGATAAAACTTGATAATACTTTGCTCCTAGGTCATCGAGGTGCGCGTAGTGAAGCATTGGAAAACACGCTATTTGGTTTTGAACATGCTTATAAGCTACAGGCACAGGGCTTGTCAGGCGTAGAGTTTGACGTACAACTTACTGCCGATGGTCATCTGGTAATATTTCATGACGAGACGCTACAACGACTTTGCGGCTTACAGTCACGAGTGGATCAGCTAAGCTTGATTGAAATTCAGCGCCAACTACAATTAGGTCATAAAATAATGACCTTGGACATGTTGGCGCAGTCTATGACCTACTCTTCTACTATTTTTTCTCAATCACAGGTCCCTAAAGACCTAGTCACTCAAGTAACTGAAACAACTAAAATAGCTAAGACTCAAAACCACAAAATCACGCTACCTGCTTTGACTCAGTTCACTCATATTGAGCTGGAGATTAAGACTCATAACCGAACAAATTACTCTAAACTGATACAAGCGTTAATACGCTATCTGGTAGGTACGCCCCTTGCCAGCTTGCCTATCGTTCTTACTACTTTTGATGTGCAACTTTTGGCCCAATTGCAATGCAATAAACTGCTTGCAAATATTCCGCGTGGCTTACTGGTACGAACACCGCACTCGATAATCTCAGCACCTAATACCGCCTTACAACTGGGCTGTACCCAGCTTGGCATACATTATCCCCTCATTACCCAGTCTATTATTCAAAACGCGCATCGTTACGGTTTACCAGTCAGTGCGTGGACAGTAAACGATATAGAAATTGCAAAAAAACTTGTCGAGTGGCAAGTAGACGTCATTATTACTGACATTCCAAGTCAATTATTATAAATTTTTTTTGACAATTGTCGTAAGCTAGTGGCTTATATTACTATTTGCGTCATATATTTAGCTTGATTTGCTAAGGTTTTTAGCGCTTATGATACTTTTTAGCGCTTATGATAAGACGGCTTTAGCTATTTATTAATCAATGGTTTCTTAACATAGCTTTAGTAGAACTTACACTTTCACACAATACCTGATAGCTAACAGGGTATTTACAATAAAATATCGAATAACTCATACAAGTTATTGTTATTTATTAATATTTTTCTAGTGTATAAACGTTCACTTTCTGCTTCTTTTAGGGTAATATAGAGCCTGAAACTAATACCGCTAGGAAAATTATATGATTGCAAAAAAAGCAATGGGCTTACCGCTTAAAGGCTTACGTTTCGCTATCAAATCTGGTGACAGCATTTTGGATAACGCAACCACTCAGGTTGGACGTTTTAAAACGTGGTTTGATAATAACAAAGCGAAAGCTGCGCTTGATGAGCAGCCTACCGCAAAACGTAACTATACAAAAACTGCTAAGCAAAATGACGTCACTACAAGTAACCATACTCTTGATTTACAAGAGCTTGAATTTAAAAAAGCGCCAATCAATTGGATACCTGCTACTATTTTGGTAGCGACGCCTATTGCTGCTGCTATCATTACTCCATGGTACTTATTTACCCACCAAGTGAGCGCACCTGTTTGGGGCGTATTTGGTGCTTTTATGGTATGGACGGGTATCAGTATCACCGCAGGCTATCACCGTTTGCTATCGCATCGTGCCTATAAAGCGCATCCAGCAGTGAGAAACTTTTTATTACTGGGTTCAACGTTAGCAGTACAGGGTTCTGCGTTTGATTGGGTCTCAGGTCACCGTACTCATCATCGTCATGTTGATGATCGTATAGAAGATCCGTACTCAGCTAAGCGTGGTTTTTGGTTTAGTCATGTCGGTTGGATGCTGCGCAATTATCCAAGTGGTAAGTTTGACTACAAAAACATTCCAGACTTGACGAAAGATAAAGTCCTCCAAATCCAGCATAAGTATTATGGTCTTTGGGTATTAGCAACGAACGTCGGTTTAGTAGCAGCTGTTGGTTGGTTACTTGGTGATGTTTGGGGTACCTTAGTACTAGCAGGTTTGCTACGTTTGGTATTGACTCACCATTTTACTTTCTTTATCAACTCGCTATGCCATATGTTTGGTTCGCGTCCTTATACTGATACCAACACTGCACGTGACAACTTCATGTTAGCTATCTTCACATGGGGTGAGGGTTATCATAACTACCATCACTTCTTCCAATACGATTATCGTAACGGTGTAAAATGGTGGCAGTACGATCCTACTAAATGGTTGATTGCTGGTTTGTCTAAAATTGGTCTAACGAGTGAGCTTCGTACAGTTGATGATACAACTATTAAGCACGCTGAAGTCCAAATGCAGTTCAAACAAGCTCAACAGCAGATCGATACGGTAAGTGCAAGTGGCATCGATATTCCGCATGTTATGCAAAGCTTCCAAGATCGCATCAAGTTTGAGTACGAAGCTTTTACGCAGACAGTAGAAGAATGGCAAGCACTAAAAGCCAAAGCTGTTGAGATGAAAAAGAATGAATTTGCAGATCGCTTGCATGAAGTCGATGACAAGCTCAAGCTTGAGTATGCTAAGATCGAACAAAAGATTCATGAGCATAACGACAACTTGAAGATCGCATTTCGCTCGATTGGCTACAATAAAAAAGCTGCTTAAAGCATCCTGACTAGTTAAACGAGTTCATTGTTTATAATACAAAATCTCCCTATCTATAGTAGATAGGGAGATTTTTTTATGGAATGTTTACCATTACTTAGGGTCTGTTGAGTAAAGCGACAACTAACACTCATCAAATTAGTTTGCCATCGTAAATTTATCATCTTATAACAGTGATTAATTTAAGATAAATTACAAGACATGGACAGAGTGCACAGGTGTAGCACTAGGGCTATGTTATAGTATATTTATTGTTTTTTATATCATCGTTATTATTCATATTTAGTGAGTATCAATAGGAAAAGCACGTATGCGCTATCAAAATACCTATGTCAATTTAGACCCACGTTTATATCACAAGCAGCCACCAACCGCGCTAAAAAATCCGCGTGCTGGGCATTTTAATACTCAAGTAGCAGAGCAGCTAGGTTGGGCAGATGATGAAGACTTAATGGCACGCTGGGTTGAGATTCTCGGTGGTCATTATGTGCCTACTCAATTTGAGCCTTTGGCGATGGCCTATGCAGGTCACCAGTTCGGACAATGGGCAGGACAATTGGGTGATGGACGTGGCTTGCTCGTGGCGCAAGTACTAGACAATGACAACCAATTGCAAGATTTGCACCTTAAAGGCTCTGGTCTGACACCGTACTCGCGGATGGGTGATGGGCGGGCGGTATTACGCAGTACTATTCGTGAGTATCTATGTGGGCATGCTCTCAATCAGCTCAGTATCCCCTCCTCTAATGCGCTTGGCTTTGTCGTATCAGATACGCCTGTACGCCGCGAACGTATGGAAGCAGGTGCTGCTTTGATGCGCGTAGCAGATAGTCATATTCGCTTAGGTCACATAGAGTGGATTGCAAGCTTTGCTCCTGATTTGCTTGGTGAATTTACTAATTATATGATTGACACCTACTATCCAGAATGTCGTGATAGCGAAACGCCAGTGCTAGCATTTTTGCAAGCAGTCGTTGAGCGTACTGCACGTATGATAGCTGACTGGCAACTGATTGGTTTTGCACACGGAGTGATGAATACCGATAACTTATCTATCACTGGTAGTACTTTAGACTTTGGGCCATTTGGCTTTATGGAACGTTTTAATCCTGCTTGGATCAACAATCACTCTGACCATACTGGACGCTACACCTATCAAAACCAGCCTGCTATTGGACACTGGAATCTCAATATCTGGTTGCCACACTTTATGCGCTTAGAGGGCGTGACGCGTGAAGCGTTATCAGATTGCTTAGCCCCTTATGAACCAACCTTTATGCAACATTATCAACAAGGACTGTGTCGTAAGTTAGGATTGCCGCATCAAAAAGAGAGCTTAAGCTTAGCTTTTGAGTGGCTGACCTTACTAGAAGACAACTTGCTTGATTATACCAATAGCTTTCGTGCCCTCTTAGGTTTAGTATCTCCAGAGAATTACCCTTATGAGAAGCAATTATTAGCCACCTTGACTCATGAATTGCAAGGTGAGGCATTACAAGTATGGCAAGATTGGTCAGCGCGTTATTTAGCGCATGTGCAAGCGCTATCTATTGAACAAGTCGTCACCGACATGCAAACGACTAATCCTGTCTATGTACTCCGTAATAGCATGGCTCAGCGCGCTATCACTGCTGCTGAACAAGGGCAGTTTGAAGAGGTGTCACGCTTATATGAATTGCTTGCCAGCCCATATACGGTACAAGATATCGCAACAGCGCTTGATAGTACCCCTCCAGCTCCTAATGCACCGCAGATGCCGATCAGTTGTTCTTCATAAATACTACAGAATCTCTTTTTGATTACTACTATTAAACCCTAACAGAGGTTAATAAACGTTTTTTATTATTCTCTGTTTAGTTGTTAATCATTATGTCACTTCTAAAAAATCTTGAGATGAAACCACTAACCTAATAACTGACAGTAAAATTTAGACTAAATTTAAAACAATAGTCACAATATTGAATATATATTGTAAATTTCACTTTATTTGTTACTATCAACTGGCTAAATGTTCGTTATCAATTTATTATATAAGTTATGCACTTCGTTATGATTGACTCGGCAGCTAATTATCAATAATGCTAGACTAAAATAGCTAAGTTTATTAGCTTTTCGCTTTACGTTATCATCTGATCATAGCCTAACGCTTTTTTGACTGTGCATCGCCTTTTAATAGTCGCTTAGTAGCTCCTTAATCTGTTATTTGCTGGAGCTTATATTCGACGATTTTTTGGGGTCGAGCGTTACTTTATTTTGTTTATCACACTTTGTTTTATTTCAATTTATTCCAACAATGGCCATTATTATGAATGACGATACCAATTTGAATATGGATAATCCTAATACAGATAAAGAACAGTTCGAACAGGCTGCTCTACATTATCATGAGTTTCCAAGACCAGGTAAAATCTCGGTAACACCTATTAAACAACTGGCTAACCAGCGTGATTTGGCTTTAGCCTATTCGCCAGGTGTCGCAGTACCTTGTCTTGAGATTCAAAAAGACCCAACGACAGCCGCTAAATATACAGCACGTAGTAATTTGGTTGGTGTTATTACTAACGGTACTGCCGTATTGGGTTTGGGTGATATCGGTCCGCTGGCGTCAAAACCAGTGATGGAAGGTAAAGGGGTATTATTCAAAAAATTCGCTGGTATCGATGTTTTTGATATTGAAATTCAACAAAATGATCCTGACAAATTTATTGAAGCGGTTGCATCACTGGAGCCAACGTTTGGTGGTATTAACTTAGAAGACATCAAAGCACCCGAATGTTTTAAAATCGAGCGCGAGCTGCGTAAACGTATGAACATTCCAGTTTTTCATGACGATCAGCATGGTACCTCTATTATCGTTGCTGCCGCCATGCTAAACGCCCTCATTCTGACTAGCAAAAAGATTGAAGAGATCAAAATCGTCTGT
This sequence comes from Psychrobacter sp. 1Y10, assembly GCF_052259005.1. NCBI lineage: Bacteria > Pseudomonadati > Pseudomonadota > Gammaproteobacteria > Moraxellales > Moraxellaceae > Psychrobacter > Psychrobacter sp. 1Y10. The sequence continues at coordinate 9,917 of NZ_JBQQES010000005.1, read as the reverse complement.
TCAGGTGCTGGTGCTGCCGCCATTTCTTGCCTAGACATCATCTGTGCTCTTGGTGTTGATCAGAACAATATTTTTGTTTCTGATTCACGCGGTATTATTACCACCAGTCGTGAGAATCTAGACGAGTCAAAACAACGTTATGCTCGCGACACCGATGCTAGTACCATTGATGATGTGATGGACGATGTGGACATGTTTATCGGCCTATCAATGCCTGGCATTTTAAGCCCCGATATGGTACGCCGTATGGCAAAAAACCCTATCATCTTTGCTCTCGCCAATCCAACGCCTGAAATCATGCCAGAATTGGCGCATTCAGTACGTCCAGACGTCATTATGGCGACCGGACGCTCAGATTATCCAAACCAAGTTAACAACGCATTATGCTTTCCTTATATCTTCCGTGGGGCATTAGATGTAGGTGCAACGACTGTTAACGAAGAGATGAAAATTGCTTGCGTACGTGCGATTGCAGCGATGGCGCACGTTGAAGCGACGCCGACCACGAACGTCAGAAATATCGACAAAATGAGAAGCTTTGGCCCTGATTATCTGATTCCAGGACCGCTAGAGCCAAACTTAATCATCGAGATTGCCTCTGCAGTTGCAAAAGCGGCGATGGACTCAGGTGTTGCAACCTTACCGATTGATAACTTAGATACTTATCGTCAGCGCTTATCAGAGTTTGTGTATAACTCAGCGTTTGTGATGAAGCCTATCTTCTCTCGTGCGAAGTCAGATCCAAAGCGTATCGTTTACTGTGAAGGTGAAGATAACAATGTCCTTCTTGCCGTACAAGTCGTCGTTGATGAAAAGCTGGCAAAACCTATCTTGGTTGGACGTCCATCAGTCATTGAAAACAATATTGAGAAGCTTGGCTTACGTCTAAAAGACGGTGAGAACATTACCATTATCAACCAAGATGATGATCCTCGTTATAAAGATTACTGGCAAGGTTATTACGAAAAAAATAAACGCCGCGGTGTCAGTATTGAGCTTGCTCGTCGTGATGTCCGTCGCAAGACCAGCCTTATTGGTGCGCTTCTGGTCGAAAATGGTGACGCTGAGGGCATGATCTGCGGTACGTTTAGCCATTATCAATTACATCTTGATTATGTCCAAAAAGTCATTGGTAAAAAAGACGGTGTAAGTGACTTTTATGCGATGAATGCGGTACTCATGCAAGATCGCAATATCTTTATTGCTGATACCTATATTCATGAAGACCCTACTGCTGAACAATTGGCTGAAATGACCGTATTGGCTGCGGATCAATTGCACCGCTTCGGCATCACGCCGCGCGTCGCTTTGGTATCACATTCAAACTTTGGTACCTCTGATCGCGTTAGTGCTGTCAAAATGCGCAAAGTCTATAAGCTACTAAATGAGATGAATGTGGATTTCGATTTTGATGGTGAGATGCAAGGTGATGCTGCGCTTAATGAGTATATTCGTTTAGAAGATATGCCATCAAGTCACCTAAAAGGTGCGGCCAATTTGCTTATTTTGCCAACGCTTGATGCTGCAAACATTGCCTTTAATTTGCTTAAAACAGCAACAAACAGCGCCTCTATTGGTCCAATCTTACTGGGAGCCAATAAGCCTGTTCATATCTTGACGCCATCAGCGACAGCTCGTCGCGTGGTCAATATGACGGCGCTTGCTGTCACTGAAGCGCAAGACTTAGAAAACGAGAAGTAATTGCCGCATTATATTTATCGATGAGCTGCTACTGTTCATGATTAATAGTAGTAGTTTGCTATACTAAGACCAGTCTATATCATCGTCATAAATGGTATAGACTGGTTTTTTTTGCTTCAATAAAATGATAATAATATTCATCTGATTAAAATTTGTTTGACGAATAAAAGAGGTTTCCATGCAAGTTTATCTCGTTGGTGGTGCAGTTCGTGATCAGCTGTTAGATCGCCCTATTACAGATAAAGACTTTGTGGTGGTAGGTGCAACCGTCGATGAGATGCTAGCAGCAGGCTTTATTCAAGTCGGTGCAGACTTTCCCGTATTTTTGCACCCGACTACTCAAGAAGAATATGCACTCGCACGTACTGAGCGCAAACTTGGTCGTGGTTATCAAGGCTTTAGCGTACATGCTAGCCCTGATGTAACGTTGCAAGATGACTTACAGCGCCGTGACTTAACCATCAATGCGATGGCGATTGAAGTAACTGGCCTCACTGATGACACGCCTCTTACGGGTGAAGTAATTGATTATTATGGTGGACTCGATGATATTCAGAGCAAGACCTTACGTCATATATCGGAGGCTTTTAGCGAAGATCCGCTACGGGTACTGCGAGTCGCACGCTTTTATGGACGTTATTATGACTTAGGTTTTCACATCGCTGAGGAAACCATCACGCTCATGTGCCAACTGGTCGATTCAGGTGAGCTTACCCATTTGAGTGCTGAGCGTATTTGGCAAGAATCAAGCCGCGCAATGATGCAAGACTCTCCTCAGGTTTATTGGGAGCAGTTGTATGCGATCGGCGCTTTAACTGAGTACTTTGCGCCATTGCATCACGCTTGGAGTGATACTCGTGTACGGGAAACGGTACAGACAGCACTATACTTTGCTGGTCAAATGCACTTAAATTTGTCTCAGCGTTGGGCGTTATTGATGGCTAGTCTTGATCAATCCATATTCGTCTCGCAACCTAACCCTGACATACTATCAAGCGGTTCACATACAAGTGTTGCGGCTGAGGAGAAAAAAGCCGCTCTAAAAGCCATCACCTCTATAAGCAATAGCGCCAAAGTACCTAAAGTACCCATTCAGTTTGCAAGCTTATTCGTTACCCAAGCTGGGAAATTAAGCGCAGTCAATGAACTAAACGCTACTCAAAAGATTGATCTTATCCAAGCCTGTAGCGCTCATAAAGAGCCTAATAAGTTGTCGCAGCTATTGGTAACCAGTCATGTATTACAGCTGGCAAAACAACATCGTCAAATGATGCTTGCATTAAATAGCTTTCATGCTATTGGTATAAAAAGTATAGATGCAGACATTAAGGGCGCTGCCATCGGTAAAGCATTAAATGAGGCGCGTGCTGCGCATCTGTTCTCTATGGAACAATCTATAGCCAGTACTGACTAACAGTGTCATATATTTTATCTGTAAGCAAAGCTAACAACCTTTTTTATTAAACAAAATACGATTAGACGATGGAAACTGTATTTTTATGCCAATCGAATCCACAGTGAAGAGCGACACAAACCCATCTATTGACGTGAACAATGACCACTCATACAGTGATAGTCCCGTCATACTCGTCACTGGTAGCGCTAAGCGTATTGGCGCAGCCATCATTCGAGCAGCGCATCATCAAGGCTACCGTGTCATTATCCATTGTCATCGTAGCGAGCAACAAGCAATAGCGCTAGCAAACCAGCTTAACGAAATCCGTGATAATAGTGCGGCAGTTGTCGTTGCGGATTTAGCAGTTGTCACCGATAGCCATTTATTAACTCAGTTTGTTCAATCCGTTATAGATAGATTTGGACAGCTTGATGTGCTAGTACATAACGCATCACGATTTTACCCGACTCCGCTCAATAGTATAGATAATGACCAATGGGATGATCTGTTTTTGAGCAATGCCAAAGCACCATTATTACTTAGCCAAGCTTTTTTGCCTTACTTACAAACGCAGTATGGATGCATCATTAGCCTACTTGATATTCACGCTCATAATAAACCGTTTAAGCACTACACTATCTATAATATGGCAAAGGCAGCGCACCGGATGATGGTACAGTCTCTCGCGTTAGATATGGCGCCTTATGTTCGCGTTAATGGCGTTGCACCTGGGGTAAACGTATTGCCTGATGCCGATAGCGACCAAGCACTCGAGGACATACAGCAACAAAATATCATCGACTCTATTCCTATGCAGCGAATCGGTACACCAGATGATATTGCACAAAGCGTATTATATTTAGCAAAGGCAAGCTATGTCACAGGAGAGGTTATTAATGTCGATGGCGGTCGTGGTTTGACCTTAGCTGGTGGTAATATTTAGTAAGTAAGCAAAAAGAGCTGAATAATATCGTTTAGTTGCTATCTTTTACTTGAAAATTTAAAAAAATCAGGTATCATTGTGCGTCTAACGTTAGGGCCCATAGCTCAGTTGGTTAGAGCAGAGGACTCATAATCCTTTGGTCGTAGGTTCAAGTCCTACTGGGCCCACCATATATCAAATCAGGCTTGTTCGCAGCGATGCGGCAAGCCTTTTTTTATGGGATTTTACGTAATTTCCGAATACCTTGGTATATGGCGAACTATATAGAATATTGGTATATTTGTTGGTATAGATTATATCAACACGGGGATATACCAACATGCCATTAACTCATACGATTATCAACAAACTAACCCCAAGTGACAAATGCACCCCTAGCCGCCCTGACAAGCATAGTGATGGCGACGGCCTTCAACTGTGGGTAAGACACACCGGAAACAAAGTCTGGATCAGTGCTTACCGCTGGCAAGGTAAACAGCAATCACTGACCTTGGGCAAGTACCCAGTAATTACACTGCAGCAGGCACGCCAGCGTAACCTAGAAATAAAGCAACAGATTAACGAAGGTATTAACCCAAAAGGTAAGAAAAAAGAAAAACTCGCTGAGCAAGATGGCTCAAGACTTTTTGATACTATTGCACAGGCTTGGTATACAGATCGTAAAACCTTTTTAGCCTCAAGTACGTTTAGTCGTAACTACTCAGCCTATATGCGTGACGTTAAACCAGTTATAGGGCATAAGCTAATCGACGACATTACATCACCTGATATTTTAGCGATTGGTAAAAGTATCGAGGCACGTGGTGCTAATGAAATGGCACGACGCATAATGGCAGAAGTAGGACAGATATTTAAGCACGCTATTCGCATAGGCGTAGCGACGTCAAATCCTGCAGCAGACTTATCAGCAGCGATCAAACCGCACAGAACAAAAAATCACAGTCGTATTACTTCAAAAGAACTACCTAAGCTTTTACAAGATATCGATGCATACACTGGACATATAACTGTCAAACTAGGTCTATGGTTCTTATGCTATACCTTTGTAAGAACTAATGAAATTCGATTTATGGAGTGGTCAGAAATTGACTGGAATGATAAAACTTGGCGCATACCTGCAAATAAAATGAAAATGGATAGACCTCATATTGTACCTCTTGCACCACAGGTTATAAAGATATTAGAGCAAATCAAAGAACTAAATTTTTCAGAGCAGTATGTATTCTATAACCCTTCAACTCGTAGGCCGTACAGTCAGAACGCTTTTATTAACGCACTTTATCAAATGGGTTATAAATACAAGATGACAGGGCATGGCTTTCGGGGACTAGCGAGTACTACTCTGCATGAGCAAGGGTTTATGCATGAAGCTATTGAGTTACAACTAGCACATGAACAAGAGAGCAAAATCAGTAGAGCTTATAACGGTGCTCAGCACTTAGATTATCGTAAGGATATGATGAATAAGTGGGCTGACTACTTAAGTAAACTTCATCTTAAGGATAATAACGATGTCTGACCATTTAAAGAACTTTTATACTCTTGAAGAAGTCAAAAATAAATTAGCTGCATCAACTGATCCTCAGCTTAGTAGTGATCTAACAATAAAACGTTTTATAGACACCCATCTACTGACACCTTATGTTCATTACAAAGGTCTTATTAATAGTGTTAGATCTGTCTATTCGAAGAGTCGTGAAGATATTATAAAAGAGCTATCTGCAACTATAAATGAAGATATTAATATTTTGGAGTTAAAGGAACTAGTAGATCCACAGAGATATGATGCTTCTTTAGACATAGACGCAATAATATATCAGACCAAAAAGCTGCTTACTACTTTTAAAGATGAGTATGCTATGGGTAACGATGGTTTCGCTCCTTATGTTGAAGGTATATTTAGTATCTCTTCTAACAATGTAATGCATACTAATTTAGGTTTAAAAGTTATTATTGGTGATTATGAGCCTATTTCTCACCACATAAAATTTATCTCAAAAAATCCTTTTGGCAATATGGGTGAAGACGATTACGCGGCTTTATTAAGAGAGGATGAGGTTTTTGGCTGGGTATTACACATGCCTGATAGCGATTATCATAAAGCGATAAAACCTGAAAAACAATGCAAATTAATATTTTCAAGTCAAGATGTGAGCTTCATCCTTCGTAGGATTGAAAATATTGATTTAGCTCCAAAATTAGCTAAAAAATTAAAAAAAGCTAATAGACTTATAAGTCAACAACTTGCACAAATAGAAAATCTGAATAACAAACTAAGTTCTGAGAAACCTACTAAAGAATTACATATAAGATCAGCTAATAATGCTGGAAAAATAATTTCCGCTTTAGCGAGCGAGCTTTTAGAACTGAATATTACTAAACCATACTCAGAAAAAAGTAACGGAGCTATAAGAAAAGCTATTGAGCTTCAGGGAAATAATTTAAGCGAAGAGGCAGTAGCAAGCTGGCTGAAAATTGCTTATGAACAGATCAAATAGTATTAATTAAATCCTAACTAGGACTTCCGAAATTCTAGTTAGGGTAACTCTTTCATCATATGTTTTATCATTCTAGCTACACCGTAATTGTTCACCGCGGTGGATAATCAACGTATTATACGGAGACGCTAGAGTGAAAGACTTAACAAACAATGTTGAATCTAAAGTAAGTGAAGTTAGTAATATCCTTCCGCCTCAGGGAATGTCTAGAGCAAAAGACATTCTTCATTTTCTGCCATTTTCCAGAACGACACTCCATGAGTGGAGTAATAATGGCAAGTTTCCTGCAAGCATCAAATTATCATCAAATATGGTTGCGTGGCGCAACATAGATGTAATCAATTGGCTGGAAAATTATAAAAGCTCGCTCTCTCATAATGAAGATGTGGAGAGTGAAAATGAAATCTAAAAACAAAGAAGCCCATGTAGACAACATGGGCGCTGATACTCTATTACTAAATTGCAAGCCAGCAAAATTAAAAGAGCTGGCAGGCGATGTTTTTCTAAAAAAGATATATGACCTACTAGAACCTAAACGGCTACTATCCGTTACAGGTAATACTACTATATATCATGGCAAAGAGATTGGCAAAACAAAACTCACCGCCGGTACAATTGCCATTTCCCTCACTGACGCGCAAGGCAAGAATGTAGGCGCGGTATTCTACAAACCAAACAGCACAATTAAACCCATTGTAATTGACCCTACAGGTTATGGCGCTATCATCATTGGTGACATAAATAATGCTAATGAGGTGCTAGCGTTTGATGACCTAGAGAACGGTATAGATGCTTATACATGCCTGATGGATAGTGATAAAACTATTGTTGTTAGCCCTCAAAGAACAAAGCAAAACTTCAAAAAAATGGTGCAGCATTGGGGCAGCGGATCACAGGTAACCGTACCAATGACACTTGATAATAAAGTCTTAATAAATCTATTTGCAGGCGTAAATGCTAGGGCATTGGTTACTGTGGCTGATATTGTCACGATGCTACTTGCTAATAATAGCTATGAAGCAATATTGGCAGCTAATGAAAGCCAGATCATTAATCTGAAAGATAGTGCTTGCTATCCTAAATGGCGTGATGATCCACAGCTTAATGAACCTATGATTTATGATGATGGACGTTTTGAGCTATATCATGATGGGCTTTATTTTGTGAAATACAATCTTGTCGACCCAGCAAATATAATACACAAGATAAGCCTGTTTGTATGTTCTCCAATTGAGATCATCGCTAAGACTAGCGATACTAATAATACAAAATGGGGGCGCTTACTACAATGGCGGGATGATGATGACGTCTTGCATCAGTGGTCGATGCAGTTATCTTTATTACAAGGTGATTCACATGAATATCGTAGAGAGCTAGCTAGCCAAGGCTTAAACATTACCACAAACATAAAACAGCGCAGCTACCTAGACGCTTATATTCAAGACTATCCTATTCAGAAACGGGCATCATGCGTGGATAAACTGGGCTGGCATGGCGACCAATACATACTACCTGATGGCGCAATAGGCGGCGATGGCAAGCAGTTAGTCGTCTATGAATATGCCCATAGAATCAATAGCACCCTAGCCCAGCAAGGAACATTAAACCAATGGAATGAAAAATTATGCAAGCCAATGGCAGAACAAAGCCGTATTGCTTTCTCTATCTCATGTGCTTTTTCTGGTCAGTTACTTGAAATATTGGATGATGGCGGCGGTGGCTTTCACTTTTTAGGCTCATCAAGTATGGGTAAGTCATTATCACTTAAAGCAGCGTCTAGCGTATGGGGCAAACCTGACAAATACACTAAAACATGGCGCAGCACTGATAATGCCTTAGAAGGCACAGCAAGTGAGCATAACGACAGCTTTTTGCCCCTAGATGAAATCAGCGAATGTGATCCCAACATCCTTAGTAAAAGTAGTTACATGCTGGCTAATGGTCAAGGTAAAGGGCGCAGCACCACCACGGGACACAATCGCATAGCCAAAACATGGCGCATTATCTTTTTATCTAATGGTGAAGAGTCAATACAAAACCTTATGGCGCAAGCAGGGCAAAAAACTAATGCAGGTATTGAGGTTCGAGTAGCGCATATAGATGCTGATGCTGGTAAAGGTCTAAAAATTTTTGATAGTTTAGTATTGGCAGACACAGGCGCAGCACAAGCTGATAAGATCAAGGAGTTATCACATACTTACTATGGTGTAGCTGGCATAGCATGGCTGGAATATATCACCGCCGACAAAGCAGCGACCACAGCCAAGGCTAAGCATCTTGTAAGTAAATTTATGAACCAGTATAGCTACCTTGCACCTCAGGCGCATAGAGTGGCCAGAAGGTTCGCTATTGTTGCCGCAGCTGGTGAGATAGCGACAGGTGCAGGCATTACAGGCTGGCAAGCAGGACAAGCAACTAAAGCCGTGATGACATGCTTAGATAATTGGCTTGATAACTATGGGCGCGATGGTGAGCACGAACAACGCCAAATTATAGAGCATATCAAGGCGTTTATTGAACAACATGGATCAAGTCGCTTTCAACCTTGCTATAAAAACATGCGCTCAAACTTTGAGGAGAGAATTCCCAACCGTGTAGGCTATCGCAATATGGACACGGGGGACTATTATTTTTCTAAAGAGACTTTTGACAAGGTATGTGAACCTTTTAGCAAAAAGAAAGTCTTACAAGTATTAGAGGAAGCTGACTTATTACTACTTAACCAAAGTGACCGTAAAATCTACAAAATGCCTGATACTTTATTTAATGGCAAGCAACGCCCATCTGTCTATGCGATCAAAGCTAACATACTTTCATGTGAACCCTACTAAAACGACTGGGACAAACGGTGCAGAAAACAGTAATTTGTTAGTCCTGTCCCGTTCGTCTCGAAATTAAAAAACAGACTGGAATAGCTCAAAGCCTTTAGTAACAAGAGCTGTCCCGTTCGTCCCTTCTGTCCCAAATAAATTAATTCATAGCAAAAATAATATAGGTCAAGTGATAAAAGGTAGCCTTTAAACGACTACCTTTTTTTATAGTTGGTTTTTAATAAATAGTTACGTTAGAACTTTATAACCTACTAGGGCATGTCATCAATTAAGCCAAACAACGCAAGAAACCAGATGAACCGCACTGAGGAAATGACTGGCTAACTTATCATAACGAGTGGCAATCGCACGGTATTACTTAATTTTGGCAAAGAAGTTCTCGATAAAATGCCATGCTTTGTAAACCTCTTTATCGAAATCTCTTGGTTGCAGTCGGTGACACTTGGAAGGTATGACTGCCTTTCCTTGTACTGAACCGCCCCGACTTTATCGGAGGCTGATTTACTTTAGTCAGGCAGCAATGCCTGACAGGATTAAATTATCATAAT
>NZ_JBQQES010000004.1:0-255994 GCF_052259005.1 Psychrobacter sp. 1Y10 | reverse complement strand
GAGCCTGAACCAATTTCTGAGCCTGAACCAATTTCTGAGCCTGAACCAATTTCTGAGCCTGAACCAATTTCTGAGCCAAATCGAAATGATTCTCAATTATATTCTCAAGACAATGACCCACGTGTTTTGCTACGTTGCCCACCGCAAGAGCTGACAGGAGAATGGACACCAGAGAAGTGGGACTATTGGCTACAAGAGGCTCGTGAGAATAGCAACCTTGCGCAAGATGAGTTAGCCCTTGCTCGTCAAGGTATGATGACTGGCGACTGCAATGGAGACGCAGTATTTGTGACTGGTGTCGATAGCAAGCATTTGCAAACTACCTTTCAAGCACTGGCTGCAAAGCTACAACAGCAGTTTCCTAAGGCAGATGTAAGTTTGCAAGTAGACAGCAGTGTGATGCAAGATGAGAATAAAACCCCTGAGCTGCGTCAGCGTCAACGCGTTTTGCAAGCCACCTCAGTTGCAGAAACCATGTTACTTGAGTCACCTGTCATGCAGTATTTGTCTGCTCGTGGCGAAGGAAAAATGGGTAAGGTCAAACTTATTTAGCCATTAATATACCTATGCCATCGTTACTTTATATGGCGGAGAATCTCATTTTATTCATTTTTTCAGTGTTAATTTTTATTAAATAGTTTGCTAGATTCTTGCAAGTAGTAAAAGTAATCATTTATAAACAGCGTCTAACTACAAATTATCATAGTCAAAAGCCAACGTATTGATATTACTTTGTTTTATATTTAAAAATAAATGGTACTACTGATATACGGTAATATGAAAAATGTACAAAATCCGATATACTGGTTAAGTTATATTAACAACCAGAAAGTTTACCAGGTGAGACTATGTTAGATAATTTACGCGGTATGGCTGTGTTCGCCAGTGTGGTCGGACATGGCTCTTTTAGTGGTTCGGCTCGTGAGCTTGGCATCACAACTAGTGCAGTCAGCCAACAGATACGATCACTAGAAAATGAGCTAGGTGTAGTGTTATTACATCGCTCTACACGCAAGTTAAGCCTGACTGAAGCAGGTGAGAGTTTTTATGAAGCGGCCAAAGATGTCGTTAGTGCTGCAGAGCAGGGCAGAATTAAAGTTAATCAGTTGCGTGATGAGTTAGCAGGTAGTTTGCGTATTGCTACTACACCTGAGCTTGGCGTTAATCATATTTTGCCAGCATTATCTACATGGATGGCGGCGCATGACGACTTAAGTATCACTTATCTTGCGGACAATCATTATATTGATATGATTGATGAGCGCATTGATATTGCCATACGTATGAGCCCCACAATCAATGATTCTACGTTAAGTAGTCATCCGTTGACAGATGTACGTCAAGTACTGATTGCATCGCCGCAATATTTACGTCAGCGTAAAAAACTTGAAAGCCCAAAAGATCTAGCGATGCATCAGCTAATTTGTATTGACATCATGAAAGACTCTAATCAAGTTGAGCTTACCCAGACCGAAACTGGCAAAAAGACGCGTATAAAGATGGACTCTCGTATTCATACCAACAATGTCTTTATGGCTACTACTTTGGCCAAAGAGGGGCATGGTTTGGTTAGAATGTTGGAGATGGATGCTAAAAAAGAGTTAGAAAGTGGTGAATTGGTGGAAGTATTGACAGGTTATCAGTTACCAAGCTTTGTATTATATGCAGTCACCCTAAATCGTGAGCAGCAGCCTGCAAAGATTACTCGCTGCTTAGAAGTTTTAAAAAAATACTTCCATGCTTGTTAATGGTCAATAAGCGTAAAGTTATAGAGATACGAAAAGAGCCCTAAATAAATCTTATTTAGGGCTCTTTGGTCTTTAGTATATATCAAGTATATGACAAAACCAGTTTAAAGTAAGGGCCTCAATAAGTTAACTAATCGCTCAATAACTTGCTGGCTTTCATGACGGCTGATGTTTAGTGGCGGTAATAGGCGTACGACATGACCGCCTGTGACATTGATGATTAGTTTGTGCTCATCGCGTGCTAGATCCACCAGCTGACTACAGTCCATGGTATTGGGTAAGACAATACCTATCATCATTCCAGCACCGCGACTACTAACGTCGTATTGTTGCAGCTCGTCCGTTATGCTTTTACGAATAAACTGACCTTCGGTTAACGCGTTTTCCATTATGCCGCTATTTGCCAATACATCGTACACACTATGTACTACGCGACTTGCAAGCGGTGTGCCGCCATAAGTAGAACCATGACTGCCTGCGCCGAATAAGCCGTTAGCACGTCCGCGTACCATACAGGCGCCTACAGGAAAACCATTACCAAGGCCTTTAGCAGTAGTCAATACATCAGGACGAGCGTTGCTATGTTGATAAGCAAAATATTTGCCCGTACGTCCGTTGCCAGTCTGTACTTCATCAATCATAAAGAGCCAGTTGTTTGTCTCACATTGTGCTTGTAGCTCTTCTAAATAGCTAAATCCATTAGCTGCAGTATTGAGACCGCCTTCGCCTTGAATAGGTTCGATGAATATTGCACAAATATCATCATAATCTTTGGCCGCTTGTTTGATAGCTGCGATGTCACCGAAGGGCACACGGATAAAATCATCATCTAAGGTATAAAAACCTTCACGCGCTTTAGGATTGGCAGTCGCTGATAACGATAGTAAAGTACGACCATGAAATGATTGCTCCATCACAATAACTTTTGGACGTTTAAAGCCTTGCTGGTGAGCATAAAGTCGCGCCATCTTTAGAGCAGCTTCATTGGCCTCAGCACCACTATTGGCAAAAAACACGCTATCCATTTGTGCTGCAGTACAAAGTGCTTCTCCTGCACGTTCTTGCCAATCGATGCCAAACAAATTGCTGGTATGAACCAAAGTGGCAGCCTGCTGCTGAATAGCTTCGGTAACCTTCGGATGACAATGCCCTAAGCCGCACACTGCAATGCCTGTAAGTGCATCTAAATATGGAGTTTCATCTTTGGTATATAACCAGCTTCCCGAACCATGGGTGAAGCTGATAGGCTGACGATTATAGGTAGGCATCAGATAAGTAGCTGACATGCAAAACATCCTTAAGATGATAAGTTAGTAAAATAAAAGGTATGGGCTATAGCTCGTCAGAGAAAGGGGTGGTTTCTGCAGGTAGAGTATAGTCCTCATTAGCCCATGCGCCCAAGTCAATCAGCTTACAGCGACTGCTACAAAATGGCTTGTATTTATTGTCCTGCCATGTGGTCTGAGTACCACAACGCGGGCAAGGATAGGTCTTAGGGGAAGTGTCGGGAGTCGTTTTAGTCATAATAAGGGTAATAGTAGTCTCAAATTTATTGGTAGCATTCAGTATTATTAAGAAACAGTAATACGCAATCCTATCTATCCTTTGTTATGCTGCGATTGATAGAACCTAACGCGTTACTCACTGTTGTCATATTACTATTAAAGTGAATTGCCTATATAATAGCATGGGGCTCGATGATGACAAAAGACAAATGCTTTAAGGACAGTAGATGACTAAAAATATTGAGTTTACGCATCAGCAAAAGCGTGCATTTCAACCACAAAAACTCTCAGCACCGCGTGATTTTACCGTTCCAAGCGTTATAAAAAATAGTAACAGTAATATGCCTTTGGTGTTGGAGATTGGAGCAGGGAAGGGCAAGCATGCACTTAGTTTTGCAGCCGAGCATCCTGATAAACATCTGATTGCTATTGAACGTACACGTAATAAATTTGAAGCTTTCACCAAACTATTTGAGCAACAACTGCCAGATAACCTAACACCCATCCACGCTGATGCTATTGCATGGACTGTACACGCGCTGCCTCCCGATTGTTTGACAAGTATTTATCTGCTTTATCCAAACCCAGAACAGCATAACCTTAATCAGCAGTGGCTAAATATGCCTTTCTTCGAATTTTTATTATCTCGTTTGCAAATAGGCGGCACTGTGATTCTGGCAACCAATATAGACACCTATATGGACAATGCAGTTGAGCAGGCGACGACTGTTTGGGTATTGCCTAACAATCGCCATAAAATAGCTATTGAAAGTCAGCGTACTCACTTTGAAGTCAAGTATTTAGCTCGAGGGGAGACGTGTTGGGAGCTAGTCATGACAAAGCCTCAAGGTTATAAAACAAGGTTTGATGATTGGTGTGCAAACAACGTATAGTAATGACAAAAGTAAATAGCCTAAGTAATGGAAAATTATGTAAAACTGAATGGCATTATTGAGATATAACTATATAAAATAGCCTAAGCAAATAAAACGGTAAAACAATAAAAAACCGCTACAAAGAGCGGTTTTCAAAATTTAAGGAGGGTCGATAATAATTTTATAAAAAAGGTTTTACCAATTTTTCTGAATTAGTATGCGCATTAACAACCGTCAAAAAAGTGTAAGCACCAATAAATTTACGGCTAATAAACATAAACTCTTTTGGAGGTAAATTAAATTCGAACGACTGAATCGCTTGTGTAGCACGCTCTGATATACGTGAATGCAATTTACTATTGGCCCAAATATAACGTTTTTGTTCATCTAAACAGTCTGCAGGAATATCAAGGTTAGCATCAGGATGACTAAAAGGTTCTGTCGCAAGCAAAAATAATGAGGCGATATCGGAACGAACTTTATCACTCATCGTATTAAAAAAGTCATAACCTGTCATACCTTCTACCATTAATTGATGATCATGATGGTAGCCTGCACGTAATAAGTTACGCGCAATGGTCAATAGCGTATTATCAAACTGCCTAATAGCGCCAAAATCTAATAAGATAAGTTTATCTAACTCTTCAAAGTTATCACTGATACGTACCAAGTAATTACCAAAGTTTGGATCAGTTTGCATCTCACCCCAAACGAAAATCTCCTGCATCATAACTTCTATGGCTGCTTGACCAATAGCATTGCGTCGTTCATGCGATATCAATTGCAGCGCTTCTGAGGTGACAGAGACACCAGGCTCATAAGTCATACACAGTAAACGCTTGCTTGAGTAATTACGATTAATCTTCGGTACGATATAGCGAGGATCGTCAACCAGACGACTATAAAAGCGCTCTGTCGTTGCAGCTTCAGTATTGTAATCAACTTCATTATGGAGTAGGTCGCGTATCTCTTCAAACCAAGTGTCAAGTGCACGTGTTTGTGGTACCACGTTACTTACCTTTAGTAAGCGTTTAAACAGTGCAAGATCAGAGTCGATCGCTTCTGCTACACCTGGATACTGTATTTTTAGTACGACTTGCTCGCCAGTTTCTAGTACCGTTGCACGGTGAACTTGGGCAAGGGAGGCGGTACCAATAGGAACCGAATCCACTTCGAGCTCATTTAGCTTGTCACCTAATATATGCTGAAGGGTTTGTTCTATTTTTGGCCAAGCGAGAGTAGCCGTGTCATCATTAAGCGTTTGCAACGCTTTGGTGATTTCTGGCGGTAATATATGCTCACCATACAACGCCAACATTTGACCAATCTTAACCACTGAGCCTTTTAGTTTACCTAGCTCTTCTGCGACATAGTTTGCTTGCGCCTCCATAAAAACTTGATTGCGCTTCGAGCGTGCCTGCTTATCCAAAAATATACCAGACATACTATTACCTGCCCAACGACGACCAATGTTCAAAGAGGTTTTGGCAATCGATAATCGACGTTCAAACCCAGAGGTTTTTAGGGTGTCAATTGATTGCCTATTGTTATTAGAAGGTCTAGACGTATCATGTGCCATAAATATAACCATTCATCAGATTGTACTGATTTGCGGGTTTAAGACTAACAATACAAGGAACATGCAAGGTTAGTATACAAAGTCGTACTGACCTTTAGGTCATAATACGAATGAAAATACTAAAACACCCCAGCTCATGTTTAAACTGGGGTTTGAGTCATATAACTTATTAATAAAACAAAATATTGGGACAAAATATACTGTCTCAAATACGACTGGGTCTAAGACTGCTCGCGTGTAATAGCATGATGACCTATGTCACGGCGATAATGCGCACCATCGAAACTGATAGCACCTGTGACGGCAAGTGCTGCTTGTTGCGCGTCTAAAATACTATCTGCTAAAGCAGTCACGCACAATACACGGCCACCATTTGTAATCACTTCTTTAGCATTATTATCATAGCTTGCATCTTGTGAACCAAGGTCAGTGCCATCTTGAGAAAATGCAGTACCTGCATGAAAAACTTTGACTGAGTCATCGTTATCAACGCCAAGTTCGGGCAAGCCAGCAATCACATCACCTTTCGATGAAGTTTCAGGATAGCCTTTAGAGGCGATAACAATACCAAGGGCAGGGCGCGTATCCCATTTAGCTGCATTCGGCAATTGACCTGCCAGTCCTTGAGCAATTAAGTCTACCATAGATGACTGAAGACGCATCAAAATAGGCTGCGTTTCTGGATCGCCAAAACGGCAATTGAATTCGATGACATAAGGGTCGCCTGACTTATCGATCATCAGACCTGCATACAAAAAGCCTGTATAAGGATGACCTGCAGCTTTCATGGCATCAACCACTGGCTGAATCACTTGCGCCATCACTTTATCATGCACGTCTTGAGTGACTACTGGTGCTGGAGAATACGCGCCCATACCGCCTGTGTTGGGACCAGTATCGCCTTCATACGCACGCTTATGATCTTGGCTGGTCGCCATTGGTAAAATGTTATCACCATCAATCATACAGATAAAGCTTGCTTCCTCGCCTTGTAAAAACTGCTCAATCACCACACGACTACCAGCATCGCCAAACTTATTGTCCGCTAGCATATCGTCAATTGCATCATAAGCCTGTTCAATAGTCTCAGCTACAATAACGCCTTTGCCAGCAGCGAGACCATCTGCTTTGATAACGATCGGTGCGCCTTGCTCATCGATATAAGCTTTAGCAGCCGTCGCATCGGTGAAGCCTTGATAGGCGGCAGTAGGAATATTGTTCTGAGCCATAAATTCTTTAGCAAAGGTCTTTGAACCTTCTAACTGAGCGCAATAGGCAGTCGGCCCCCATGCTTTGATACCAGCATCACGGCAAGCGTCGATAATACCGGTAACTAACGGAGCTTCAGGACCAACAATGACCATATCAATGGCATTATTTTGACAAAATTCGATGACAGCGCTATGTTCACTAGCGTCACTACTGGTAGATTTTAAGACAACATTTTGGCATTTGGGTTCCAAAGCGGAGCCAGCATTACCAGGTGCGACATAGATACGCTGCACGTTATCATTTTTGGCACATTGCCAAGCCAATGCGTGTTCGCGACCACCTGAGCCGATCACCAAAATATTCATCATACATCTTACCCTTAATTAAGCGTTAATAGTGAAACAGTAAAACACTGTTAAACATACTGCTGTATTCTAACAAAAAAGTCTCACCTATTGCCATTCGTATCTATTGGCTAACCTTACTTCAGACAACCTTATCAATATATATCTACCCACCGACATTGCCTAAAGAATTTGTTTGGTCAAAATATTGTCTACTATCATTTAGTAAAAGCATAGAATATCTACATAAAAGAATATTTAAAAGATATTACTATCAAATTAGCGATATAATGAACAAATATCTTATGAATAAAGGTTATCAAGACGGTACGTATTCATGAAATAATTTTTTACACTTTAGCTATACTGATAGGTGGGTTACAATCCATCAGACTAGCGAAGTATACGGGTCAAAGACGTTTGAATAGTAGAATATCAAACAAAAACGTAAACGACATTTAATTAAAAAAATCAAACTTATAAAAAGGACGAACGCTATGCCCAACTCTCTTGGTATCACAAAAGAGCGCATTGGCCAGATAAGTGATATTGCAACCAGTTATGTGCAAAAAGACAAATCACTACTTGATCATTTTATCAATAGCTATTACCGACCGCTGCACCATGAAACTGCAGACGTCATAAATGATGCTGATTTGGCAGGTATGGCATTACATCACTTTACGCTACTAAAAGCCTATGAAGGTAGTAAGCCGCAGTTAGCGGTCTTTAACCCTATCGCTGAAGAACAGCATTTTCATAGCTCACATACTATTATTCAAATGGTGGCATACGATCGGCCATTTTTGGTAGATACAATGCTTATGAGCCTTGAAGCACAAGGTATCGATGTTCACCGCACTTATAATACAATCATCAGCGTGACGCGAGATGAAAACGGCGATTTGACCCAAGTTGATAATGCTGATGAAAGTGCGACGTCTAATATGTCGCTCATCCATTGCGAGATTGCATATCAAAATGATGATGAGTTAGAGGCGCTACATCAGATACTTTTAGATAAAGTTGATACGCTTGATACCGTGGTTGGCGACTGGAAGGAGATGCGTGCACGTTTAACTGATATTCAAACTGAGCTGTCACAAAAGCCACTACCGGAAGTTTATTATTCTCAGCAAGAAATTCAAGCCTTTTTAGATTGGATTTTAGACGACCACTTTATATTTTTAGGCTATCGTGAGTATCGTCTCGAAGGTGGCAATTATATCGCTGTTGATGACAAGTCAGACAATAAACAAGGCGGTGCTAATCAAAATGCCGATCTAGATTTGTTTGCCATTGGTAATAGTGGTCTTGGTCTACTACGCGGTGCTGAAGAAGATAAGCTTTCAGAAAGCTTTGATAGACTGCCTAAAGAACTCAAACAGCTTTTGACCGAGCCACGAGTGTTAATGCTGTCCAAATCAAGCCGCGTGTCTCCTGTTCATCGCCCAGTATATATGGATTTCTTAGGTATTCATAAGTTCGATGATAATGGGAAACTGGTTGGTGAATACCGTTTTATTGGTCTTTTAACATCTCAAGCCTATCAGCTTAGCGTACAACAAATCCCGCTGTTACGTGAAAAAGCCAACAAAATTATGGCAATGGCTGACTTACCGCGTGCAGGACATGCTTATTATAAAATGATGCATGTCATTAATACTTTACCGCGTGATGATCTATTTCAAGCCAGCGTTGAAGAGTTATATCCTATCGTTTCTGGTATTACCCAATTACAGGACAAAAAGAGCCTACGCTTATTTAGCCGTATTGACCATTATCAGCGCTTTGTGTCGTGCCTCGTTTATATCCCTCGTGATAAATTCAACACTGAATTGCGCATTGAAGTACAAAAAGTGCTAAAAGAAGCTTATGGTGGCACATCATCTGGCTTTACGACCGAATTCAATGAATCTGAACACGCACGCGTACATGTACACGTGCGCACGGTACCAGGTCAAGTTAACGATGTCGATAACGCTGCACTTGAGGCTGAACTATCAGCACTTATGAAATCATGGACTGATCATTATCAGCAAATGCTGCTTGATAATGTTGGGGAACAACAAGCCAATTCCTTAACGCGTCGTTTCCTAGACTACATTCCTGCAGCTTACGAAGAGCGTTTTGATGCGCGTACGGCGGTTGAAGATACTAAGCGTTTGGCAAGCTTGAGCGATGAGCAGCCGATGATTTGGCACTTATACCAGTCAACAGGAGATGCAGGAAATCAGTTACATTTAAAACTGTACGGTCGCAATCAACCAGTAATTTTATCCAAAGTACTACCGATTCTAGAAAACTTTGGTGTATCAGTTATCTCAGCACAGACGTATGAGTTTGACCTGCCAGATCAGCCGATTTGGATGCAAGAATATGAGCTGATATTAGAAAACGTTAATACTGTCAATATGCAAGTCGTGCGTGGTCAGTTTGAAGATAGTCTAAAGCAAATTTGGGCTGGACGTGTTGAGAGTGACTCCTTTAACGAGCTGGTATTAATTACTAAACTAGATACTTATGATGTGGTCGTACTGCGTGCGTTATCGCGCTATATGATACAAGCAAAAGCACCTTTTTCTAGTGCTTATATCCAGCAAACTGTGGTGAAAAATAGCGCTATCAGTGTGACTTTAGGCAGTTTGTTCGATGCGCGCATGAACCCTAAACATAGTGAAGAAGAACGCCGCGAAAAGACCGCTCAGATTGAACAACAAATCATCGCTGCATTGGCAGATGTAGATAGTTTGGATGAAGATCGAATCTTGCGCTGGTACTTGGACTTAATCAATGCCATGGTACGTACAAACTTTTATCAAACCGATAGCAATGATCAGCGTAAAGACCGCTTGTCGTTTAAGTTCTTAGCAGCCAATATTCCTAACTTGCCTAAGCCTAAATTGATGTTTGAAATATTTGTTTATTCACCACGCGTTGAAGCAGTACATATGCGTGGCGGCAAGGCGGCTCGTGGTGGTTTGCGCTGGTCAGATCGGATGGAAGATTTCCGCACCGAAGTACTCGGACTAGTCAAAGCGCAGATGGTTAAGAATGCGGTGATTGTGCCAGTAGGCTCAAAGGGTGGCTTTATTGTCAAAACCAAAACCATGGCTGATGGCCGTGAAGCGTTTCAAGCAGAAGGCATTGCCTGCTACCAAGCGTTTTTACGCGGTATGCTTGATGTCACTGACAATATCGTTGATGGACAAATTGTTCCGCCAGCTGATACTGTGCGTTATGACGAAGATGATCCGTACTTGGTAGTGGCTGCCGATAAAGGGACAGCGACGTTCTCTGATATTGCCAACGCTTTGTCTGCTGAATATAACTTCTGGCTGGACGATGCCTTTGCTTCAGGTGGCTCAGTTGGCTATGATCATAAAGCGATGGGTATTACGGCTCGCGGTGGTTGGGAGTCCGTCAAGCGTCATTTCCGTATGCGTGGTATGGATATCCAAAATCGTGATGACTTTACTGTGGTTGGTATTGGTGACATGAGTGGTGATGTCTTTGGTAACGGTATGCTGCAATCTACCCATACCAAGCTAGTCGCTGCTTTTAACCATCTGCATATCTTTGTTGATCCTAATCCTGATACCGCTGCTTCTTACGCAGAGCGCGAGCGTTTGTTTAAAATGCCACGCTCGACGTGGGATGATTATGAAAAATCGCTCATCAGTCAAGGCGGCGGTGTGTTCTCTCGTCAAGATAAGAGCATCACCATCAGTGCTGAGATGAAAGCGCTGTTCGATATCAGTGAAGATAGTCTTGCGCCTAATGATTTTATCAGTGCATTACTAAAATCGCCTGTTGATCTCATCTGGAACGGTGGTATCGGCACTTACGTGAAAAGCGAAAACGAGAGCCATGCCGATGTCGGTGATCGTGCTAATGACGCGGTACGTATCAATGGTGGTGAGCTGCGTACGGCGGTCGTGGGTGAGGGTGGTAACTTAGGCTTTACTCAGCAAGGCCGTATCGAATATGCACAAACAGGTGGCCGTATTTATACCGATGCTATCGACAACTCAGGCGGTGTTAACTGCTCAGATCACGAAGTTAATATCAAAATCTTACTTGGCAAAGTCGTTGAGCAAGGTGATATGACCTTAAAACAGCGTAATGAATTGCTTGAGTCTATGACCGATACCGTAGCAGAGCTGGTATTGCGCCAAAACTATCTACAACCCCAAGCGATTGAGCTCAGCCACATTCGTGCGGCGGCCAATTTAAGTGATCATCAACGCTTTATCCAGATGTTGGAGAGTGAAGGGCGTCTGGATCGCGCGATCGAGTATTTGCCATCGGATGAAGATATTGCCAAACGTCAAAAAGCAACCACTGGCCTAACCAACCCAGAGTTAGCAGTCGTCATGGCTTATGGCAAGATGTGGGTATATGACAATCTGCTACTGTCTGATTTGCCAGATGATCCGTATTTCGTCAATGAGTTACGTAAGTACTTCCCTGATGAGCTGGCTACGCGGTTCTTTGATGAGATGACTGAGCACCGCTTGCATCGTGAGATTATTAGTACTTATTTGACCAATAGTGTGGTTAACCGCTTAGGTATTGAGGCACTGTTCCGTCTCTATGAAGAAACCGATCAATCATTGGCAACCATCGTACGGGGTTACGCTATTAGCCGTGATGTCTTCAATGTCTCAATAGCATGGAAAAAGCTTGAAGCGTTAGATAACCAAATTGACGCAACACTGCTGCTAAAACTTGAGCTGCGTCTGCGTGATGCGCTTGAGCAAGGTGTTGTCTGGTTTATCAATGCCTTTGGACAAGACTTGCAAGTCGCTGATATGATTAATCGCTTTAGAAGCAGTGTTGAAAAATTAACCAAATCTGGCGGTTTCATTGAACAGCAATTTGCAGAATATTTGCAAGAGGATGCCACCAGCTTGATGCAAGAAGATCTGTCCGAGAGTGATGCGACGATGTTTGCGATGCTACCTTATCATGTCGATGCGCTAGATGCGGCATTATTGGCTGAGCAATATGAGCGACCTGTCGATGAAATTGCAACGCTGTACTTTGAGGCGTACCATGTCTTACAGTTAGATTGGATGATGGATAATATCGCCACTTTACCGCAGCATGATTATTGGGATCGCCGTGCGCGCCATGCCCTAGTCAATGAGCTATCACGTAGCTTGCGCTTATTGATGGATGCGCTGTTATCTAAACCAGATGCCAAGCAAGCATTTAGCGAGTGGCGTTCTCGTCATCTCGATCAGCTAGCAGCAGTAACGACAGAGATGCATAAGCTTGATGATATTTATGGTGAAGATGAAGACAGTCAGGTTGGTTTATCAACACTGTCAGTACTAATGAGTGAACTAAGTGGTATTGTTACCAAGTAATTAGTATTTGTGATACCTATGAAAGCCCACTGTTAATTTATTTAGCAGTGGGCTTTTATTGGCTGATACAAGCCATTATTATTTTTTGATGATTTTATATGACTATCTTTTGACAGCCTTGACCACTGATTTGACTAAAGCCGCCAGAGAGTTTTTCGACTTTTATTTGGGTTAAGATACGATCTTTTAACGCCTGTACGTGAGAGATGATGCCGATCAATTTACCTTCTTGCTGTAAGCTGGTTAAGGTGTCGAGTGCAATATCTAAGGAGTCTTCATCAAGCGTACCAAAGCCTTCATCCAAAAATAAAGAGTCAACGCGAATGTTATGACTGGCCATCTGTGAAAGACCAAGCGCCAATGCTAGACTGATAATAAAGCCTTCACCGCCAGAAAGATTTTTGGTACTGCGAATATCACCGCCTTGATAGTTGTCGATGACATTAAGCTCAAGCGGACTGCTATCATCATGAATGAGTAAATAACGATCACTCATCTTTTGCAATTGCGTATTGGCATGACTAATCATGACCTCAAACGTTAAGCCTTGGGCGAAGGTGCGATATTTTTTGCCATCAGCTGAGCCAATTAGCGTGTGTAGCTGCTGCCAGATTTGTAGTTTCTGTTTTTGCGCATCAATCGCAACGAGCTGTTCCGCTTGTTGGCCTTTTTGATTATCGTTATCTTTGAGCTTTTGGTCAATTGCACCGATTTTTTGACTTAACTCATCGATATCCGTTTGTATTTGCTGATGCTGGCTTGCAAGCGTTTCTTGGCTTTCCTCGGTCATAGCAGTAGCAAGTTTTAGCGTTAACGCTTGCTGGGTACTATCTAATTGTAGTTTCGCTTGCTGTAGCGCATTATCAAGTGCTAATTTACGTGTATGTAATGCTTCTCGCGCTTCTTTCGGCAAGCGAGCGCTAACGAATGCCGCTTCATCCACGAACTGTGACTCTGTAAGTAACTCTGCAAAGGCGCTTTGCTGCGTATTTAAGGTGGTAGTCGCAGACCGCAGCTCTGTGGTCAGCTGATGCTTGCTACGCTCCAACTGCTCTAAATCGTGCTCTACCTTATCTAACTGTCTTTGTGCAGACGCTTGCTTAGATTTCGCTTCATCGACAATATTGCGTAACCGATCTTCTTCAGTATCTGTATTTTTATCTGCAAAAATCTCTTTTCTATCTTGCTGTAATTGTTCAATAACTCTAATTTTATTAGTAATTGAATTGTGCAGTTCTTTGAGCGCTATTTCATCATGACTAAGCTGCGTTTGCTTGGTTTCAATCTGCGCAGTCAAACTGCTTAAGGTATTGGTCAGCTGATGCTGGCTATTTTTTTGCTCATTAAAATGTTGTTTTAACTGGTTTAAAGCGCTGCGCTGTTGACGCAGTTTTTCAATATGACGGTCATAGTCTGCGCGATCTATTACCGTTTGCTTATCAAAACTATCATCTAGTTGCTTAAGTGCTTCAGATACGTCTGCCGCATTGAGCGCCGTCGTTAAATAATCTTTATATTTATCTGCAGGATACTTGTGCGTTAGCGATGAAACAGTAGTCATAACCGGCGTTAGCTCCGAGAAGTTAGCAGCAAGCTTATCTTCTATTCCAACAATCTTTTGCGAGTTAAGCTTGATGTTAGTTGTCAGGTTGTTAATGTCATGACTGACCGCTTGTTGCTTTTTTTCATCAGCTTCAATAGCCGTACTGAGTTTTGTCGCACTTTCAGTTAAGTGCTCATATTTGTCCATTATAGTTTTAAGAGACTGTTTATGTTCAGTCAGGTGGTGTTTGGCGGTGTCTAATAAGGATAAGATAAGCTCTATGTTCGCAGTAGTCGCATCAATGTTATCGTTTATCTGCGTAAGAGGGTCGATAATTGCTGCGATTGCTTCAGAGTAATCGTTCTTAGTCTCAAATAGCAAATGTAGGTCAGACTGGATATCCTCATGTAAGGTTTTAGATCGCTGCTGTAGGGGCGCTAATTGTTGCTCTTGGTTATTCAGTGTCTCTTTTTTTGTGGCATGGTCGATACGATGTTTCGATAAAGCCTGCTCAAGATTATCAATAATGGTCTCTAGTTCCGCTATTTGTAGCCGAGCTTGTTGTGTTTTAGACGGCTGATTGTGATTAGCATTGTCATTGTCTAGTAGTGGATGATGTGCGCCATAAGGGTGTTCATGCGCACCGCAGAGTGGGCAGGGCGTCCCATCTTCTAGTTCTGCTATATAATCTTCAAGCTTGGCGACCTTTTGCAACAAATCTAGATGCTCTTGTCTTTCTTGTTTTTTGAGCTTAGTAACTTCAATATCTGACTTATGATCAGCAATGAGTGTTTCTAAGGAAGTTAATTCCTTATTTAGTGTGGGTAGCGAGAGCTTCGTCTTTTCGATTTGACGAGTAAGTTCAGACAGCTGCTGTAGCTTAAAGCTGGCTTGTACAATCTGAGCGCTTATCTGATCGACTTGCTCTTGCTCACGGCGCATACTAGCAAGCGATTGTTTTTCGATAAGTGCCGCTTGCTGCTGTTGTAAGCTTGTAAGTTGCTCGCGTTGCTTGGTTATCGCTATCTGATTTGCGTCTTGCTGTTTAGATAAATTATCAAAACGAGCTTGTAGCTGGCTTGATTGAGTGTCCTGCGCAAACTTATCCGCCGCTAAGCTGACGTTATCTTCTAACAATGCTTTTAACCGGCTACAGTTGCTATCAAAGGTCGCCACGTCTGTGTCGAGAGCGTTTAGTTCTTGGAAATCGCTAAAATACTTTTCTATACTGCTAAGCTGAGTCTTAGTGTCTTGTTCTATTTGGCTGTGGCTGGCTATTTCGTGGCGTAATCGCTGCGTATTATTGACTAAGTCGTCTTTACGTTGATTATCGTCTACCAAAGAATGGGATTGCTGTTTTATCTCAGCATCCAACTCACGTGTCTTTGTAATAATAGGCAGAGTGGTTTGCAGATTATCTGTTGCTTGCTTTTCAATGGTAGTGATATCGTTTAAATGAGTCGTAGCTTGTGTAAGCACTGCCTGCTGAGATGGGATCTTACTGAGTAACTGATGTTGTTCACTGCTAAGTCGATTGACCAACTCTCGGCTATAGCTTAGCTCTCGAAAGTGGCTATCAATTTCCAAGGCTTTATTAGCAATATCTAGGCGCTCGGCTTCTGGAATAAAATCTGTCTGTGCCTGCTGTGCCACTACAAACTCGGTCTGATAGGTTGATAAACTTTGCTGTAGCTGCTGAACGCTGTCCAGCCATTGTAGCTGCTCGCTTAGGGTTTTGAAGGTTTGGCGCTGCTTGCTTTGCTGCTCATTCAGAGTCTCTAACTCTGCTGCCAGTCGCTTTTCATCCTCAGGGCTTAACAAGGATAAGCTATCCACGCCTGCTTGTAGCTTGCCAAGCGCTTCTTTTTCAGTACGATGTTTCTCATGGACGTTTAGCGATATTTTGGCATAAATGGCAGTGCCGGTTATTTTCTCTAAAATGGCCGCTCTATCGCCAATATCAGACTTTAAAAACGCGGCAAAACTGCCCTGTGCTAGCATAATTGAGCGGGTAAATTGATTAAAATCCATGCCGATGAGGTCTTGAATATAGGCGGAAGTTTTGGATTTTTTCTCTTCTAAAATTTTGCCAGTTTTGACCTCACTAATCTCATGTCTAATCGGTAATAAGTTACCTTTGGCTTTTTTGTGAGCGCGATGTTGGTACCAATAGCATTGATAACGTTTGGCATCAATCTCGATAATAACTTCTGCTGAGCATTCACCCGTACCTTGGGTCATGATTTCGTTCGTCGAGCCGGTAATATCGCCCAATCTTGGCGTTTGACTATAAAGCGCTAAGCAAATTGCATCCAAGATGGTGGTCTTGCCAGCGCCCGTCTGCCCAGTAATGGCAAAAATGCCTTCATTCAGAAAAGCGGGGTCACTAAAGTCGATGTGCCATTCACCTTTTAGGGAGTTGAGGTTTTTTAGTCGCAGTTCAATCAGTCGCATGGGCAGGTCTTATTTTTGTATAAAGCAATTATAAAGAGAGTAGTGGTAAGAAGTGAAGAAGCTATCAGCTGGCATCTAAAATGTGCTGCTATTATTTAGCCTCAGTTATTCAGCCTGAGTATCTTCATGCTGCAGGTTATAAACGATTTGATCATACGCGTTACGTAAGGACGATTTTTGTTCATCAGGGATATTGTGAGTGGTCAGGCAACGCTCAAATACCTCTGCTTCATTTAAGTCTTGGAGAGTCTCAGAGGTTTGTTGTTGGTTCAGCACTTTATTATAGGTACGCGTGTTTTTAATCTTTAACACTTTACACGGCAAGCCTTCTATCATTGCCTGAATATGCTCACGCAGCTCGCTGATAACCTCATCGCCCGTATAAATAACTTCTAACCAAATAGAGTCTGTTGCATCAAGAGATTGAATGTTTTTATCAATATGCTGACTAATCGATTCCAAATCACCTGATATTTGTGCCAGTTTCTGAAATTTTGGAATAGGTAGGGAAACTACTTGCATCTGATTAGAATCATTACGGTACAGGGTTTTATTGGTAGTAGCGGTATCAATAGACAGTGATTGATTGTGTTCGTCTTGATTAGCAAAAGCGTTTTCTATGGCAGCAGTTTTTACCATCTCATCTTTATTATCACTAACCGATGGCTCGTCAAATCCAAACAAATCGTCCATAAAGTCAGTCGCCTGACTGGCTAATTTTTTAGCGGCTTTTTCTACCGATTTTTCAATCTTAGTCACTGTATCGGTAAGCTGAGGCATACTGCTTGTAGCAGTAGTATTTGATGCCGATTTTTGCTCGCTAAAATCATTTTTCACATCGCCAAACTGTACCAGCAATACTTGTTTTTGTTGCTTGGCTTCACCAAAACCCATGGCAATCGGTGAGCCTGAATAGCGAATGGTCTCACGGCCGCCGACCCGCTGCGGGACGTGCAGGTGCCCAAGGGCGACATAATCAAAGCCATCGTCAAACATATCAGCAGACACCTTACCAAGCGAACCGACATAAAGATCGCGCACGCCGTCGTCTTCGGTAGTCTTGCCGCCAGCTGCAAACAGATGGCCTGTGGCAATGATCGGGATATAACGCTGGTTTGCTTCGGCTAATTCTGTTTGCTTTGCTTTGGCAATACTGGCGACGTTATCATAATGGGCGCGAATGCCGTTGATGACATTGGCGTCTTTGCTACCCATCGACTCACCAGCGCTACTGCTACGGACATCACGATCACGCAGATAAGGCACAGCGGCGATGATGCAGTGCGGCGCGCCGTCTGTGTCATCTAATACCAAGACCTCATCGTTTAAGTCCTCGCAAGCGGTGCCGATGACATGGACGTTTAAGAATTTTAATACATTGCTTGGAGCGTCTAAAAAAGTAGGGGAATCATGATTGCCCGCGACAATGATGATATGTTGGCAGCATGATTTTGAGACCCTACCTAAAAATTCATAATATAGCGCTTGCGCCCGGTTACTCGGCGTCATAGTGTCAAAAATATCACCTGCGACAATTAATACATCGACTTTTTGCGCGCTAATGGTGCCGTATAACCAGTCAAGAAAGGCCTCAAACTCGTCATAACGCATACGGCCGTACAGCCTGCGCCCCAAATGCCAATCTGAGGTGTGTAAGATGTTTAAAGGTTTAGTAGGCATGAACTTGGTATCGGCAGGTGTAGACATAGTTGAGCTTAAGAATGTTTATTAGAAAGCTGTCATTCTAGCAAGAATTGTTGCGGTTTGCTCTTCTGCTCTGTTGCAAGCGCATAAAAAAAGTCCTGCCAATATATTATCGGTAGGACTTAGCTTTTTAGAAATTAATAATAAAACCTAACCAATCACCAACTGCTCCAAATCTTCTTCTTGCTGTGCAGCCAAATTAGCCACCATAGATAGCGCATGGGCTTGCTGGTCTATAGGTTTTTTTGAATCTTTGTCCGTAGTAGCTGATCCTTCACGTAGCCAGTTACTAGCTGTATGTTCACTATTTTGATTGTTTTGCTGATTGTGTAGCTTATACCAAGCCAAATCATGATGTAAGCTGACGACGTCACCCATGATAAGTAAGGCAGGGGTTGGTAGTTGTGCTTGTTCTTGCTGAGCAACAATAGTCTCAAGCGTACCAGTTAATACTTGCTGATTGGGCATACTGGCGTTGGAGACGATAGCTATCGAGGTGTCGCTACTGCGCCCAGCGTCAATTAAACCTTCAGTCAAACGCGCCAGCGAATGCAAACCCATATAAAACACAACGGTCTCATCAGTATTTAAAAAGCTTTTAAAATTGCTATTGGGTGCGCCAGCCTTCAAAAATCCAGTGACGAAACGTACTGATTGTGAGTGGTCACGGTGAGTCAGCGGAATACCAGCATAACTGGCGGCAGCGTTAGCAGCGGTAATACCGGGTACGACTTGATAAGGTACACCATGCGCACGTAAGCTTTCAATTTCTTCGCCGCCACGTCCAAAGATAAAGGGATCGCCACCTTTTAGACGAACGACGCGTCGACCTTCTTTTGCACTATTGACCAACAGCTCATTGATACCAAGCTGAGCTACCGCATGGTTGCTACGCTTTTTACCGACAAATACTTTATCGGCATCGCGGCGGCATAGATCCAATACTTGCGGTGATACTAGCGCATCATAATAGACAATATCCGCTTGTTGCATGAGACGCAGCGCCTTAAAAGTCAAAAGCTCTGGATCACCAGGGCCAGCACCAACGATATAGACTTCACCAACAATAGTAGCATTTTGAGTAGCGGTTAATTCGTCTGTTGCTACAGGCGCAGTTGCCGATAGTGATTCTGTACTGTAGCTCTCAGCATGCTGGCTAGTCGTTGTAGCAGGACTATGGGTATTAGGATCAATAGTATGATTAACACTGTTTTTAAGCGCTGCTACTGTGCTGTCTAAATCTGCTTGTAATTGCGCAGTAGCCTCACGCTCATTACCGGCAAACATCAACTGACTAACTTGACCTTCAAAGGCACGCTCCCAAAACTGACGACGGCCTGTCAGGGTTGGGATTTTACTTTTTACCTCGCTACGAAACTCGCCGGCAAGCTTGGCTAATTTGCCATAACCTTGCGGAATTAAGGTTTCAAGCCGTGCGCGAAGTAAACGCGCGAGCACCGGCGCTTTGCCATTTGAGGATATACCGATGACGATAGGATTACGATCGACGATAGCGGGGAAAATAAAGTCGCATAAATGCGGGGTATCAACCACGTTGACCGGAATATTAAGCTCGGTTGCATCCGCGTGTACTTGATGATTGAGCGCTTCAACATCAGTGCCGGCGATGATAACGCGTGCACCCGTCATGTACCTTTTATGATAGTTATCAAAAATAAGAGTGTGCTTATCATCGTGAAGTAAGGCTTGTAGCTCTTTGCAAATACCTGGCGCGACGATAGTGATAGCAGCGCCGGCACGACTGAGTAAGTCGGCTTTGCGCAGCGCGACATCACCACCACCAACGATCAGTACTTTGCGGTCTTCTAATTTAAAAAACAATGGAAAGGTGTTCATAGCATCACCAATTATTCAGTCAATGTAAGATATGCCACCATTATGAAGTATCACAGGCACACGCTCACGTAGTGAATTGGCATTAGCATATTCGTTTTTGTCATGTTAGTTGTGATTTTTGATGGAATGTGGAATAGAGGGGAGAATAATGTTAAGAACGCTTGCGACAAAAAAGCTCTCTTACAAGTGTAAAAGAGCCTTTTAAACAGAGATTTTTAAACGATGAGTTACGGTAACGCTTGATTACAACTGCGTATGCAGACCACACTCACGATGCTCTTCTACCTTGGTCGGATCAAAGTAATCAAACTCATTTGGCAAACTATGCTCAAGCAGATAATCGTCTAAATCGCTATCGGTTTTTTCAAATAACGGCGCTACTTTTAGCACGCCATCTTTTGATAAGCTAAGAACATCAAGACCTTGACGGAATTCGGTTTGATCCTTGCGAATAGCATTGAACCAAACGTCTGGCTTTAGCTCATCAAGTGCGCGGCGGAATGGCTCAAGCTTTACTTGATCTGTAAAATTATCATGCTGCGGGTCGTCAATCCCTGGGATGCCGTTCATGGTGACATTGCGATGGGCAGCGGTTTGTTTAGGAATATAAGTGATGACATTTAAATCAAGATCACGAATTAGTTTATTAGCAAACTGATAGGTCGCGTCCGTGTTGTAGCCTGAGTCCACCCACAATACAGTAATATCGGGACGCTGTTTTGCGACCAAATGCAATATGGCAGACTCATACGGACGGAAATTAGTAGTGATAATTGGGTTTTTAGCTTGTGTCAGTGCCCACGCCACGATTTCTTCGGGTGATTTGCCTTGCAGATCTTGGTTAGCTTGGTTGATGTCTAAATTTGGGTGTAACTGGCTCATAATACGTTCCTTAAATGGGATTGATTAAACAAAGGGTTTAGAAAAAATTTAATAAATGATGATTAACAAAAACTAAGCGCCCGCAAACATCGGTAAGTCGACGGCGTTGCGACCGTCATAACTGCTAGCAAGGGCAGTAAACGCTTGGTCAATACTAAATTTAGAGTCTGGTTGCATGTCATGCTCACTGAGCACAAAGCTGTCAACACCTACGCGTAATAGATACGCAATTTGATCACGGCCGAACGCGCCCGCGACACGAATCTCACCTTGATAGCCCATTTGACGTAGCGTTTGAGCGAAGCTAAAGTTGCGTCCATCAGCGAATTTAGGAACATGAATGACGATGAGCGCCTTCTTTATTAGCAGCTCACTTAGCTCTTTCAATGCATTCGCATCCGTGTCAGCGGTCACCCATAATCCAATACGGCTGCTATGCTGGACTATCAGCTCATACACCTCTTTGACCAAACCACTTGCCAGCGCCCCTGAACCGTCCAATAAATCAGCGAGTGGTACTAGGACGTCAGGTTTTTCTTGCTTATGTAGCAGTTCAAGTAGAGTTAGGTCTATCGAGGCGATACCATCTGGTAACGTATCCGTGGTTAACGCATGCCAGCTATCTTTATGGCTGATATCGACGCCGTGACTATCCAAAATGTGGTGATTAGCCATAGACCTTCTCCTTAAATGGATCAATACCGACACGCTCAACCAATTCGCCAAAGCTTTCAACGTCATTCTCGGTGGTGGCACGCAGATCGACATAGACATCAACAATCTGTTGAATGGTATCAGCAACCGCTTCGGTAGGTACGGAGCGGCCGAGTATTTTGCCAAGCTTGGCATCGTTACTTGAGTTGCCGCCAAGGCTAATTTGATACCAGTTTTCACCTTTTTTATCGACACCCAAGATACCGATATCGCCAGTATGGTGGTGTGCACAGGCATTGATACAGCCCGACATATTGAGGCGGATATCGCCAAGATCGTATAGATAATCTAAATCGCTAAACTGCTTCTCGATTTGCTCAGCAATATTATGCGTAGTGGCATTGGCAAGTGAGCAATAATCCCAACCAGGGCAGACAATCATGTCAGTTAAAGTGTTGATATTGGCACGTGCTAAATGCAAATCTGAGAGCTGCTGCCACAATTCATAGAGGTTGTTGGTTTGCACATCAGCGAATACTAAATTCTGCTGATAAGTGCCGCGCAGTTCGCCAAAGCTATACTTGTCAGAAAGATCAGCAAGCGCATCCATTTGCGATTCGCTGACATCACCTGAGGGCACATACTTGCCATCGACCAAGCCTGCTTTGAGAGAAATAACGACTGCGCGGTAACCAGCGACCTTATGTGCGACGGTGTTTTGGTTATACCAATTGGCAAAGTCTTTATCAGCGCTTAATTGCTGCTGCAAATCAGACTGTGCTTGTAGCGCATCAAAGGTCACATAATCGGGCTCACTAAAAAAGCTGGTAGCCGTCTCAAAGTTTGCATCCGTCAACGTCAGCGGCCCGTCTTTGGTATGCGCTTCCCATTCGGCATCGACCAATTTAGCAAACGCAGGTCCGCCCAGTGTGTCGACCAAAATCTTGATCCGTGATTTGTACTTGCTACCTTTATCACGGCGACCATGCAGATTATAGACACGCAATATGGCGTCTAAATAGCTAAGTAGATGCTGACGTGGCAAAAATTTATTGATAACTTTGCCGAGCACAGGAATACGTCCAAGACCGCCGCCAACTAGGACTTCAAAGCCAAGCTCGCCATCCTCATTTTTCTTTAAGTGCAGACCAACATCGTGTACTTGCGTCGCTGCGCGGTCCTCATCGGTACCGATAACAGCAATCTTAAATTTACGCGGTAAAAAAGCAAACTCAGGATGAAAGGTCGACCACTGGCGAATGATTTCGCAGTAAGGACGCGGATCGGCAATCTCATTTTGATGAATACCGGCATAAGGATCGGTGGTGGTATTACGAATACAGTTACCAGAGGTTTGAATTGAGTGCATCTGTACCGAGGCTAGCTCCGCCAAAATATCTGGCACATCTTCTAGCTTTGGCCAATTCAGCTGAATATTGGTACGGGTAGTGAAGTGTCCGTAGCCTTTGTCATATTTACGGGTAATCTCAGCCAATTTACGCAACTGATAGCTGGCAAGTAACCCGTAAGGAATGGCAATACGCAACATCGGCGCATAACGTTGGATGTAGAGGCCGTTCTGCAAACGCAGTGGCAAAAATTGCTCTTCTGGCAGCTCGCCTGCCAAAAACCGCTCGGTTTGGTCGCGAAATTGGGCGACTCGTTCCTCTACCAAGGTCTGGTCAGCGTAATTATATTGATACATGACATAATCTCAATTTTGTTTTTAGTCTTAAAATCAGCAACGAAAATGATTTGCGTGTGTGATAAATCTTATGGCTAATCGCGGTGCAAACAATGTAATTTCACTATCATATAAGTTTAAGCCTTTAAACATAAATTCCTTTAAGTCATATCCATATCCAAACACAGCATAAATTTTCATAAAGAAAGTTAGGTAGCCTATGTTTATCAAATTTATTACGACTTATTTCATACCTACCTATAAAGGCTCTAAATCAATATGACATCTACAGCCCATAATCAACAATCATCAAAGCTTGTACCACCACACGGTAGCAGCGATCTTAAGCCGTTACTATTAACAGGTGATGCTCGCAAGCAAGCGTTGCAACTTGCCAGCACCTTACCGACGATTACTCTGAGCTCACGTGAGCGTGGCGATTTGATTATGCTCGGTATTGGCGGTTTCACCCCATTGAATGGTTTTATGAACCAAGCGGATTGGCAAGGTGTGGTCGATGATATGCGTCTGAAAAGTGGTGACAATGCTGGCTTGTTTTGGCCGATTCCTATTACGTTGTCAGCACCGAAAGCGACCGCCGATAGTCTAAACCAAGGTGATAAAGTTGCATTGGTCGCCCAAGATAATGAGATTATGGGCATACTGACGGTAGAAGAGACTTATACCATCGATAAAGAACATGAGTGTCAGCAAGTCTTTACCACCACTGATAGCGAACATCCGGGCGTACAGCAAGTACTAAACCAAGGTGAAGTAAATATCGCGGGTAGTGTCGAAGTCCTAAGCGAAGGCGAGTTCCCAACCCTATATCCAGAGATTTATAAAACTCCTGCTGAGACACGGGAAATACTGGACGCCAAAGGCTGGAAAACAGTTGCCGCCTTCCAAACGCGTAATCCAATGCACCGCTCGCACGAATACCTTGCCAAAATTGCTATTGAGATTTGTGATGGGGTCTTGATTCATTCATTGCTAGGGGCACTAAAGCCAGGTGATATCCCAGCCGACGTGCGCCAAGAAGCTATCAAAACTTTGATTGATAATTACTTTAGAAAAGATACTGTCATTCAGGCAGGTTATCCGCTTGATATGCGTTATGCTGGGCCACGTGAGGCGCTATTGCATGCCGTATTCCGTCAAAACTACGGTTGTAGCCATCTGATCGTTGGTCGTGACCATGCTGGTGTCGGTGATTATTATGGCGCATTTGATGCGCAGACTATCTTTGAATATGTCGGTAAAGACGATCTCATTACTCAGCCGCTCAAGATTGGCTGGACGTTTTGGTGTAATGCTTGTAATGCCATGGCCTCTGATAAGACGTGTCCGCATGAAGCATCTGAGCATGTGAAAGTATCAGGCACCAAGCTACGTAAAGCGCTATCAGAGGATCTCGATGTCCCAGAGAACTTTAGTCGTCCAGAAGTACTAGAGATTTTACGCAATTATTATGCAGGTATCGCTATCGATGACCGTGCTGAGGTCAAATTGACTGGGGCATCCGCGGTATAGATCGCAATTTATTTTTGATAAAAAGCCACTCATAAAAAAGGTGCCAGATTTATATTTTGGCACCTTTTTTTATTCGTCATTAAAGGTTAGCAGTTCAAACATAAAGCGTTTAGGTTAGTTCTAAATCACTTGAAAGCTTCTGATAGTCGCCAACTAGCGTACCGCCACCAGAACAGAATTGATTCAGTACATACTTATCTTGACTATCAATAGTTAGCTTGCCATCTTTGAATTGGAAAAAGGCTGTACTGTCATCAACAGTAGTCTGAAAAATAACACCATGCGCTTCATCTTGACCCATCAAGGTAGCTTTTCCATCAAAATGGCAGGTCGGTTTTTTTATATCGCTACGAGCGCGTACTTGGATATTAATCTGGTCGCCGTCATCTACGTCATCTGCTCTTACCACGACACCCACCCAGTCGTCACCTTGCGCCCGTTTGTCATAACCTAAAGAAGCATAATCACCAACGACCATTTTTATAGCAGGCGTCTGGATAGAGGCAGTACTATTAGCCGTACTATCAACGACTAAATCATTATTGTAGCTACAGCCCGTTACGGTAGTGAGGGCAGTGGCAGCAAAAAATAGTGCTGCAACAGAAAATAATGAGCGATGGCTTTGGTATTTAATCATAAAAGAGCCTCCTTTGACGCTAATGAATGGTAGGTAGAATAATGGCAAGCCATGACTATCCGCTAAATGATTAGAGTATGCCACAGTCTAGGACAGAACTCTCTTATCGCCTTATAGGATAAACGTTACGTAAACTTGCCCGCTATAGAATAATGGATAGGTACTTATGCCAAGTTCATCACTCGATAAGCCTAATTGTCATTAAGCGCTCAACAAACAAGCTGCTAGCATAGCTTCGATCCTCACATAATTCTTATCTATATCTACTCTATTCAATACTTTAATAAAAATAAACCCTTATTTAATACTCCAATTTTTTAGAGAACTACCATGCAACTGATTACCGAAACTATTAACGCTTTATCTAACGCCTCATCGCCTCGTAGCAAGCGCAATGTAAGGCTCACTCATAAAAACATGTTGCCGCGTACTTTAATGATAGGTAGCGCATTGACAGCGCTGATACTAATGACAGGCTGTAGCCCGACACAAGCGACTCAAAACGATGCAGAAAAATCAGCAGGCGATGCGAAAAACATTAGCCTTTTGAATGTCTCTTATGATGTGTCACGCGATTTTTATAAAGAATACAATACGCTATTTAGTAGTGCTTATCAGGTTAAACATCCAAACAGTAAAGTGAACATCAACCAGTCGCATGGTGGCTCCAGCAAACAAGCGCTATCTGTCGCTAATGGCTTACAAGCGGATGTGGTGACCCTAAACCAAGCGACTGACATGAATTTACTGGTCGAAAAAGGCTTGGTGGGCACTAATTGGCAGCAAGCATTACCAAACAATGCCGTCCCTTATACCAGTACCATGGTGTTATTGGTACGCGATGGTAATCCAAAAAATATTCAAGATTGGCAAGATCTAGCGCGTAATGATGTTGATGTAGTAATGCCAAACCCAAAAACAAGTGGTACCGCTCGCTATGCTTTTTTAGGAGCGTATGGCTATGGACTGCATCAATTTAAAGAAAGCGTACAAAGTCCAGCTAAGACTGATGACTTTATTAAAAAGGTACTGGCAAACGTGGTTACTTATGACAATGGCGCACGTGCCGCAACGACCAGCTTTACCCAGCGCGGGCTAGGGGATGTACTGATTACTACGGAAAATGAGGCGCATTTAGTCACCAAAAAATACGCTAAAGGTCAGACTGAGCTAATTTATCCAAGCTACTCTATTACCATTAATAATCCAGTCGCTGTAATCGATACTGTTACTGAAAAAAATGGCAACGCAGATGCAGCAAACACTTACCTAAAAGGTTTATGGGATAAGCCTGCACAGGAATTAATGGCACAGATGTATCTACGTCCCAGTGATAAAGCCGTCCTATCCGCGCATAAGGATACGCTACCTGATATCAATACTTTTGAGCCAGTAAATGTCTTTGGGTCATGGGAGAAAATTATGGACAGTTTCTTTGTCAATGGTGGCGTTTTTGATCAGTTGGCACGGGCAGAGCAGTAAGCCTCACCATTATAAAACAGTTATAAAGTGTCATATAAGCAACTAGATATTGGTACCCAGCTGGAGAATTATTGCGCTCCATATTTATAAAATGTGCAGCGTGCCTGCTAGCATATGAAACCTAAGTAATTGATAGCTTTGGCTTTATAGTTATCTATCACAGCAAGTCCTAATAATTAAAATATTTGTGGATTTACTAGATGCGTATATTATTCCATTTTGGCAATAACATACGCATATTAGTCATTAAACATAATAAGCCAGCACTGTTAGCATACTTGCATTACATAACAAACTTTTTTGAGGCATTTATGACATCTTACGCAGCAGGCTATCAACATAAAAGTAAAGCGCTTAGCGTCTTAAGTATCGCAGGCGTTGCCCTTACACTTGGAATCGCTGGCTGTAGCAATAGTGAGCAGGCAGAAACCACTGCTAATGCTGATGGTACCGCAGCGACTACAGAGGGGCAAGATATTGAGCTGCTAAACGTCTCTTACGATGTGGCACGCGATTTTTATAAGGACTACAACCCGCTATTTGTAGAACACTATAAAAGCGAGCACCCAGACAGTAATATCTTAATTAAACAGTCACACGGTGGCTCAAGTAAGCAAGCATTGTCTGTGGCTAACGGTTTGCAAGCAGATGTCGCCACCATGAACCAAGGCTCAGATATTGAGCTGCTTGAGAAAAAAGGCTTGGTTGAGTCAGATTGGGAATCTCAGTTCCCTGATAACGCCGTCCCTTTTACCAGTACCATCGTATTTCTAGTGCGTAAAGACAATCCAAAAGGCATCAGCGATTGGGAAGACTTGACCAAAGATGGCATTGAGATTGTCATGGCCAACCCAAAAGTCACGGGTAATGGTCGTTATGCGTTTTTAGGGGCTTACGGTTATGGCCTACACGCCTTCAATAATGAAGAAGCGCCTGCCAAAAACTATGTAAAAGACATGCTCAAAAATGTCAAGGTCTATGAAAATGGTGGCCGCGCCGCAACGACGACCTTTGTTCAGCGCGGTATTGGCGATGTATTGGTCACCTTTGAAAACGAAGCCAATCTTGCAGCGACTGATTTTGGCGCAGGGCAAGTAGATATCGTTTATCCAGAATACTCGATTAAATCAGAAAGCCCTGTGGCTATTGTTAAGTCGGTAACGGATAAAAAAGGCACAACTGATGCGGCAAAAGCTTATCTTGACTACCTATGGAGTGAACCTGCGCAGCAGTTGGCTGCTGACCTGTACTTACGCCCAAGTGTGAAAAGTATCCTTGATAAAAATGGTGACAAACTACCGCCAGTTGAAACTTTCCGCCCAAATGATGCTTTTGGCACTTGGGATGAGATTATGGGTACTTACTTTACCGATGGCGGTGTATTTGATCAGCTTGCTATCAACGCCCCACAATAAATACTTGGTACCAATGTAATAGAGCTGTTTAAAAAGTACGCTGGCTTCTCATAAGGCCATTTGACGAGTAACGTCCAATCATATAAAGGACATGGCCACCTGCGCTATGTCCTTTGTACCGTAAGCAGACCAATCCAATAGTATATCTGACATAACATGGTCTGTACCCTAGGCATTACCGCCAAGTACCTAACAAGTACCTAATTACATATCAAATCAAGCTCTAAACTCAGTGCTGACGTTAGGCTATAGGACATCACTATGAAAGCAAAAACATCTTCTGCCAATAAACCCCTTCACAAAAAAGGCTGGTTGACCCGTTTGCGTCAACGCAATGTGTTGCCAGGGTTTGGTCTGAGTATGGGTATCACGGTCTTTAGCTTATCGTTATTGGTCGTCCTACCGTTTGCAATGATGGCTTATACCACGACACAGATGGGCTGGACTGGGTTTTGGGAGACCATCACTCAACCACAAGTGACGGCTGCTATTAAGCTGAGCTTATGGATGTCGTTTTTGGCCATGCTAACCAATATGGTATTCGGTACGCTGGTTGCGTGGGTGCTGGTGCGTTATGAGTTTTGGGGTAAGTCAATGATTAACGCCTTGGTTGATTTGCCCTTTGCGCTACCGACTGCGGTCACTGGTATCTCTCTTGCTACGCTTTATGCACCTAATGGTCTGATTGGTCAGTGGTTTGCTAAGTTCGATATTCAGGTAGCTTTTACGCCATTAGGCATCTGGCTGGCTTTAGTGGTGGTAAGTTTTCCGTTTATTGTCCGTGCGGTACAGCCAGTATTAGCAGAGTTGTCCGTTGAATTTGAAGAAGCTGCTGCGGTATTGGGTGCCAATCGTTTAACGACCTTTCGTAAGGTTATTTTACCAGAGCTACTACCAGCACTGCTGATGGGTGCTGGCATGATGTTTGCGCGTGCGACCGGCGAGTATGGTTCAGTGATTTTTATTGCAGGTAATATTCCCATGCAGTCTGAGATTTTACCACTCATCATTATCAGTAAGCTTGAGCAGTTTGATATTCAAGGTGCATCAGCCGTTGCATTATTTATGCTACTGATCTCATTTGTGATTTTATTAACCATCAATATTGCTCAGTGGAAACTGTCGCGCCGTGTGGGAGCTCGCTAACATGCAAATATCTAATAGCTATGATTATCAGAGCAATCCTGCAACCAAAGACACGCCTTGGATACGGCGCACCTTTATTGCTGTTGCGGTTTTATTTATGATTGTTATGTTGGTCATACCACTACTGGCAGTGTTTTACGAGGCTTTTAAGAATGGCTGGCAGTTATATATCGCCTCGCTCATTGACCCAGAAGCCTTGCAAGCTATCAAGCTGACATTGATTACCGCGGGTATCGTGTTACCGATCAATATGGTGATGGGGATTGCGATTGCTTGGCTGGTCACGCGTTATCAATTTAAAGGCAAACAGCTGGTCACCACCTTACTTGATTTGCCGTTTTCGGTATCGCCAGTGGTCGCAGGTTTGATGTTTGTGTTGCTATTTGGTCTGAATTCTACCGTTGGCGGCTGGCTTGAGAGCCTGGGTTTTCAGGTAATTTATGCTGTACCAGGAATTGTATTGGCGACATTATTTGTCACCTTTCCATTCGTTGCGCGTGAGCTGATACCGCTCATGCAGACGCAAGGTGATAGTGAAGAGCAGGCCGCGCTTACTTTAGGCGCGAGTGGTTGGCAGACTTTTTGGCATGTCACCTTGCCAAATATTAAGTGGGCATTACTTTATGGTTTGATTTTGACCAATGCCCGAGCGATGGGCGAGTTTGGCGCTGTCAGTGTAGTGTCAGGTCATATTCGCGGCGAAACCAATACCATGCCACTACTGGTTGAGATCGCTTATAACGACTATAACTTTACCGCTGCCTTTGCGTTATCAAGCTTGCTTGCTGCACTTGCCTTGGTAACGTTGCTCATACAGCAAGTAATGACCAAATTACAAGAGCACAAGTTTGCCAAATCCGAACGGCTGATTAGTGCACCCGAACTGCCAGTGAGTGCCAATGCTACCGACACCTCGGCGTCACAGACCGCTAACAGCTCAGGGAATGTATAGGTGATAGGGCCTAAAATGGTGATGG
This sequence comes from Psychrobacter sp. 1Y10, assembly GCF_052259005.1. Taxonomy (NCBI): domain Bacteria; kingdom Pseudomonadati; phylum Pseudomonadota; class Gammaproteobacteria; order Moraxellales; family Moraxellaceae; genus Psychrobacter; species Psychrobacter sp. 1Y10. Next base: position 225,388 of record NZ_JBQQES010000004.1, on the reverse strand, counting down.
TCGACTTGAATACAATTAATACTGTCGCCCTCAAACAATTTGCCACGATAAGCAAAATATAAATAAAGGTACCATTATGAGCATCGAAATTCGTAACGTAAATAAAAACTTTGGTAACTTTACCGCCTTAGATGACATTAATATTACCGTTCCTACTGGTAAATTGACTACTTTGCTTGGACCTTCAGGCTGCGGTAAAACCACCTTGCTACGTATTATTGCTGGTCTTGAGTATGCAGATTCTGGACAGATACTTTTCGATGAGCTTGATGTGACCAATACGCCAGTACAAAAACGCCGTATTGGTTTTATGTTTCAGCATTATGCGCTATTTCGACATAAAAATATCGCGGATAACATCGCTTTTGGACTGACGCTATTACCAAAGAATGAACGTCCTAGCAAGACCGATATCAATAAGCGTGTGGCTGAGCTATTAGACTTGGTTCAGTTACCGCAATTGGCGAATGCTTACCCACATCAGCTATCTGGTGGTCAGCGTCAGCGGATTGCGTTGGCACGCGCTTTAGCGGTTAAGCCAAAGTTGTTACTGCTTGATGAGCCATTTGGTGCGCTTGATGCTAAAGTACGTAAAGAGCTACGTACTTGGTTAAAAGACATTCACCACGAGCTTGGCATCACCAGCATTATGGTAACGCACGATCAAGAAGAGGCACGTGCAGTATCCGATGAGATTGTGGTTATGAATCATGGCCGTGTAGAGCAGGTAGGTACCTCAGAAGAGTTGATTCATCATCCAACCAATGCTTTTGTCAGTGATTTTTTAGACTTAGCATAATTTATATTTGCCATAACAAACGTTTCAATAAAGAATAAAAAAAGACCTAAATAGTATAGGTCTTTTTTTATTTGCAAAAGATGCATATAGCAAAGCTGACTACTAACTGGCTTCTGGCTGGCTTTGTAGCGTGTTATAAGTAATTTCTAATATTTCTTGACACCACTCTGGTAAATCATCAGCCACTTCATACCACATCCATGTACCTTCGCGCGAGCAACTAAGAATGCCTAGCTTTTTTAGATGGTTTAGGTGACGAGAAACTGTAGGCTGCGGTTGATCAAGCAGATCTACCAGTTCGCATACACAGCGTGACTCTTTATTAAATAAAATCTGGAACAACTTCAAACGAGTTGGATCAGACAGTACTTTAAATAATTCAAGAGGCTGCATAGCAAAATTATTGTCAGACATAGAGTATATTCCAAATAGATTGTCACACTTACTTATGAATTTTATTCATCTTAATAAGAGAGAAGTTGAGTAGTTAATAAAATAGATAATCCATTACCCAGTAGTATCCGATAACTTACTATCTAATCAATCGAGTCATTAAAACGCATTCATTTAGTAAAAGATTTGAAGCATAATTATATTGGTCTTGTAAACAAAGTCGATTTAACGTCAGCTAACCAATATCACTTCAGCTATAGTCCAAAATTGAACATTCGGTTCATACATAAGTATACATAAATGATAAGCTAAACGAACAATAAAAAACATTTAAGCAACTGAAAACAATAATAACATAAAATATATATTTATATACGTAAAAATATATTTTATATGCCCACTCGTCTGTATTTTAACACCGTTCATCGGCAATATATTAATATTTACGGATATATAAATATATTTTTCTATATTTTGATATCAGTAAACTTATTTTTTATGTTTTTGTAGCATTACCAACGCCTACCAATTAGGCACACCAAATAAATCGTTATTGAAAATTGTTGTCAAAACAGTCATTGTAAATGGTAATAATTATCGTTATTATAAACAATACTAACTAGCTATAGTGATAGGAGCAAACTATGTATGTATGTATCTGTAACGATGTAAAAGAGAAGCAAATTCAAGCGGCTATCGCTTCAGGAGTCGATACCCTTGAGGGTTTAAAAGACTCTCTTGATGTTGCTACTTGTTGTGGATGCTGTGAACCCATGGTGAATGACTATTTAAACGAGCATCATGCCAAGCTCGATATATTGGCTTATGCGGTTTAAATGATGCAATTGTTATGCCAATGAAAAGCAAGTGTTTGATTAAAGACGGTTAATTGACACAAATAAGTTGTAAAGCATATTAGTTTCCAAAAATGAACACTTGGTAAGGCATATGTAGTAACTTTCCACTACCTAATATTTTCCCCTTTTTATCAACAATTCCAAATTATGTTTAAGCGTCATCTGATTCTTTACAGTCACTCTTACAATGATGTTAGTTATTATTCTCAACTGACATCTTATTCCTAGTTCATAACGTTACACCCCTTATCCTGCCTTTGTGCTAGTATATTTCACTAACGCTGTTAGATACTTTAGCCATATATTGGATATAGTTGAAGGTCAATAAACGACTGATAAATACATTTTTTTGTATTAACAGAACCATCTTAGAATAAATAAAAAATCGAATGAGTATAGGAATAGGAGTACGCGTTATGATAGGCAGCCAAAAAGTCATTGATTATTTAAATTTCTTACTGGGCGGTGAGCTTGCAGCCCGTGACCAGTATTTTATCCATTCAGAGATGTATGCTGAGTGGCATTACGGTAAGCTATATGACCGTATCCATCATGAAATGGAAGATGAAACTTTGCATGCGCAGGCTATTATTCGCCGTATTTTGATGCTCAGCGGTACGCCAAAAATGACCGTTAATGAGATTAAAGTCGGTAGCACTGTTCCTGAGATGCTGCAATATGATCTTGATTTAGAGTATGAGGTGCAGCAGCATCTAAAAGGCGGTATTGCGCTGTGTGAAGAAGAGCAGGATTATGTGACCCGTGAGATGTTGGTTGAGCAGCTCAAAGATACTGAAGAAGATCATGCACATTGGTTAGAGCAGCAGCTACGCCTTATCGATATGATCGGACTACCTAACTATCTGCAAAGCCAAATGGCGGAAGTGTCTTCTGATATTGTCTAGTATTGTCATACTGAGTTGCAATAATTAGAGCATGTATTAATAGATTGAATAGATTAGGGAGAGAAAATATGAAAGGGGATAAAGAGGTCATTCGCGCCTTAAATAAAGTACTCGGACAGTCATTAATTGCGATCAATCAGTACTTTTTGCATGCACGCATCGCTCGTCATTGGGGGCTTGAAGCGTTAAACGACAACTGTTACAAACAGTCTATCGCTGAGATGAAGTGGTCGGATGACTTGATTGCACGTATTTTGTTATTAGGCGGTCTGCCAAACTTACAAGATTATGGCAAGATGTTTCTTGCAGAAGATGTACCTGAGATGATCGAGTGTAATCTGCGTTTAGAAAGGCAAAAGTTTACTATCATCACTGATGCGATTACATTGTGCGAAACGCATCGTGACTATGTATCGCGCCAGCTGTTGGTCACTCTAAAAGATGGTAATGAAGAATATGACGACTGGTTGGAGACTCAAGAAGATCTGATACAGAGTATTGGGGTCGAGCGCTATATCCAATCGCAAATGCATGATGATGACGCGCTATAAGATGCTCAGCGTCTAACACTGCGTTAGTTTTATTATGAATAGACTATTTTTGCCAGCCTGTCTTTGGATATATATCTAAGGTTAGGCTGGCATTTTTATGTCTTATGTTTATGATTTTAGAGTATGCCGTTTACAGCACCCATAACATCGATGGGTTTGAGAGAGTTAGACATTACGGTTGTTAGTATAAACCGCGACCATCTTCAGGCTTGAGTCGTAAAAAGTATAATCCCGAGAGAATGGTTAACACGCCAAGTACCCAATAAGTCGTTTGAAACGCCGCCAAGGTATCAAGCTCAAAGCGCTCACGCAGCAGGTTGAGCACCGCTGCCCCAAAAGCAATACCAAAGCTAATTGCTAGCTGCTGATTGACGGCCATTAGGCTATTACCACTACTGGTCTGTGCGCCTTCTAGGTCGCCGATAGTAATGGTGTTCATCGCACTAAATTGCATGGAATTACACGCACCCATCATGATGAGAAGAGGTATGAACCATAGCCAATTATCAGGGTTATCGAACTGTGCTAACACGATAATTAATAGGCCGATTAATAAAGTATTTAATACCAAAACCTTACGGTAGCTAAACCGCTGGATAATTTTACTGACCCAAGGTTTAATACCGATGGCTCCGATAGCAATAGGGGCGAGTAACCAACCTGCTTGTGATGGCGAGTACTCAAATACCACTTGTAACAATAAAGGCAGTAAGAACGGCACAGCACTGATGCCCAAACGGGTAAATAAATTGCCTGTAATACCGATGCGAAAGGTGCGAATATCAAATAGAGTAAGCGGAAACAGGGGTGCTGCGCGGCGTTTAGCATGTGCCACATAAGCGCCTAATAATACACTTGCTGCTACAGCCAATAAGAGGCCATATATACCGCGCCCAACTTGCGAGCCAAATTCTACAGCAAGAGTGAAGCCGCAAGCTGCTGCTGCAAACAACCCAAAGCCTAGCCAATCAAGGCGTTTGGTGTCTTCAAACAAAGCGGGCACCAGCTTTTTACCCATGACAAACCCTAAAATACCCATCGGAATATTAATCAAGAATATCCAATGCCAGCTGGCATACTGAACAATATAGCCACCCAGCACTGGTCCCACGAGTGGCGCAACCAATGCTGGTATCACCGCAAAATTCATGACGGTCAGTAGTTTATTACGTGGATAAGACTTGACCAGTATTAAGCGTGCAACCGGCGTCATCATGGCGCCCCCAATCCCTTGAATCACCCGCGAACCTATCAAAAAGTCTAACGTTGGGGATGCGGCGCACAGTACTGAGCCGATAGAAAATATGACAATGGCAGTCAAAAAGATGCGACGTGTGCCGTATTTGTCAGCCAAAAAACCACTAATAGGTATAAAAATCGCTAATGTTAACGCGTAACTAATGACCGCCCATTGCATTTTAAGTGGCGACTCGCCTAGTGCTTGAGCCATTTGCGGTAGCGAGGTGTTTAGGATAGTAGCATCTAGGATTTGCATAAACAGCGCTACCGCTAACACATAGGGCAGGTATTTTTCTTGCGTTGGGGTTAGCGTTACCATGTCACTCTCATTGGATTTTTGATTTTAAGACAAGCAAAACGGCCTGTTAAGCGGTGCAAGCTGAGTAGTATAAGAAAGAGCGGCTCACAATAATAGTAAATCAAGGTAGTATTTTATAAAAGGTCATGTTTGAAGCGCTAGATTGATTACAAGAGAGGACTTTAATATGCCGTTAATTTTTCGCTATAGTGAACCTTGGCTTGATGCTTACGTAAAAAATAGACAAAAAACATGAGTTGATAAAACATCGATAACGTAAATTAATAAACGCAAATTAAGGATATATTATGAGTCAGGATAACAACCATTCTAACAACAATACTGACGAGCAGAACGCGGCTTACACACCGCCCAAGGTTTGGGTACAAGACAAAGACAACGGTGGCAAGTTTGCTAATATTAATCGTCCAACCGCAGGCGCGCGTTACGAGCAAGCATTACCTGTAGGCGATGCACCCCTGCAGCTATATTCACTTAATACCCCAAATGGTGTCAAGGTAAATATCCTTTTAGAAGAGCTGGCTGAGCTGGGCGTCAAAGGCGCCGAGTACGATGCCTATAAAATTGACATTTCTGAGGGTATGCAGTTTGGCTCAGGCTTTGTGGACATCAACCCCAATTCAAAAATACCAGCTTTAGTCGATCATTCTAATCGTGAAGCTGACGAGCCTGTGGCCATCTTTGAGTCTGGGGCTATTTTAATGTATCTGGCCGAAAAGTTTGGCAAATTTATTCCTTTATCCTTAGGTAAAGCGCGTGCAGACTGCTTGTCTTGGGTCATGTGGCAGATGGGCAGTGCGCCTTTCTTAGGGGGCGGTTTTGGACATTTTTATGCCTATGCACCAAAGCCATTAGAGTATCCGATCAATCGCTATACGATGGAGGTTAAACGTCAGCTTGACGTATTAGACAAGCACTTAAAAGACCACAAATACATGGGCGGTAATGACGATGCCGATTACAATATCGCTGATATGATTATTTGGGCATGGTATGGACAGTTGGTGCTTGGCAAGCTCTATGATGCCGCTGAGTTCTTACAAGTGGATGAGTATGAGCATGTCAAACGCTGGGCACAAAATATCGCTGAACGTCCAGCAGTAAAAAAAGCGGTTGACCTGTCATTAAAAGCCATCGTTTAAATAACTTATTATTTTCAATTTAATATAATTTTGATGATTGACGTTTTGTGGTATTTAATTCAATTATTATCTAATAGCGGCTCCTACATTGGTTGTTTTTAGACATAATTTGTATTTTAGGTAGAAGAAAACCTGTAAGCCAATCAGCACCATACTGATTGGCTTTTTTATTACTAACTGATTGAAATATTAATGATAACTGGTTGAAAGTTGTTTGCTTATGGCATTACACAATGATACATTGTAATAACAAATTGACACGTCAGTGGGCTAAGACAATAATTAGCTGTGGTCATCAATGCTACAGTTTTATATTTCCTCTGTTGATGAGTGAGAGTTATGAAAGGTTTATTTTATAAGCCTATACAGTCAAATAGGACTGTGGGCAATACTGGTATGCAGTACAAAAATAATAAGAATAAATTGGCTTGGATAATGGGTACTTCTTGGGACAAAGCACATAGCCGCGCCTCTTTAAAAAGTATTTTCCCTATAAATAAGATAGCAGCGTCGACACTAGTAGCCATCAGTGCTATAGCGTTAAGTTCGATAAGTAGCGCAGCGGTTGAGCTGACGCATCAAGACTGGCAAGTGGCTTGTGACAATACGCGTACTTGCCGGCTAGCAGGTTATCAAGCAGAAAATAGCGAGCTTCCTATATCAATATTACTCATGCGCCGTGCAGGTAGTGATGCTAATGTCATGGGTAAAGTCAAGCTTGGCGGAACCAAAGAGAGCTCTACCAAAGCGCTGCTACAACTGGGTAATCGCCACCGTATGTCGTTATTTATTGATGGTAAAGATTTGGGAGAAACCAAGCCTTTTTCAACAGTTGCAGGTGATGCCGAGCTTACTACCACCCAAGTTTCAGCATTGCTTGAAGCGTTGACCAAATCTAGTAAGATTGAACTGGTCATGCGCAACGCGCGTTGGGAGTTGTCTGATAAGGGCGCAACGGCGGTGATGATAAAAGCTGATGAAGCACAAGGGCGAGTAGGGACACCTAGTGCGCTAGTCAGTACCAATGGCACAAGCAAGTCTAACAGTAATGTACTACCACCCAAACCTGCTCCTCAGCTGCGTTTAATAGTGCCTAACATCAGGGCCACATCAAGCCGTAAAGAGAAGTTTAGTATGAAGTCCTCACAGTTATCGGCATTGACAAGAGGCACCATAGCCAATGTAGATACTGACTGCCCAAATTTAACAGACAAATCACCTTGGCGAATCAGTCGTCTGAATGGGTCACAATTGCTAATCCAACATAACTGCTGGATGGGTGCTTATAATGCGGGAACAGGAATGTGGCTAATCAATGATAAAAAACCTTATAACCCGGTGCTAATAACCACTGAGGCGACTGATTATACAAACGGTAAGATCAGCTCTGTACAAAAAGGCCGCGGTATTGGTGATTGCTTAAATAAAATTGATTGGATATGGACGGGTAAGAGTTTTGTAAAAAGTCATGAGAGTAGTACAGGGCTGTGCCGTATGATTGAAGCGGGCGGGGCATGGCAACTGCCAACTTATGTATCTGAGGTCAACACCCTGCGTTAAGCTCTATAGATTCATAAAACCCTGTTTTTAACTTGCAAACATTATGTTTTTGCCAATACATTAAAAAATAGGTATTGATAGCCGTTTCATTGTGCTATACTGCGTCGCCACGTTAGCATAGGCTTTCGTGAATTATGAGATTGATAACATCGCCTGCGATTTTGGGTCTAGGATTGACCATTAGTAATTGTTGCCGATGATTTTGTGTACTTAAATAACCTTTATAATATGTCAGTTATTTTTGACTCATATCTTATCTACTGACCCATGAGTATGGGCTAGATTGGTTGTTATTCGCCCTTATCTGCTTTGGATAAAGTATCGATAATGCGCTTGTATCAGACAAGGATAAGACACTCGGCACTACCACCAAAATACGTCAGACAGCACGCACGCATTTATTGTAGAGGCTCTAAGCTTTATTGGCTTGGCTTTTGATTATCGACACTTTTTTGTGTTTCGGTAATGGTCGATAAAAGCAGCGTGATGAACGGTTATCAGTGGTATGCATCAAGCTTGCTGAATGTGCAGCAGCTTATACTTACCAAGGATTCTCATGACTGATATCTTATCTACCATTGCCGCTGAAAACGGCATCATCGAAAATACTGTTACTGCAAATACCGACACCTCTGATACTGATAATCAAGCGGCTACTGCTGCCAAAGAAGATCAAGTTACCTTTACTGACCTTAATATTGCCAAGCCAATTTTGACAGCGCTTGATCGCGTTGGTTATACCAACCCAACCCCTATTCAAGCACAAGCCATTCCTTTTGCCCTACAAGGCCGTGATTTATTATTGTCGGCGCAAACCGGTAGTGGTAAAACGGCGGCATTCGTCATCCCAGTACTGGATCGTTTGAGCCGTGCTACCAGCTTTGATAAGCTCACCAAAGCCCTTATTCTAACGCCAACACGCGAGCTTGCCCAACAAGTGCATGACAGTGTGCGTACGTACTCTAAAGACATGCGCGGTCTATTTTGCGTGCCATTGGTTGGCGGCGCACCATACAACGGTCAGATCACAGCGTTAAGAAAAGGCGTACAGGTCATTGTCGCCACACCAGGTCGTTTACTTGACCATATCAAAGCAGGCCGTGTTGATTTATCAAACCTTGAAGTACTCGTGCTGGATGAAGCGGACCGCATGCTAGACATGGGTTTTGCTGATGACATTAGTGATATCTTGAGTGCGGCACCAACGGATCGTCAGACGATTATGTGTTCAGCGACTTGGGACGGCCCGGTCGGCAAAATTGCTGCAAGCTTTACTAAAAATCCTGAGCGTGTGTCAATCAAAGTTGAATCAGCACACATTGAAGAAAAAGTGTATTACTGTGATGATTTTAATCATAAAAATAGTTTGCTTGATAAAATTGTTTGTCAACCAGAGATGGACCAAATTATCATCTTTGCAGCGACCAAACGTAGTACGGAAAAATTGGCCAAATCGTTACAAGAACAAGGTCATAAAGCCAGCTTCCTACATGGTGACTTACCACAAAGTAAGCGTAACCGTATTGTGCAAGACTTGCGTAATGGCAAGTGCAAAATCTTGGTAGCGACTGATGTTGCAGCCCGTGGTTTAGACGTACCAGCCATCTCACACGTCATCAACTACGATTTGCCGCGTCAAACAGAAGACTACGTCCACCGTATCGGCCGTTGTGGCCGTGCAGGTCGTACTGGTGTGGCTATTAGCTTATGTAGTATGGATGATCGTCCACAGCTAAACGCTATCAACCGCTACTTAGATCGTAAGATGGAAGTCTGTGTCATTGAAGGCATGGAGCCAAAGAAAACTTATGTACCGAGTGAAAACAAAGGTAAAGGGCGTGGCCGTGGTCGCGGACGCTCTAACGGTGGTGGTCAAGGCCGTGGCCGTTCAAGCGGCGGTTATGCTGGCAAGTCCACCGGTGGTCGTTCAAGTGATCGCGCAGCGACTGGTCAACGCGCCAGCAACGACAGTGGCTATCAAGGCAAACCAAATGAGCGCTCAGGCGGCAAACCATACCAAGGTAAACGCAGTGGCCCTAACCGCGGTGACGGTAATAGCGCGCCGCGCGGTGAACGTGCCGCCTCTGGTCGCGGTCGTCCAAGTGGTAGCCAAGGTCGTCCAGCCAATCGTTCTGACAGCCGTGGTCAAGGTCGTCCAACTGGTGGCAATCGTGGTAGAAACTCGTAATAACGTTAGCTCTAACGGCTAATCACGGTTTATAGTAAAGCCGCTCATTTAGCCCTATAGTAAAGCCGGAAAAAGCCAGATACGTGTTATCTGGCTTTTTTGTGTCTATTCAATTTAGGATTTGGCCAAATAGCAGCTTGCACCTATTTTTTGCCTTGTCTATACTGACAAACTTTGATAAATCGCACACTTCGGAGCCCCTTGATGCCCGCTACCTCAAGTTTTGCAATTGATAGTTTGCCACTAGCATTTGGTATTATCATGGCCATTATAGGCTTGGTATTTTATACCCAAGGATTGCCCAGTAAGTTTTGGCGACGTTTTTATGCTGTATTGCCCGGTATCGTATTGTGCTGCTTTATACCGGCGACGTTGAATAGCTTGGGCTTCTTTGCTGATGGTATTGGCTCACAGATTTATGGCTTTACCGCTACCTACTTGTTACCAGCCAGCTTACTACTGATGACCCTGTCGATGGATGTACCCAAGATACTGGGCTTAGGCTGGAAAGCCATTGCGATGTTTTTTGCCGCCAGTATTGCCATTATTATCAGTGGTCCGATTAGTTTGGGTGTGGCTAAGTGGGTATCGCCCAGTATGTTTACCGATGATACGTTATGGCGCGGGTTTTCAGCAGTGGCAGGTAGCTGGATTGGCGGTGCTGCTAATCAGGCAGCGATGAAAGAATTGTTTGGGGTCAGTGATGATTTGTTTGGCATGATGATTTTGGTTGATACGACCAATGCCTCATTGTGGCTATTGGCTATCTTGGTCATGGCCAAGCACAGCGATAAGATAGATCGCTTATTAAGGGCTGATAGCAGTAGTATTAATAAAGTGATTGCAGCGGTTGAGAGCTACGAGCGTGACCATGCACGTCCAGCGACACTTAATGACTTAATGGTGATGTTCGGCTTATGCTTTGCTATGGTAGGAGTGGCACACTTTATCGGTGGGCAAATCGCAGAATTCTTTGCGCCCTATAGTTGGGCAGTACAATATAGCTTTGCCAGCAGCTTCTTTTGGATGGTGGTCATCATTACCATCATAGGGGTGATTTTTTCCTTTACCAAAGTTCGCCGGCTTGATCATGTGGGTGCTTCCAAAATCGGTACGGTGTTTATCTTCGTACTCATCGCGGCTATCGGTATGCAAATCAATCTGGCGGGCATCGTCTCACAGTGGCGACTGCTGCTCATTGGTCTGCTATGGATGAGTATTCACGTAGTGATTGTCTTTGCTGTCGCTAGGCTCATTCGTGCGCCGTTTTTCTTTTTGGCAGTCGGCTCCAACGCCAATACAGGCGGCGCGTCCTCAGCACCAATTGTCGCCACCGCCTTTCATCCTTCCTTGGCACCTGTAGGCGTGTTTTTGGGTATTCTTGGTTATGCGGTCGGCACCTTTGGCGGTTATATCAGTACGCAGATGATGCGGCTGGTGGTGGGGTGAGATTAAAAATATCTCTATAGATTGCCAATACGTATCATTTCATAACAAAAAGTCGACTTAACTGTCGGCTTTTTAGTTATACCATCGTTGGTGAGATGTTGAACGATTGGTCAAAATCAATCTTCAAAGTTACAATAATGAGAATATATAAGGATAAAATTATGCAAGCATCTTACAATCAAAAATTGCTTTCTGGTACCAAGTTTCCTGAGATGGAAGTACAGCTATATAACGGTGGGATGCAGTCATTGGGGAAGCCGGCCCATGGTCATGATTGGAAACTGGTCGTTATTTATCGCGGTCAGCATTGTCCGATGTGCACCAAATACCTCAATGAGCTTGAGACTAGAAAAACGTCTTTTTATAAAACAGGTGTCGATATCATTGCGGTATCTGGCGACAGTAAAGAGCAGCTAGAAAGCCATTTTGACGATATAGATATCGATTTCCCGATTGCTTATGGCTTGAGCGTCGAGCAAATGAAAACGCTGGGGCTTTATATCTCTAATCCGCGCTCAGAAAAAGAAACCGATCATCCGTTCGCTGAACCTGGTATCTACGTGGTCAACGACAAAGGGGATATTCAGGTCGTGGATATCTCAAATAATCCTTTTGTAAGACCCGATCTTGAAACACTTGCAGAAGGTTTGGCGTTTATCAGAGACAAAGACTATCCCATTCGTGGTACTCATGATTATTAATAGTTATTAATAATTACGCGTCATAAGTTATAAACGCATTGACTTGTAAATAAATAGCGCGCTAAAGATGTCTTTAGCGCGCTATTTTTATATTCTTTTTAGTTTCAAGTTATCGTTTTGTCTCTCTATACTATGAATACGTAAGCCGAGCCATAGGCTACAATCAAGGTGTGTTAACCTCTTGTGAATCAAATCTTATAATAACAATGAGTTAAGAGGAAAGACTGCGGTATGGCCAAGTACAATAACACAAACTTCCACGATCTTTATAGCACTCCCAATCATCAACGGAGCAGGCAACCAAATAATCACGTTCAAGTCCGAGGCGCACGTGTCCATAATCTAAAAAACGTCGATGTTGACTTGCCACGTGATGCACTTGTGGTGTTCACGGGTATATCAGGCTCAGGCAAGTCATCGCTGGCGTTTGGGACTTTGTTCGCCGAATCACAGCGCCGTTATCTGGATTCGGTGTCACCGTATGCAAGGCGTTTGATCGATCAAGTGGACGAGCCAGATGTCGATGCCATAGAAGGCCTGCCACCCGCAGTCGCCTTACAGCAGCAGCGCGGCACACCCTCTGTACGCTCCTCCGTTGGCAGTGTCACGACCATATCGAACGGCTTGCGGATGTTGTACTCACGAGCTGGCGAGTACCCAGCAGATCAAGACATGCTCTACGCTGATGCATTTTCGCCCAATACGCCAGAAGGTGCATGCCGAGCGTGCTCTGGTATTGGCCGAGTGTTTGATGTGACCGAAGATTTGATGGTGCCTGATAGTACCAAGTCCATTCGTGAGCGGGCGATTGCGTCATGGCCCGGCGCTTGGCAAGGACAAAACTTGAGCCGGATATTGACCACGTTTGGCTATGATATCGATACGCCGTGGCACAAATTGCCCAAAAAGTCTCGCGATTGGATTTTGTTTACTGATGAAACGCCAACGGTACCAGTCTATCCTGAATACAATGTGACGCAAACGCGTGCTGCAATTGAAAAAGGAGAGAAGCCCAATTATATGGGCACGTATATCAGTGCCAAAAACTTTATTTTAAATGCCTTTACCACCACGCAAAGCCCACGGGTCAAAAAACGGGTCTCGCAGTTTATGCAAATATCTGTATGCCCAGAGTGTCACGGTAAAAAGCTTAAAAAAGAATCGCTATCAGTAAAGTTTGCAGGGCTGGATATCGGCGAGCTGTCGCAACTTACTTTAACCGATTTGGCGTTAACGCTGGAAAAAACAGCGCATACAAAAATCGAAGATGACACCCCCAACCGCGAAAAAGCCATCGTCGCACAGCGGATCGCTAGCGACATTTTAGCGCGTGTTGAGGCACTAACGAGGCTCGGCTTAGGTTACTTATCGCTTGAGCGCACAACACCGACCTTATCGCCAGGGGAGCTACAGCGCTTGCGTCTGGCCACGCAAATACGCTCGCAGCTGTTTGGCGTGGTATATGTGCTTGATGAGCCATCCGCAGGTCTGCATCCTGCCGACACGCAAGCACTACTCGGTGCATTGGATGAGCTTATTGCCGCTGGCAATTCAGTGTTTGTCGTTGAACATGATGTGAGCGTTATTCGTCATGCCGATTGGGTGGTCGATGTCGGGCCACAGGCAGGTACGCATGGCGGCGAGATTGTCTATAGCGGACCTGTAGAGGGTTTGCGCAAGGTTGCTGCATCAACAACGGCGCAATATCTCTTTACCGATAAAGAGACGACACACAAACAACCGCTTAGAAAACCTAACGCTTGGCTAAAGCTTGCTGATATAGAGCGTAACAATATCCAAGGGTTAAGTATTGAGTTGCCACTAGGGGTTATGAGCTGTGTGACTGGCGTATCGGGATCAGGCAAATCAAGCTTGGTCAGTCAAGCTCTAGTTGAGCTGGTCAATGAGGCATTAGGAAAAAAATCCAGTGCAGACGCGCCAGCGGATGAAGCGGATTTGTTAGAGCAGGAGTTTGAGACGGTTACTAAAGGCAAAATAATTGTTGGCATGGACAAGGTCAGCCGCCTTATTGATATCAATCAAAAAGCCATTGGCCGTACGCCGCGCTCAAACCTTGCGACCTATACAGGGCTGTTTGATGATGTCCGTAAATTGTTTGTGGCAACGGCAGAGGCCAAAGCGCGCGGTTATGATGCGGGCCGTTTTTCATTTAACACGCCAAAGGGTCGTTGCCCCAACTGTGAAGGGCTAGGGTTTGTCAGTGTCGAGCTGCTATTTTTGCCGAGTGTTTATGCGCCTTGCCAAGTTTGTCACGGTCAGCGCTATGATAATGACACGCTGGCGATCACTTACCGAGATAAAAACATCGCTGAAGTACTGGATCTAACGGTAGAAGCCGCTTATGCGTTTTTTGACGGAGAAGCCTCGATATTACGTGCTTTAGATGCTCTCTTGCAAGTTGGTCTTGGCTACTTGCGTCTGGGGCAGCCAGCGACTGAACTGTCGGGCGGGGAGGCGCAGCGTATCAAGCTTGCCACCGAGTTACAACGTACCCAGCGTGGTGATACGCTCTATATCTTGGATGAGCCGACCATCGGTCTGCATCCTGCCGATGTGTCGATGCTAATGGCGCAATTGAATGCGCTCGTCGAGGCGGGCAATACTGTCATTATGGTTGAGCACGATATGCAAGTGGCCAGCAATAGCGACTGGATTATTGATATTGGTCCAGGGGCAGGGGATGCGGGTGGATCTATCGTTGCTCAAGGCACGCCTATTGAGGTGGCGCAGTCCAAGACTAGTCGTACCGCACCCTTTTTATTGGTGTAGTGTTATTAGTATTAATCAAACTAACAATGTCTTTAAAAAAGGTAAGCTGGATAAATAAGCAGTTGTCGCAGTATTTTCGACAACTGCTGCAGATGGTGAAAATTATCGAGTAGATCATTGCATTTAAGTAACTCAGTACTATAGCCGTTAAAGCGAGTCTTAAAATTAGAAAATCATAAATACTTAGGCGTTTGACGTACATTGTTAGCTTGTTCAAACGCATAACCCAATCGGAATAAATCAGGCTCGTGATAGGGCAAAACAACCAGCTCCATACCCACGGGTAACCCATTTTTACTAAATCCAGCAGGCAAACAAATCGATGGCATCCAAGTTTGTGAAGCAATCAAAGTATTTGTTGGGAAAGTTAATACTTGATGCTTGCCATCACGGACATCTTGTTTCGATGGTGGCAGAATCTGAATGCAAGGAAATACCAGTGCATCTAAGTTGTTTTTTGCAACGATTCCGGCAACTAGGCGCTGGAATTTGTCACGAGCGGCAAGTTTTTTGAAATAATCAGGCTCATCTTCTGGGTTTACTGGCCCCTCAAAGATATCAATTAAAAGGTCCAGCACAGGGTGAAACAAGCCCTTTTCTTTGATTTCTTCAAGGCTTTTGATTGGCATATTCTCACGTGAGGCTAAAAATTCATTAATGTCGTGTCGCGAATGCGAACCATATAAGGAGGTTTCAGTAATGTGCTCCATCATATCTGGAATTTCAACGTCAATTAGTTCTGCACCAGCGCTCTTTGCTTGTTCAAGCGCTGAGTCGATAATCTGATTAACTTCTGCTGACTCATTATTGTCATTTGAGCCATAAGCATTACGGACAACGCCCAGACGTGCATTTTTTAGACTGTTAATATCCATCGCATCCGTATAGCTGCCTTGATGATTGGCAATACTCGCGGCAGTAGTATATTCATCTTTTGGATCATAGCCTACCATTGCATCTAAAAGAAGAGCAGCATCTGTAACGGTACGCGCCATCGGTCCTGCTGTGTCTTGAAATACCACAAGCGGTGAGGTGCCGTCGCGACTGATCAGGCCTGGTGTGACACGGACACCAACAAGATTGGTAAAACTGGCTGGCAGACGTATAGAGCCACCAGTATCTTCGCCAACTCCAACCAACCCTAGATTCGCCGCTATCCCAGCAGCTGTACCACTACTAGAGCCGCCTGGATCATGTGACAAAACATAAGGATTTTTGGTTTCGCCTTGTTTTGAGCAGAAGCCAAACCATGATGATGCAAAATCTGGCAATACTGTCTTAGCAAGGATAATAGCACCTGCTGCTTTGATTTTTTTGACAACGGTTGCGTCGTCTTTTGGTTGGTAGCCGTCTTGAGCGATAGAACCAAAGGTCGTCATCATTTCTTTGGTTTCTATCTGATCTTTTACAAGCACCGGTACGCCATGCAACGCCCCAACAAACTCTCCTGTTTCTGCAAAATGTGAATCAAGGCGATCGGCTTCATCGAGCGCGAGTGGATTAATAGTAATGATAGAGTTAAGAGTAGGACCAGATCTGTCAATGGCTTCGATTCGGTCGAGGTATGCTTCAACCAAGCCTCGTACAGTAAGCGATCCATTCTTAAGGTGCGTCTGCATATCAGCAATAGTTAATTCTTCAATTTCGAGATTTTTCATGATGATTTTCCTTCTTCCTTGAAATTATTATTAATGAAAGTTAAGTTAAGGAGCCGCTACCTCGATACCCGCGTTATCAAGAGCTGCTCGTACTGCTTTTATCAGTGAAAGGGCGCCTGGAGTGTCACTGTGAATACATACAGAATCGAATTTAACCGTTAATAGCTGGCCATTAATTGACTCTACTTCATTATGCTGGCAGGCACGTAATACTTTTTGTGCCACACGCTTAGGATCAAGTGGCTTGATCTTGCGCACAAACACAAGATTTCCTTCATCGTCGTAATCACGATCTGCATAAAACTCATGCACTCTATGTAACCCAGCATTTTTTGCTGCATGATCAATTGTTGTGTCTGCCAAGCAGTAAATAGCTAAGTTGGGAGCGACAATTGCTAGGGCAGAAGTTAGCTTTTCAGCAAATTCTTCATCTCGTGCTGCGTGCATAAATAATGCGCCATGCAGTTTGAAATGATGCATCTTTAGACCTTTAAGATGAGCAAGTTCTCGTAGAGCACCTAATTGGTACAATGCATCATTCACCAGTTCATCAGCAGATGCTAAGATATGGCGACGTCCAAAGCCGACCAAGTCACGAAAACCTGGATGGACACCAATGCATACTTCATGGCGCGCTGCCAGCCGCAGCGTCTCAGCCATAATAGAGGGGTCGCCGGCGTGAAAACCTGCGGCAATATTGGCTGAGCTAATAAGTGGCATGATATCGGGATCGACCCCGTCGCCAATCGTCCAAGCGCCAAATCCTTCTCCCATATCTGAATTTAAGTCAATCGTTGATACCATCGAAAAGCTCCTTAGCAATATCTTTATATTTATGTCCATTAAAAAGCTATATGAATGTTATTAAAGCCATTTATGAATGAGGGTTGCGCAAAGTCAAAGTGGCACAGGTAGTAGCTAAAGCAAAACGGTTTATTGTTATAAAAGATAAAAGCTTTATGCGAAGCTGTAGGACATTTACTTTAATCATAGACGCTTTGATAGAAGAGAGATATATTACAATGTAATTTTTAATTTAAGTTTTTTTGAAAAAGGTAAGCTCAACGTAATGAATCATTTTAGACTAAAACATACAGCTTTTTGATCCTTATATTTTTAAGGCACATATATTAGGCTTTACTTTTAAAAGATGAAAAATAGAGCAGGGCGCTGGCATATTTGCACACGTTAAATCACAACGATATCAAGCACTATATAAATATCATCGCTGCTCTCAGTTTGTTTGATAACATTGTGCAGTGAATAGATGGGATAAACATGGTTTAAACGTTAACGTTAAGGAAAATCAATATGTTTGAAATAATAAAAGACTGGCGCGAGCAGCGAATACTGGATAATAGCGAATTTACCGAGGCTGACTGGATGCAAGCTGCCAAGCGTATTGTGATACTCGATAGACTAGACAAGGATGAGATATCTCGTTTGTTTGATTTGGCGACATTGTTTTTGGACGACAAATCTATTAACGGCGCTCAAGGCTTTGAGATTACCGATGCTGTTAAGCAGTCTATTGCCTTGCAAGCTTGTCTGCCTATCTTAAATTTAGGACTTGAGTGGTACGCTGGCTGGTCGTCAGTCATCATCTATCCTGGTTCATACAAAAGTGAGACCAAAACAGTAGATGAGTTTGGTATTGTTCATGAAGGCCAGCAACATCGAAGCGGGGAGGCGTGGCAGCGTGGACCTGTGGTTTTATCATGGAAGGATGCCAAGCATTCAGGCGAGCGCGATGGTCATAATGTCGTCATTCACGAGTTTGTGCATAAGCTTGATATGCTTAATGGCCGCGCCAATGGCTTCCCGCCCATGCAGCCGGATATGGATCCAACGCGCTGGACGACAATTATGAGCCGCGACTTTGAAGACTTTCAAAAGCATCGTAAATCAGGCTTGGATCGCTACGGTGCGACCAATCCGGCTGAGTTCTTTGCGGTACTTAGCGAAGTATTTTTTGAGACCCCGCAAAAACTGATAGACGCTTATCCTGATATTTATGAGATTATGGTCAAGTTCTTTCGCCAGACGCCGAATTGAACGAAGATAATAGATTTGAGGAAGGTAAAGTGAACTAAGTTCTGTCAACCAACTCTCACTCATTCCTAATTAATATATTGTTGGCAAGATTTAAAACTTGAGTTTTTAATTATCTTTAATGGTTCAGTCATATCAGCTTTTGTGCGGTTATATATAGATAGGTCAGCAACCCAAAGCATATTGCGTGTAAGAACCCATCTGTAATGTGAGTAGATACCCATTGATCTTATCAGATTGTATTCTTCAGCAGTCTGATCTTCAGGTGCACCAATATTATCAACTCCAGGCCATCTATGAAAAAACGGGCTTCTTACTATTTTCAATACTTCATTATCAGTTGATGCCAACCATATTTTATTGTCTGATTTTCCATGTGTATAAGTTTTTGGACTTGGATTCAAGGCCCAAGCCTCAGCTATCTTATATTTTGTTGAATCTTTTTTAGTAACATGAACTGCTAATCCTGCACCGAGTGAATAACCTGCAACAACAATTCTAGTGTTTGGATTTGCTTCCGCTATTTGTAGAACGTATTCTTCTGCTAATTTGTACTGTTTTTTACTAAAAAGTAAGTTTGTAAATATCCAGTCACGTTTCTGATTTGAGCCAGTGAATGCAATTATTATTTCTTTAAGCTTTATTTTATCAGATGTTTCATATAGCTTAAATGTCCCAACGCCAAAGCCAGACTTGTCTGACTTAGGCCAGTGATGTACTTCTAAATAAGAGGGTATTTGAAAAAAATGGTCTTTGCTTTCTTGTGTTATTTTATCTTGACCCTGAAGTACTAATGAACTAGCCAATGCATATATATAACCTCTCTCAGCTACTTTAAGATGTTCCTTACCAAAAGGAGAATCTAACTTATGAAGGTATCTATCATTGCACCAAAAATACCTGCCTTTTTCACTATTTGTTGTAATTTTTCCAAGTGTTGAGCAACCAGACAAAAGAGCCGAAACTAACATTACTATAATGAATCTCATAATATTAACATCCTTGTTAGTTATTTCTCATCACATACCTTTATTTTTGAATAAATTTTAATAATTATTTCTAAGCAATTGAAGTTGCATTTCTAAATACAAATTTCGTAAGTTTAAATTACAATCTATTTACAAAATATCAGAATTTTGTATAAGTGTATATATTTTTCTTCATTAAAAAATTGTAACTTTAGTTAAAATTTCTTCACATATACTAAAAAATTTTTAGAATTCTATATTTTAAAAAAAACGAACAGATAGTTATAGCTAATCTCTTTATTTTGATACAAAAAGGGCAGTGCATCATATACGATGCATTGCCCTTTTTTAATGGAATTTGACTATAAAATCATATGCTTAATTGTTGATCAAACTGTCCATTGGTCATTAATAATAGCGACCAAATAGCGTTTACCTTGATAGTCATCAAACACTAAGCGCATGATGCGCCAGTCCATACCATCATATTCTTCAGACCCTTTATAATAAAACTCAACCACATCCGAGTGTTGATAGATATCTCTTATATTATTAATCATACCACCAGTTTGGCGGAATTCATTGATGCTGATGGCGCTATTATTATACTTTTGCGTGTCCACCCAAGTAGCTAGGTATTCTGGTAGTGGGATTATTAATGGATTGCCAGTACCATCAAGTTCGCCCCAAGTGAAGCGAATGTTAGGCTGTTTTAGATACTGTGCATATTGCTCACGGCTAAAGACTTTATCAGACTCAGGGCGCACGTAAGCGTACATTGAGAAGCGCACACCACGTGTCGGATGGATATCATTGGTGATGCGAGCATAATCATTATTAGCAAGTGCCCGCTGGATGCGTAACGCTTGCTGTCTAAGGGTTTGTTGACTTATATCTGAGACAACTGTTGTCGATGAGTTACCGTTTGATTGATGAGTAACGGTTGCATTTGACTCAGCAGAAGATTGACAACCGGTAGTAACCAGTATTGAAGCAAAGCATACAGTAGCTGATAGTTTATAAAGATAGGACTTAGAAATATCAAAACGAGATGACGGCATCATAACAATATCCTTATCATAGCTTATTATTTTTATAAAAGTGGAATTGGAGAAAAGTTAGACTAATATAAATACTAAACAATTATGCAGTAAAATGATAGTTTATATGTGTTTTAATGAATTTAATACTTACGATGTCATCATCCATGGAGGACACCATGCAAAAAACGATATTGTCTATAATAATGCTAATAATAGGGTTTTCTGCTATGACGGCTAGCGCTAATCTAACTGAGCCGTTACAGAAAGTTTTTGCTATGAAAGTTAATACTATTGCCAAAATGTACCGGCAGGATGCGAGAAACCAAGGTCAAGATTATCCAGTTGTACTACAACAATATGGTAGTCCAGAGCTACAGGCGGCCATGCAGCTTGAGCAGGATTATTTCGATAAAGAGCAAGTGTCATGTCATATTGGTTATGATGTGTTGTGGAGTTCTCAAGATCCTGACTATGCACAAGACAAGCAGTTTTCAGTGACCACAAAAGGTTTGGTCAAAGTCAGCTTAGTGCAAGGTAATGATGTTTATTATGAGCTGTCATGTGATAGCATCGATAATGAAGAAAATTGCCAAGTAGCAGATGTCATCTTAGATGAGGATGGCACATCGTTACGAGAGCATTTACTGAAGCATTGTCGTTAGCTGGAATATAAGAGGTAGA
The DNA here is from genome assembly GCF_052259005.1 of Psychrobacter sp. 1Y10. Lineage (NCBI taxonomy): Bacteria > Pseudomonadati > Pseudomonadota > Gammaproteobacteria > Moraxellales > Moraxellaceae > Psychrobacter > Psychrobacter sp. 1Y10. The sequence continues at coordinate 204,093 of NZ_JBQQES010000004.1, read as the reverse complement.
TGTGAGCATTAATATTTATTAAGAAGGAATATAGATATTTAAGTATGAAATAAATTTCTTTTAGAAATGAATGGCAAGACTTGTAGACAGAACTGGATAACAAATAATTGAACTAAAACATTATACACTCAACGTCTAAGACCGTTGGTTTGTTTTCGCATAATGTATATTATGTTAAATAGACTGTTTTATATTAAACTATAATGGCAGTTCACGTCTATAAAAAAACAAAGGATAAATAAATATCCCTTGTTTGTGCTTAGTGAGTATTTACCAGCTATAACCCAAGCCTACACCACCAGAAGTCTCATCTTTGGTGAAAGCACCGCCAACACTGACACTTGCATTAGGATGGATGACACGTTGATAGCCGACTGAAACCGCTTGCTCAGATCCTTGAAAACCTGCACCTACGCCTATACGGTTTTTACCTGACAAACCTGAGGTGCTGGTCGCCATATTTAGCATAGCAGCACTCATCGCTCCTTGACGATCAAAACGCTCATCAACTTCGCGAAAACGTCTGTCAGTCTCAACCTCATAATTTTGGAATGTGTTATTCAAAGTCGCTATACCAGTATCGGTATAGGCATTGGCCGTTTCGATAGCGTTCGTTTTCTCAGCTTGTAGTTGACTTACGTTCACCGCATCATGCTCATCAGTACCATCCTTAACATTAATAATTTGACGTTGGTCATTAGCAGAGCCAACCGACACCGTATTGTCACGATCAGAGCTAGAATCATTACCCAATACCACCGCATTTTGAGCTGATGTATTCACGTTGTTGCCTACTACAAAAGTATTGTCACCAGACACCGTGTTGTCGTTACCGAAGCTGTAACTGTTGTCGCCACTGACGACACTTGGGTCACCAATCGCCCCAGAATGGTCTCCTGTGACCTTATTACCGGTACCGATACTAATGGATTGCACACCGCTTGCTTCTGCACCATCACCAATGGCAATAGATTGCTCACCTTCACCTTGCCAGGCTGCGTTATTGTCGCTCGTAGCATTATTGTCTATAGCATTTGCCTCTACCGACCTCATACTTGCATTGTCGGCAGTTGCAAACTCTGCAGACGTAAACCTACTGATTTCATTCTCAATAGGTGAAGGTCCAATAGATGCAGGCTGAATCATAGCTGACTGCGGGGCAACTAAAAAGTTTCTTTGTATCACTAGTATTTGATCATCGACGTAACGTTTATTGGCAGCATCATAATCGTTTTGTGGACCAGCAACGTTGGTGATACGTTTCTCACTACCTGCGCGGCCCACTGAAATGGTATCTACCTCATCCGCAAGAGAATTATGGCCAATGGCCGTGGCACGTGCTGCTGTAGCGCGGCTGTTACTTCCAAATACGCTACTAAAACTACTTGAGGCAATATTTCTATAACCCACCGCACTACTACTAATGCCCGTTGCTTTATTAAAAGAGCCTAGCGCACTGCTATATTCACCATCCGCGTCATTCTTGTAACCCACCGCACTACTTGCATTACCTGATGCGATATTGGAACGACCTACAGCATTGCTGGCAATACCCACTGCTCTATTGCTAATGCCTATGGCACTGCTAATATTACCTGATGCCGTATTGGAGCGACCTACTGCGCTACTATTGCTAGCAGATGCATAATTATCACTACCCAATGCGCTGCTATTGCTAGCAGATGCTATATTATTAGAACCCACTGCACTACTATCAGTACCTCTTGCTTTATTTTTACGACCCATCGCACTACTAGCAGCACCCGAAGATTCATTGGAAACACCTATTGCACTGCTAACAATTCCTGATGCAGTATTAGAGCGACCCAGCGAACTGCTATCAACACCCAGTGCTATATTACTAACTCCTATCGCACTACTATTACGTGCTGATGCCTTGTTAGCAGCTCCTATTGCATTGCTAAAGTCATCCGATGCTTCATTATTGAAACCTATCGCACTACTAAATCTACCCGATACCGTATTGGAGCGACCCAGCGCACTGCTTTTTTCACCCGATGCCGTATTTCCAGAGCCCATTGCGCTGCTCCAACCGCCTGATGCCCTATTCTCGTTACCTACCGCACTACTCTCACTACCTTCTGCATGATTATCACTACCCACAGCACTGCTAAGAAAGCCACTTGCGCTATTACCATAACCCAACACACTACTATTTCCCCCCGATGCTCTGTTGCTAAAACCCACTGCACTACTATTATTACCTTCTGCAATATTAAGACGACCTACTGCACTGCTATCAGTACCTTCTGCTGTATTGCCAACACCTACCGCACTGCTACCATCACCTGATGCTTCATTAAAAGCCCCCATCGCACTGCTATATTCACTCGATGCGGTATTGTTAGAACCCACCGCACTGCTTAACAAGCCCACTGCTGTATTGCTAAAACCCACCGCACTGCTATGTTCCTCCAACGCCTGATTGTTATTACCTATAGCACTGCTGTCCCTACTCGATGTGATATTGTTATAACCCACCGCACTGCTGTATCTACTCCGTGCGGTATTGCTATTACCCACTGCACTACTGTTTGTAAATAATGCTTCATTACCGAAACCTACCGCACTGCTACTATTGCCCGATGCAGTATTACCATTACCTACGGCACTACTCAAGGGACCGCTTGCAGTATTATTATGACCTACTGCACTGCTATCAGTACCTTCTGCTTTATTATTAGCCCCTACCGCACTACTGTTTTCACCCGATGCATCATTGATATAACCTACGGCACTACTATTTTCACCTGAAGCAGTATTCTCGTTACCCAATGCACTGCTATAATACCCTGATGTAGCATTGCCACGGCCTAGTGCATTGCTCCAACCACCCTCTGCGACATTACCATTACCTATTGCGATACTATATTCTTCTAATGCTGCATTGCCATTGCCTATCGCACTAGTTCCCCAAGTCTGCGCGTTATTGTTACTACCCACAGCACTGCTCTGATGACCGAATGCCTTATTATTATAACCTAGAGCATTGCTACCATCGTGCATTGCTTGATTTTTACTACCGACCGCACTACTAAATATACCCCCTGCCATATTATCAAAACCAACTTCAGTGCTGAATGAAGGCATTGGATTTTCATCAAGGTCTACATCACTACTGTTTTTATTTAAATCAATGTAACTAGGATCTGTATTATCAAAACCGGTATCTGCCCAAACAGTAGCGCTAATCGCTGTCATACCAAGAACTAAAGCTTTTAGAGTCAGCATTGGATAATTAGATGAACTGTTGGATGAAGGACTAGATAGGCTAATCGTTTGGCTAATACTACCAGTTACGCCGCTGGTTTTGCCTGCACTTTTTGCTGTCTCAGAGGTGACTACCACCTGCCCTAATGATTGGTTCCAGATTTTTTTGAAGATCTTATTCACTGCTTGCTCCTTCATTTTAATAAATAGTTTCAATTAGTATTCATCAAAGCGAATATGTTTACAAGCTTACAAAATGTAAATAGGCCGTAATTTTTTATTACTACTCTATACAAAAAAACATGACGAGAATATTAGCGAACAATTTTCTATCTATTTAATAAATGAGAAAATTAATCTCTTACAAAGTATATGGTATTCCTATAACTATCGAAAATATACCGCCAATATAAAAAAACACGCTCTACTATTGAATAATAATTATCCAATAATAGAGCGTGTTTAATCTTGATAAACCAGTAGCCTAACTCTAAGTATTACCACCTTGCGACTATCTTTCTTTCAATACCAATACTCTTTCAAACAAATGTAGTCTTTTGTCGATAAAAATAACTTAATAACAAAAGTCTGTTTAAATAGTTTTGTTTGTATTTGTTATCTTACTACAATATTCACTTATTAATTCTATAAAAAAATAGCATTAATATTATATCTTATCTTTAAATATTTTTACTATAAATCTAAAGCTGTTTCTTATAAAACCTACTTTAAGTACTTACAATTTGATTATATGTTACAACGACTAGTTATTCGTTTCTCGATATAGAGTAATTTGCGCCTCCTCTGCAAAATCCTCATAACTAATTATAGCCTCATTATCGCTATTTTTGACAAGGTCAGCTTCTGTATCGCTGGTATCGGTCTTTGGAGATACTGCAGTAACCAGTTGCGTTGTGCTAGTCTTTAACAGTGTATCTTTTATTTGTTCATCGCTTAACTTAGATTTGTCGATTGACTTGTCTACAGACAACTCCCCTACCGTTGCAACGTTATCTGACAAATTTGTCTCACTTACATTGTCAGATTTCGCTACCGTCTCTTCACTACTCAATGGCTTTATACCCGCAGTATCTGGTCCATCAGCGCTCACCACTGTTGTATTTGAGCTTTCTGTAGCTGGCTCAGTATTAGCAAATATACCTGTCATAGTCAGTATAGCAACCACAAGTGCGCTCAGCAGTAACCCGCAAACAATGCCAATAATCAATAGCTTTAGTTTTAGGCTACTAACTTGCTTATCCTCTGATACGCCTGTTTTTTGGATGTCAGCGTCTGCTTTTAAGTCAGTAGGTAGTACGGATGCTGTCGCGGCGTCGTCAAGCGTAGGATCTTCATGTGAAGATAGCAAAGACAGCTCCAACCCATCATCAGTGTTTTCTGTATTTGCTTTAGAGGTATCTAGCTGTTGGGCTTTGATTTTTTGATCATTGTGTGAGGTCTGTTCAGTTTCTAAAGAAAGTTGCCACTCTGCATTATCTAAAGGTTCAGATGCAGTTTCTGCATGAGGTAATTTTTCTTTAAAATTGGCACGACTTAAATTTTTGTCAACATTAGATTCACTAATACCCTGTATGCGATTAATAAAACGCTCATATATGTCACTGGTTTTATTATCTTTTCTGCAAACGGAGGCAGATAAACTTTCTTTTCCCTCCACGTTATTTTTGTACAAATCACTATTGTCTGATTTATTTTTGCTTAAATTATGGTTATCTAAATTAATTTTTTCTAAGTTACCTTTGTTGAATTCATTCATATGTTAATAAACCAAGTAATGCCGTTAATATTAAGTGATTGCAAAAACTACGCTATCATAACTGCGTTATGATACTTTGGATCCAATTGACATACGCACGACGCCATTAATTCGATCAAAGACGAAAAAAGCTACTATGATAGGACTATAAACAATGGATTTAAAGCAGATCAATGCTTTTATTGCTATCGCCGATCTCAAAAGCTTTAGTGCTGCCGCTAAAAAAACAGGCTTATCACAACCAAGTCTTAGTCGCCAGCTAAAGCAGCTTGAGGCGGGTATGGGCGTGATACTGGTTGATCGTTATCATCGGCCACTACAACTGACTAAGGCCGGTCAGTTCTTTTATGATAAAGTCAGTACAGTATTGACAGAGCTCAATACCATCACCAGTATGACCCAGCGCTTATCAGCACCAAGTAAAGCACTTAACATAGGTTTTGTGCCATCAGTACTTTATGGGCACTTACCAGACATCATTGCGTCCTTAAAACAGCAAAACCCTGATATCGAAGTCAATCTTAAAGATATCAGCTCATATCAACAAGTAGAAGCGTTAAAATCTGGTGATATTGATGTTGGCTTTGGTCGCTTTGCTCATCAAGATGCATGGATACAGCAAATTCTATTGCGTCATGAGCGCTATCTGGTGGCATTGCCCAAAGCCCACCCACTTGCCAATACTACAGATCAACGCTTGATCGATTTGGCAAACAACCGCCTAATTTTATATCATCAAACACATTTACCAGTATCTACTACCGCAGCCACAACCCTAGCGACCAAAAATGGCGAGACAGACAGCGAACCGTTATCAGTTAGTGAGCCTGTCACCGAACCTTTGTTGCACTTGTTTGCAAGGTATGGCATCACCTCGCTAATGACGACTGAGGTGAGCGACTTGCAAGTTGCGCTTGGACTTGTGGCGGCAGGCGAAGGTATTACATTAGTACCCGCCAGCCTACGCACAGTACGCACCGAACAGATCAGTTATCAGCGTTTGATTCATGAAAATATCACCTCTCCTGTGTACTTGCATACACTAAAAGACTTTATCCACCCCAAAATCCCCAATCTCTTAGATGCAATCTATGCCGTTTATGAACAACGTGGTATTACTTATCGACGACAAAAGTTTGGATCAAAGCTATAAATTATAAGAATAGTCTAAAATTATCCTATATCAGATGCGTATTGTGATATAAAGAACCGCTAAAAAATAAACGATGCCAATACTTGATATTGGTTGTTTACTATGATAACCAACAGGAATAGCCATACAAGAAAATAGTAATGATAACTGGAATAATTGTTATCCTGAATAGTATTGATGTGCTAAAGTCGATACGATATGAATCGTTTTACATTTTAACCAATCCTATATAGAACGATTTTTTAATGATCATTGGCAAGCTGACACAGGTAAGTGATAATTTGCCGTTTTAACCATCTCGAGGTATTTATGACCACACGACCAATTGATAACCCTGATACGGTTAGCACCGCTCAACAAGAAGGCTTTAGCTGGCGTATCTTTGGGCCAGGTATTTTGATGGCAACTGCTGCCATCGGCGGCTCGCATCTGATTTCATCAACGCAGGCGGGGGCTATATACGGCTGGCAGCTGGCGATTATGATTATTCTGGCCAACGTCTTTAAGTACCCTTTCTTTCGTTTTGGCACAGATTATGTTTATGATACCAGCGAAAGTTTGATCGCCGGTTATGCCAAACGCTCAAAAGCGTATCTTTGGATTTACTTTGTTTTATCTATCTTATCCGCGGTGATTAGTACAGGTGCCGTGACGCTACTGGCCGCGGTAATATTGGGCTTTATGTTGCCAGCTTCTATAGGGCTGTCCAGTATCAGCTTGGCGGTCATAATCGTTGCTGTATCGTGGTTTTTTCTCATTGCTGGTCATTATAAGTTGCTCGATGGGGTGACTAAGTGGATTATGATTGCACTCGTCTCCGCAACAGTGTTAGCAGTCTTGATTGCTGCTGGCAAACCGACGGTAATGACTGCTGACTTTATTCCTACGTCTCCTTGGAATTTAGCGACTTTAGGGTTTATTGTGGCATTGATGGGTTGGATGCCAGCGCCACTTGAGTTTGCTGCCATTACTTCGATGTGGACCTCTGCAAAGAGAAAAGCGGACAATACCACTCATAAACAAGGTCTGCTTGATTTTAATGTGGGCTTTTTAGTGTCTGCTATTTTAGCGTTGTTCTTCTTATCCTTAGGTGTTTTTGTTCAATATGGCTCCGGTCAAGAGATTCAAACCGCAGGCGTTGCTTATATTGATCAGCTTATCAATATGTATACTGCTACTATTGGTGAATGGTCAAGGCTGCTGGTTGCCTTTGTCGCCTTTATGTGTATGTTTGGTACTACGATTACCTGTGCGGATGGTTATGGCCGTGCCAATGCTGAATGCTGGCGTTTGCTAAAAGGTGAGAGCGAGATTAATAAGAAGCAAGTTGCTTTTTGGACGACTTATGCAATTGGCGGTGGCTTGGTTATCATCACTTTCTTCACCGGACAATTAGGCGCTATGTTAAAGTTTGCTATGATATCAGCCTTTGTATCGGCGCCTATCTTTGGTTGGTTGAACTACACTTTAGTAAAAAATCATCAAAAACTATCAGCAGGTATGAATGCTTATTCGATAGTAAGCTTACTGTTCTTAGGAAGTGTCGCTCTATTATTTTTAGCCAACCTTGCCGGTCTGCTTGGCTAAAAGCGTGAAGCGTATTGAACAATTTAAGCCATAAATAATCAAAGCCCTTTTAGCTGCTAGCTATTAGGGCTTTTTTATTACAAAAAATGTAAAAGCCCTTCCGATGAGACGTCCCCCATAGTCAATCGACTATAATTGATGAGTTATAAACAGTGCAAGTGTAACTAAATATTTCATAGTAACTTGGTTATAGCGTGTTGTTTTTATTAATATGCATAACAGAATAGAGATATCATCAATATATAGATACTATTATTCAATAAGTGAATAATGTTAAATTAAATTAACTTTTAATAAATATTTACTAAATTTACATTAGCAATGTTTACTTCCAAATTAGAGTCAAATGCGTATACTCTAAGTTAATAAAAATTTGACCATACAAGATACTGACTAGGATTTTGTATGGTGATAATAAGATTAACCCTCCATGCAAGGACTCTCAAATGACATCATCAGCTGGCGCGCGCTTTCGCAATGCCATGAAACAAAAGAACGATAATAACCAACCACTACAAATCGTCGGTACTATTAACGCCTATACGGCCATGATGGCAACGCAAGTCGGTCATCAGGCAATATATCTATCTGGTGGCGGGGTTGCCAATGCCTCATTTGGTCTACCAGATTTGGGTATGACCAGCCTTGATAATGTGCTTGAAGATGCGCGCCGCATTACTGACGCCGTCGACACTCCACTATTAGTCGACATCGATACGGGATGGGGCGGCGCATTTAACATTAGCCAATCTGTAAGAAAAATGGAAAAAGCAGGCGTGGCAGCGGTTCATATCGAAGATCAAATCGCGCAAAAACGCTGTGGTCACCGCCCTAATAAAGAAATCGTCAGTATCTCAGAGATGGTAGACCGTCTAAAGGCTGCGCTTGATGCCAAAACTGACCCTGACTTTGTGGTAATGGCGCGTACTGATGCACTATCAGTTGAAGGGCTTGATGCGGCAGTTGAGCGAGCGGTAGCGTTTCAAGAGGCGGGCGCTGATATGATCTTTGCAGAAGCATTAACTGACATTGAGATGTATCGTAAATTTACCGATGTATTAGATATTCCGGTACTGGCCAACATGACTGAGTTTGGTCAAACTGACCTGTATACCACTGAGCAGCTACATGGCGTAGGTGTCGATATGGTGCTATATCCATTATCAGCCTTCCGTGCGATGAACAAAGCGGCATTAAACGTTTATCAACATATCTTAGATGACGGCACGCAAGAAAATGTCGTCGATACCATGCAGACACGCATGGAGCTTTATGATTTCTTAAATTATCATGAGTTTGAGCAAACCCTAGATAAGCTATTTGCGGACAATAAGTAAGAAACAGTCAATACTGTTTAACTCAATCACCTTAACAACAAGCTACCAACAAAAGGAATTTAATCATGGCAGCAGGCAAACAACTATCAGGCGCAGGACTACGTGGTCAAGTTGCTGGCAAGACGTCATTATCAACTGTCGGTAAATCAGGCTCAGGTCTTACTTACCGTGGTTATGATGTCAAAGACTTGGCTGAGCAATGTATCTTTGAAGAAGTGGCTTATCTGCTGCTTTATGGCAACCTGCCAACTCAAAGTGAGCTAGATGCTTATCAAACCAAACTCAAAAAGATGCGCGGTCTACCACAAGCATTAAAAGACGTGCTTGAGCGTATCCCAGCAGATGCTCATCCGATGGATGTATTGCGTACGGGCTGCTCAATGCTGGGTAACCTTGAGATGGAAACCGACTTTGAACAGCAAAATGATAAAACAGATCGTATGCTGGCGGTGTTCCCATCAATCATCAACTACTGGTATCGCTTTAGCCATGACAATGAGCGTATCGAGACTGAAACCGATGATGACACTATTGGAGGTCACTTTTTGCATCTGCTCAAAGGTGAGAAGCCAAATGAGCTACACGAACGCGTGATGAACGTTTCACTTATCTTGTATGCAGAGCATGAGTTTAATGCGTCTACCTTTACTGCGCGCGTTTGCGCCTCTACTTTGTCAGATATCCATTCTTGCATCACCGGTGCGATTGGTTCATTGCGCGGGCACTTGCATGGCGGCGCTAATGAGGCAGCGATGGATATGATTGAAGACTTTAGCTCACCAGATGAAGCCGAAAAAGAGATGATGGCCATGCTTGAGCGTAAAGACAAAATCATGGGCTTTGGTCACGCTATCTATAGCGAGTCTGATCCGCGTAACGTCATCATCAAACAATGGGCGGAAAAACTGGCTGAGGACGTTGGTGATACGGTTTTATACCCAGTATCGGTACGTTGTGAAGAAGTGATGTGGCGTGAGAAGAAACTGTTTTGTAATGCTGACTTTTTCCATGCCTCAACCTATAACTTTATGGGTATCCCAACCAAGCTATTTACCCCAATCTTTGTCTGCTCGCGCCTGACTGGCTGGGCAGCCCACGTCTTTGAGCAGCGTGCTAACAACCGTATTATTCGTCCAAGTGCAGAGTACATCGGTGAAGAGCCAAGAGACGTGCCTTCTATCGCTGAGCGTGGTTAATTGAGTATCGTTATTTAATAGTTTGTTTCATTATAGGGTACGTATGGCGTACCCTATCATTCTCTAAAATTATCATGATGTTTATTTAGCAAAACCTATTATTCATAATATATTTTGCTAAATAAATACTTTGACACCTAATAAAACCCACTATAAAGGAAAGCACGCCATGAGCGACAGCAAGCAGCCTTTAACGCAAGTTAATCCGCAAACCATGAATGAGCAGTATAAAAAGCCATTGCCGAATACTGATCTATATTATTTCGACGTCGAGCAAGCAGTGAATGAGATTGAGCCGGGCGCTTATGCCAAACTACCATTTAGCTCAAAAGTGCTGTGTGAAAACCTTGTCCGCCGTTGTCCACCGGAAGATTTGACCGAGGCGCTATCACAGCATATTTATCGCAAGCAAGAAGTAGATTTTCCTTGGTACCCTGCCCGCGTGGTTTGCCACGACATCTTAGGGCAGACTGCGTTTGTCGATTTGGCAGGCTTGCGTGATGCTATCGCAGCAGAAGGCGGTGATCCTGCCAAAGTGAACCCTATCGTACCAACACAGCTTATCGTCGATCACTCCTTAGCGGTCGAGCATGCAGGGTTTGAGGAAGATGCGTTTGAAAAAAACCGTGCTATCGAAGAGCGCCGTAACGAAGACCGTTTTCATTTTATCAACTGGTGTCAGTACGCCTTTGATAACGTCAACGTGGTACCACCCGGTAACGGTATCATGCACCAAATCAATCTTGAAAAAATGTCGCCAGTGGTACAAGTGGTGGCTGACCAAGACGGCGATGCCATCACCTTCCCTGATACCTTGGTCGGTACTGATAGTCACACACCAATGGTCGATGCGCTCGGCGTTATCTCTATCGGTGTCGGCGGACTAGAAGCCGAAAGCGTCATGTTGGGCAACCCTTCATACATGCGCTTGCCAAACATCGTTGGCGTTGAGCTAACCGGTAAGCTACAAGAAGGCATTACCGGTACCGATTTGGTACTCGCCATGACGGAGTTCTTACGTGAGGAAGGCGTGGTTTCCGCCTACCTAGAATTTTACGGTGAAGGCGCGCGCAATCTGACCGTTGGCGACCGTGCTTCTATCTCCAATATGACACCAGAGTACGGCGCAACGGCTGCGATGTTCTCCATCGATGAGCAAACCATTGATTATTTGCGTCTCACTGGGCGCTCAGAGCAGCAAATCGAAACGGTTGAAGCCTATGCCAAGCAGGTTGGTCTGTGGGCAGATGGTCTAAAAGATGCCGAATATGAGCGCGTGCTACGTTTTGATTTATCAAAAGTCGTGCGTAATATCGCAGGCCCGTCACGACCCCATGCGCGCGTATCGACGACTGATTTGGTAAAAGAAGGCATCGCTCATGGCGAAGGTAACAAGTTGCCAGAACCAAAAGATGGTCTGATGCCAGATGGCGCCGTCATTATTGCTGCTATCACCAGCTGTACCAATACCTCAAACCCGCGCAACATGGTGGCTGCGGGTATTGTCGCTCGTAATGCAGTAGAAAAAGGCCTGATTCGCAAACCTTGGGTGAAGTCCTCACTCGCGCCAGGCTCAAAAGCCGTTAAACTGTATTTAGAAGAAGCCAACTTATTGCCCGAGCTACAAAAACTGGGCTTCGATGTCGTCGCCTTTGCTTGTACCACTTGTAATGGCATGAGCGGTGCGCTCGACCCAGAGATTGAGCAAGAGATCATCGAGCGGGATTTGTTTAGTACCGCCGTCCTCTCAGGCAACCGCAATTTTGATGGCCGTATTCATCCATATGCCAAGCAAGCTTTCCTAGCTTCACCGCCTTTGGTGGTCGCCTATGCTATCGCTGGTAATATCCGTTTTGATATCGAAAAAGATTCACTTGGCAAAGACCAAAATGGCAACGATGTGTATCTAAAAGACATCTGGTTTGATGACGCGGAAGTTGATGCTATCGTTAAAGCCTCGGTGAAACCTGAGCAGTATAATGCCGTCTATATTCCGATGTTTGATGAAGCCAAAGCACAGGCAGGTCGTAATGAAGCGTCGGTTATCGACCCTCAGTACGACTGGCGTGAGATGAGTACTTATATCCGTCGTCCTCCGTACTGGGAAGGTAAGATGGCGGCAATGAATAAGTTAAAAGGTCTGCGTCCACTCGCTGTGCTTGGTGATAACATCACAACCGATCACATGTCGCCCTCTAACGCGATTATGGGAGATTCCGCTGCTGGCGAGTATCTCGATACGATGGGATTACCAAGCGAGGACTATAACTCATACGCCACGCATCGTGGCGACCATTTAACCGCTCAGCGCGCCACTTTTGCTAACCCGAAACTGCTCAATGAGATGGTACGTGATGAGAAAGGCGACGTTATCCAAGGGTCACTCGCTCGCGTAGAGCCAGAAGGCCAAGTCATGCGTATGTGGGAGGCGATTGAAACTTACATGAATCGTGAACAGCCGCTGATCATCATCGCCGGTGACGGTTATGGTCAAGGCTCAAGCCGTGATTGGGCGGCCAAAGGCGTGCGTCTGGCTGGCGTGGAAGTCGTTGTCGCTGAAGACTTTGAGCGTATTCATCGTCAAAACTTAGTCGGTATGGGCGCGCTTCCCGTGCAGTTTAAAGACGGCACCAACCGTGAGACGCTAAACATTGACGGGTCTGAGATTTTTGATATCGAAGGTGACGTATCAGCGGGCGGCGAGATGACGTTAGTGATTCATCGCAAAGACGGCACAGTTGATAAAACGCCTGTCATCTGCCGCTTAGATACCGCTGATGAGGTGAAGATGTATAACTCTGGCGGTATGCTACAGCGTTTTGCCAAAGAATTTATTGAAGGAACGATTGATATTGCTTAGTTTTTGGCGTAAACGCTAATAATTAGTAAATGAGCCGATGTTGTATAGAAATATGGCATCGGCCTTTTTATAGTTGATAACGTAAGTCTTAATCTCGAATTAAAAAAGAGACATCTTATGAAAACTTTCAGTTTTGCAGAAGCTAATCAAGATTTTAAACAAATTTTAGATATAGTGAACGATGATACTAATGTGGTCTGTATAAAGCATCAAAACAATGATGATGCGGTTGTCATGTCGCATGCTCATTATAATAGTTTGAAAGAGACACTTTATTCGTTAGGGTCGCCTGCAAATGCAGCGCATTCGGCTAAATCTATTGAGCAGTATCAAGCTGAAAAGGTTAGCTTTAAAGCATTAACTTAACATCACGATAAAAGTTCTCATGTGTTCCTAGCATAAGCAGCGTAAGAACGAGCTGACCATCATCTATCTGATAAGCTAATAACGTTAACTGTTTTGTCATTTTAAATTTATGGACGCGCACAGACGAAAGATCACCTGCTTTGAGTATGCCTAAATGAGGATTATCGATGATAGCCTGTACAGCAGCATCAAGGTCTGCTTTTTGATTCTTATGCAATTTTTTAACCGCTTTTTTGAATCCATGAGACTGAATAACACGTAGAAATTGAGTCATAGTTTTTCCAAATCAAACTAGCCAAATTCATAAGGCTCAGTCATACCAGCATCAACCTCTGCTTGTGCAATTAATAACTGACGAACAAACTCATAGGATAAATCGGGATTATCCTCCATAATTTGACCAATAGTTGCCCAATGCTCAATTTGCTTCGGTGGTGTCCGATGTTGTGCTTTTGCAATAGCATGAGCTTTGTCAACTAGTGACTTATTAAGTCGTATACTTGCAGTGGACATAATGTCCTCCTTATTTAATAACGCTAACCTTTGTGGTATTTTACCACAAATAAGAAATATTAACTAATCACACTATAAGAAGATACAAAGGAATGAAAAAATGACCCAACCAAAATTCGCCCCGCAAATCTCCGTACCTGCCACCTACATGCGCGGCGGTACTTCCAAAGGCACCTTCTTTAAACTATCCGACTTACCTGAGCGCTGCCAAATGGCTGGCAAGGCACGTGATAACTTTCTACTGCGCGTCATCGGCAGCCCTGACCCTTATGGCAAACAAATCGATGGTCTAGGTAATGGTAGCTCTAGCACGTCAAAAACGGTGATTCTATCTGAGGCAAGGCAAGCAGACCACGATGTCAATTATTTATTTGGACAAGTGAATATTGCCAAGCCGATGATTGATTGGGCAGGCAATTGCGGTAACTTAACCGCCGCAGTTGGTGCTTGTGCTATCAACATGGGTATCGTTGACGCGGACAAGGTTTCTAGTAGCATTGATGTCGATGCCGATAGCGGTATTTGCGAAGTGCGTATCTGGCAAGAGAATATCAGCAAAACCATCATTGCTCATGTCCCTGTATACAAAGATGAGAATGGCCAGGTGCAAGTACAAGAAACTGGCGACTTTGAATTAGACGGCGTCACCTTCCCTGCCGCCGAAGTGAAAATTGAATTTATCGATCCCGTTGACTCATCAAGCGATATGTTTCCAACAAACAATCTAGTTGATGAATTTGATGTGTCTGGTTGCGGTCTAAATACTGATAACGTTAAAGCGACCTTTATCAGCGCCGGTATCCCAACTATCTTTATGAAAAGCGATGACTTAGGGTTTACGGGGGTTGAGCTACAAGGCGATATTAACAGTGATAGCGAAACGTTAGCAAGACTAGAAAAAATACGCGCGCGTGGCGGTGTGGCGATGGGACTCTTTAAAGACGAGAGCGAGGCACAAACCAGCCAACATATTCCCAAAATCGCTTGGGTCGCCCCTGCACAAAGCTATAGCGCGTCGAGTGGTAAAGACGTCAGCGCAGACGACATCGACTTAGTGGTGCGGGCGATGAGTATGGGACAGCTGCATCATGCGATGATGGGTACGGCAGCGGTCGCTATTGCCGCGGCAGCGACTACTCAGGGAACATTAGTGAATGCAGCCGCTGGTGGTGGCGAGTTGTCAGAGGTGCGTTTTGGTCATCCTTCAGGTACGCTATTGGTTGGCGGCAAGACTGAACAAGTCGCTGGACGCTGGCAAGCCAAAAAAGTCTCCATGAGTCGCTCAGCCCGACGTATTATGGCAGGCGCAGTATTTGTGCCAGCGGATACTTTTTAAAACGTTTAGCGGTATGAAGTATGTAAGGTGATATGTAGTATGTAGGGCACGTCCCGCGCACCATTTATAATATTTGGTACTTGCAGCGTACTCTACAAAACCTTTGCAAAAAAATAGAAAACGTGGCTAACACCATAGCCTACGTTAACTTATAAATAGTGATATCTAAAATTAACAGTCATCCGCTGTATTTTTAAATAAAATGCGGGATAATAGAATAGTTACCAGCTGCTATATTTTTGACTCTAAATTTTATTGGCTTCAATCGTAAGACCAAAACCTTAATATGCCAAAACCGTTTAAACCCACACGTGTCCTAAATGATAATCCTTTCTTAAATACTGCACCCGTTGAAAAAACGGAGCGCCGTGCACTGCTGTGGAATATTCTAAAAAAGCTTGCTACCTTTGCCGCGCCTTACAAAGTGTTAATCGTAGCCACTTTAATCTTAACCGTACTTGGCTCTTTTACCGCACAGGTCAATGCCTTTGTATTGCGTTATACCGTTGATACTTTAACTGAGATTGCCGCGCTTGCCGACCCTTGGCAGGCAGGTTTGCGTATGTTAGGTATTATTAGTGCCGTGTTGTTGACTAAAGAGATATTATCGATATTCATCTCTTTTGGTCAGCGTTTTTTTGGTGAGAAAATTCGTATTAATCTGTCACGCGATTTATCACAAAAGATTATAGAACGCATTCTCACCTACCGTATGGCGTTTTATACCAGTAGTCAAAACGATAGTGGCAAGCTGCAAACCCGCATCGATTATGGTGTGATGAGCCTGACCAGCCTAGTGCAAAACTTCTTTATTGATATGCTGCCACTGTTTGCCAGTGCCATTGTGTCGCTTATTATTATGTTCTCGACCAACTTTTGGATTGGCCTCGTTGGTTTGATTATCATACCCATTTACTTTTTTATTAGTCAAAAGCAAGCTAGGCGCTTACAAGGTTACCGCCGGCAGATGCGCGGCTTTCGGGAGGCCAAAAGCGGGCTTGTTATCTCGCTTATTAACTCTATTAGCGTGGTCAAATCCTTCGTCCGTGAGCCGATCGAGGCGCAAAAGCATCTAAAGATTCAAAAAGAGATGACAGGCAATCAGCTGCGCATTCGTAGCATTGGCTTTATCTATGATGCGGTAAAGACCTTTATTGAGCAAATTGGCATCGTCATTATTATTTTATTGACTGCCTATTTTGTCTTACAAGGCGAGATGACCATCGGCATGGTTTTGTTTCATGTACTGCTGTTTCAGAACGTCGCCGCCCCTATCCGTCAATTGCATCGCATTTATGATCAGATCAATAATGCGCTCACTTATGCAGAAGGGTTTTTTGAGATATTGGAAGATGACAAACAAGTTGAGAATATTGACGGTATCAGTAGTAAAGATCTGCAGGGTCATATTGAGCTAAAAAACGTCGATTTTACTTATCCTAACGGCACGCAAGCACTAAAAGACGTCAGTTTTGAGATTCGTCCCAATCGTATTACCGCTCTTGTTGGCCTCTCTGGCGCTGGCAAGAGCACCATTATTAGCTTGTTAGTCAAGTTCTACGAGCCAGACGCAGGCGTGATCTACTTGGATGGTCATGATTTAGCAGACTGTGATACTCATGATTTACGTCACAATATTGGCTTAGTATTACAGAGTAATCATATTTTCTCAGGGACTATCAGCGAAAATATCCGTTATGGCGATACCAATGCGATACAAGAGGACATTATTGTCGCTGCCAAAAAAGCCTCGATTCATGAGCAAGTTATGAAGCTTAAAGATGGTTATGAGAGTACGGCAAAATCACTATCAGGTGGTCAGCAGCAACGCATTGCGCTGGCAAGGATGTTTTTAAAAGATCCACCGATTGTGTTCTTAGATGAACCAACCGCCAGCCTGGATGCTATCGCCAGTCAGCAGGTCAAAAAAAGCTTAGATTTAATCAAAAAAGATCGTACGGTGATTATGGTGTCGCACAATATCGCGCAGATTATTGACGCCGATGATTTGGTAGTAATAGAAAACGGTCAAGTAGTTGAGACTGGGACGCATGAAGATCTGTATGATAAAGGTGGTAAGTATTATGAGATATTTAGCGCCATGTCGGATAGTTTAAACTTGGACAAAATTAGACAAACACTCCATGGTTAAGCCTATATAATGTTAAATTAACTTAAAGTATATTGAGAAAAAAATGTTAATGAACTCAGTAAGTGCAGTCAATCTTCAGAAAAAAACCATGATGATGTGCGCGGCTGTGCCACAAATTATGGCTTCTAGAGTTTGGATGCTTGCCACCTCTCCTATGAACCCCACATTGCAACAAAAAGAGATATTTACTATGGTTGAAGAAAAGCAAAAAGCTTTTGTAGATTCTATTAGTGATATAAATTTGCAAATTATGTCATCACAATCGGTTTTATTAAATAAATGGATGAGCAGCTGTCAACGTTTTATGTTAGGGCATTATCATGCTTTTAATAACTTTGAGCATGATATCGATGAAGAAACGATTAAAATATTAGATAAAGGCATTAGTCCTTATGCAGCGACTGTAAAGGTAAACCAAAAACGTCTAAACCGTTAAGAATCATTAATTATGACCTGTGAATTTTCTATAAAAACCTTTGATGAGCTGACCTCAGTTGACCTCTATCATATTTTAAAGGCCCGCTCGCAAGTATTCGTTGTCGAGCAACACTGTGCTTACCAAGATATGGATGAGGTAGACTTTGATTGCTTGCATCTGATCGCTCATAAGGATGAGGCGCTGGTTGGCTATTGTCGCATTATTGGACCTAAATTTAATCCCAAAAATTATTTAGAAAACTCAGCACACTCAATGCCTGCTATCGGAAGAGTGCTGGTATTAAGCGATCATCGAGGCTATGGTTTAGCACGGCAAATCATGACGCATGCCATCAAGTATTGCCGCAAAAAGTACGGTAAAAAACCGATTATTATCTCAGCACAGACCTATTTGCTCAGCTTTTACGAATCATTGGGGTTTGTTCCTGAAGGTCCTGTGTATCTTGAAGACAATATCGAACATATCACCATGGTCTTACCCATTTTAAAAAAGGGTAAAGTAAAATTTCAGAAATCAGCTGGCTCTGAAAGTTCAGGATTTGTCACCAAATTGTTGAGTTTTTTGCTTTTAGTATTGAGCCTCTTATTCATCGCAGGCTTAATCTACTTGATGACTTAAGTGGCTGACTTGATTTGATAAAATTGACGCAATCATGAGATCTTACGTATAAAGCCTCAAACGATAAAGTTCTTTTACATGACTTCACTGTTGTTCTATATTGATTGTGCTACTTTTGAGTCATGACTATGATCGTAAGACTGAAGATACTGATAAACGGTCGATAGTCAAAAAATCATCTGACTCAAGGAAGAGGTAACGACTATGTCTAATGTAGAAAGCAATGTCCGTCCAGAATATGATGACGAGATTCAAAAAATCGCCGATTATGTTCTCAACTACTCTATTGATGACTCTCCAAATAGCGCCGATGCTTGGACGACTGCACGTCACTGTCTAATGGATACGCTAGGCTGTGGCCTTTTGGCACTACGTTTTCCTGAATGTACCAAGCATCTAGGGCCTGAATGCATCGATCAGATAACGCCTAATGGCGCGCGCGTCCCCGGTACTTCTCATCGACTAGATCCCATCAAGGCCGCTTTTGATATTGGCTGTATGGTGCGCTGGCTTGATTATAATGATACATGGCTTGCCGCTGAATGGGGGCATCCCTCAGACAACTTGGGTGGCATCTTGGCAGTGGCCGACTATATTAGTCAGCAAAACGTCAGTAAAGGTCGCGCAGCGCTTACTATGAAAGATGTGCTGGAATCTATGATTATGGCGCATGAAATCCAAGGTGTTATGGCGCTTGAAAACTCATTTAACCGCGTGGGTATGGATCATGTATTCTTGGTCAAACTTGCATCAACCGCTGTCGTTGCTAAATTATACGACCTACCACGTGAGCGCATTATGGCCGCGATCTCACAAGCCCTTGTTGATGGTCAAGCGCTACGTACCTATCGCCATGCACCGAATGCTGGTAGCCGTAAATCATGGGCAGCAGGTGATGCAACCAGCCGAGCGGTACGCTTGGTCGATATCACCCGTCGCGGCGAGATGGGAATCCCTGGTGCACTGACCGCGCCGCAATGGGGATTTTATGATGTATTATTTAGTCATACCAATAAAGATCTCGCACTCAAGCCTGAAGATGAGCGCCGCTTTACTTTTCAGCGTGACTTTGGCACCTATGTGATGGAAAACATACTATTTAAGATAAGTTTCCCCGCAGAGTTTCATGCACAAACCGCCTGTGAAGCCGCAGTTATTCTACATCCGCGCATCGAAGATAGAATTGATGAGATTGAAAAAATCGTCCTGACCACGCATGACTCAGCGATTCGAATCATCTCAAAAGAAGGCGCGCTTGCCAATCCTGCTGATCGTGATCACTGCCTACAATATATGGTTGCCGTCCCTCTACTAACTGGCGATCTCATGGCAGAGAACTATGAAGATGACTATCATGAGCAGCATCTATCCATTGATGAGCTGCGTAGCAAAATGGTGGTAGAAGAGGACGAGCGCTACTCAGCAGACTATCATGACCCAAGCAAGCGCTCAATTGCCAATGCGATTCAAATCTTCTTTGAAAATGGCACTAGTACCGATAAAGTCGCTGTGGAATACCCGATCGGACACAAACGCCGCCGTGAAGAAGGCATTCCTATACTAGAAGCAAAGTTTCGCGCCAGTTTAGCGACTCGCTTTATTGAGAGCCGTTGTGACGAGATTGTTGCGCTATGCGACGATCAAAGTCGATTAGAGCAGACGCCTGTTCATGAGTTTATGGACTTGTTTGTTATCAATTAGAGTGCTATAAATAAAAAGGGTATGTCATTGATTGAATTATGACATACCCTTTTTCTTATTTTAACAATTCACTTTTTTAAGTCCTTTTTTACCACGGGATTGTCTCCCCTGCCCAGTCGACAAAACTCCCCGATTGGGCAGCGCTCATACCTGACAGTACCTCTAGTAGACATTCTGCACTATAGGCTGGCGAGAATAACTGTCCATCAGCGACATTACCCTGAAATGGTGCTGACAACTGGGTGTTGACCGTTCCTGGCTGCATGACCACTATGCACACATCTTTTAATGAGCGTTCCCATTCAATGCTTAGGTTTTTCATGCCCATATTCAGCGCAGCCTTACTCATTCTATAGCTATACCAGCCACCCAATTGATTGTCACCAATGCTGCCCACACGTGCCGATATAGTCGCAAATATCGCCGGCTTATCAGTACTGCGCTTGGCTTTGGCAAGTAACGGCCTGACATGCTTAGCTATAAGTAGCCCTGCTAGTGCATTGATTTGCATATTCTGTAAGAAAAATTCCGTTTCAACTTGGCGGAGTGCCTTTTCTGGTTGTGACTTTTTAGTATGTAATAGCCCTACACAGTTAATGACCCAATCAAGATGGGTGCTCTGTTGCTTTATGTCCTCAACGGCTTGTTTGATACTACTCTCATCACTGACATCCATTTGTAACCAGTACAAATTAGCCGCTTCAAAGTCGGGGACGTTTCTATGATAAGTGGCAAAGACTCTAACCTGCGTGCTGTTGTTGCTTTGCTCATCGGTAGTCGCTTGCACCAGCTGTCTAACCATTGCCTGACCAATGCCCCCTGTTCCACCGATGATTAGGTAGGTTTTGTCTTTCTTACTTATATTACTCATACCGACTCCTTGTCATCTGTTTATCTTAATGGGTTATTTAGGCTGATTTTTTAATATTACATTTTTTAATATTACTATGGCATAAGATGACAGATAAAAAAACCGCCTTTGTCAATAAGCGGTTTAGTATCTTAAGTCATATAAAAGAGAGATTAATGATGAGCAACCTGCCTTTGATCAGGCTCCACAGGTACCTCTTGTCCGTCACAATCGAATAATTTACCCTCAACAAAATAATCACCCTCATTCAAATCTACAATAATATCAGAGCGTACTGTCCTGATCTCCGTACCAGCTACAAACACTGATTGTTGATCTGAGTTACCTATTTTTAAGTGATTAAATAATAAATTGAGTAAAATGGCCATAATAGCAGTAGAGCTAATGCCAGAATGAAAAATCGTGGCAAACCAATCTGGGAACTGGTCATAGAAAGCTGGGGCGGCAATTGGTAACATGCCAAAGCCGATAGAGGTAGCAACGATAATAAGGTTCATATTATTCTCGTAGCTTACCTGCGCAAGGGTACGAATACCGCTCGCGGCGACCGTGCCAAACAACACGATACCAGCACCGCCTAATACAGCAGTAGGAACAGTCGCAATGACACGGCCCATGATTGGTAATAGTCCCAATGTCACCAAAATAATACCAGCGGCAGCAACGACAAAGCGGCTTTTTACGTTAGTCACAGCAACTAAACCTACGTTTTGCGCAAATGCACTTTGGGTAAATGAACCAAAAAACGGTGCCACGATACTTGAAATCATATCTGCACGTAGGCCATCGCCTAAACGACGTGAATCGATTTCGGTGTCAATAATATCACCAACGGCTAAAATATCTGCTGAAGTCTCTACCAAAATGACCAGCACCACAATAAACATAGAGATAATAGCTGCAATCTCAAAGGTTGGCATACCAAAATAGATGGGAGTAGGAAAGGCAAAGATAGGTCCTGTCATCAGACCAGAAAAATCAACCATACCAACTGCCCAAGCGGCAAAAGTACCGATGACCATAGCGAGTAGTATCGACAAGCGACTGATAGCGGCACTGCCAAGTTTACTTAATAACAGCACCAATGCTAGCGTAAAGGCGGCTAAACCAATATTGATCATGCTACCAAAATCAGGCTTATTACTATTACCGCCCATCGACCAGCGCGCTGCTACGGGCATCAAGGTCAAGCCAATGGTTGTGATGACAGCGCCTGTGACCAGTGGCGGGAAGAATTTAATAATCATTGAAAAAACAGGGGTGATTAAAAGCCCGAGAACGGATGCAGCAATGACAGCACCAAATACCGATGGTAAACCGCCTCCTGCAGTGACAATCGCCACAATAGTCGCGACACTTGCAAAAGAGACCCCTTGCACCAGTGGCAGCTGACAACCAAAAAACGGCAGTCCAAGCGTTTGTAATAATGTTGCTAAACCGCCAACGAATAAAGATGCGGCAATCAGTAAGCCAATCTCAGCAGGTACTAGACCTGCTGCTTGCCCAACAATCAGTGGCACAGCAATAATACCACCATACATAGTTAGTACGTGTTGGAAGCCATAAGCAATATTGGCGACAGTGCCTAGGTTTTCATCTTCTGGCCGTTCTAATAGAGGTTGAGAAGTAGATTTGATATCCATAGATAGATGTGCTCCCTGCATAATCTATTATTAATCTATTTTAGATATGTATATTTTGTCTAAAGCCTAAAATAAAGCTTAAATACAACCACAATCGTATTGTCTAGCTTTGCTATAAACGATCACTAGAGTCCATATCTGTGGCAGAGACTCTTTAAGAAGAGAAGGTATAGTAGATTACGATATGATTGAATATGTCATAATATTTATAACTTAATTTTAGGGTAGATTTTATTATCCATAACTACTGGTTGTATTTTGACCATTTGGTCAGCTTTTTATTTTACCCTTATTTCTTGTTTATTCAAGCAAGAATGAAAATAATCTTGAATAGGTTACAATGTTCGTAATAGTTGTTTACTTTACTGGATTAATGTTTGTTCTATTTATATGGATATCTCCCTATCATGCTATCACCCCAAGACCAATTAACTGAGCTGGTACGTACGCTTGAGACCGAGCAGCACGTCTTTACGACCGATCCTTTATTGGTAACCGAAAAATTACAGGCAGAAGACGGTAAGCCGATTCAAAAGCTCCATCGGCGAGCTTCGCGTATTGACAGTAATGGCAATCTTGCACGGATACTGGGGAAAATCGATGGCCGCATTAAAGGCATCATGATAGTCATGAGCATCGTCTGGTGCGTGTCAGGATTTTTGGGTTTGTTTACCTTATTGCAGACCAACGTGGTCAATTTTTTCTATGTGTTGGTTTGCCTGCTGGGCTTTCATACATTGATGCTCGGTGGCTGGCTCGTGATGACACTGATTAATCAAGGTCGCCAGTCGCCCAGTTGGTTTGCAAACTTTGTGAGTCCCAGCTACCTAATACGTGGTAAGGACGATGTCACTAAGGCGGCAGTCGAGTTATACGAGCGTCAATTGCAGCATAGTGGGATGCGCTGGTATCTAGGTCGGTTTAGTCATCAATTGTGGCTGGCAACACTGACAGGCATGATGTTTGCGATTATTTTTTTATTAATTGTACGTCAGTATAGCTTTAGCTGGGAGTCGACGTTACTATCAGATCAGGCGCTGATTGGCTTGACCCAAGTACTTGGCTGGCTGCCCAGTATGGTTGGTTTCGATGTGCCGGACAATGCTGCTATTGTGCAGAGCCGACTGGTCACAGATGCCATGCCACTATCTGTCGCGCGGCAATGGGCAAGTTTGTTAATTGGTAGCCTAATTATGTATGGTATCGTTCCACGGGCGATCGCTTGGACATTTTGTGCGCTAATGTTTCGCCGCAAAAAAATGCGCTTGGATATTAAACTCCCCTATTATCAAAAGATTTTAAGCTTTTGGCAGCGTCAAGTAGTAGATGCCGATGATTTCAATGAAGCACCAGTACCGGTAGCACCAAAGGCGAGCGTTAGTGCGGGCAAGAAGCTGGTTGCGTTACTTGAGTATCCATCAGAGCAGGATCATTGGTGGCAAGCAGGTCTTGAGGGTACTGATAGCAATAGCGAGGTTGAAGATTTCGGTATCGTTGATGACCGGGATGATATGGATCGCCTAACGACCTATTTGGAGCAAAATCCAGTACAAGTATTGCTAGGTATTCATAGTCAGGCATTGCCAGATCGCGGCACCCTGCGTAAGCTTGATCGCATTGCTACTCACGCAAAACATGGCCTCAACGTTCAATTGTTAAATAATGACAGAACGGATAGCGCCGATATTAATGATATCTCAACATCTGTGGTGGTTACTGACCCGAAATCGCCTCAGACTATCCGTTATCAACAATGGCAAACGGCATTAGCCGCACGTAATATTGGCTTGGTAGAGAGTCGCTCATTATAAGGTTCTACTGGTATAATTTTTTCTTGCTTGTGGTACCTGCGCAGACAGAGGCTGCAAAAAATCCATATGAGTAGCCCTTTACCATTTTGTATAAGACTAGACTGACTGTAGATGACGCATGCGTTCATAAGCAATGCTGCTTTTATAAGGCGTCAAGCTTATATTAAAGAGTCAAGGATGACCATAATGGTAGATATGCGGTAGGATGTTATGGCGATGACAGATAATAGTAGTAACGGTCTAATAAGTTTAGGCAAGTACGGACAGACCCTAGATGCTTACAAAGAGATGCTCAATCAAAGTATCTTAGCCATCGCGCCTGAGTCATGGCAGCCTATGCTGGCGAGTATCTTACCTGCACACTGGCAAGAGTGGCTATTACCGCTGGCAGGTGGACCTTTTTTCTTATTATTTTTGGCAGAATGGTTTTATCAATCTAAGCGTGGACGTGGATCTGCCTTTGGTTGGCGTCGCGCCATGACCAACTTTAGCTTAGGCGGCTCTTATTTAGGGTTTGAGCTGGTCATACAAGCACTTGTCGTGCTGCCTATTTGCTTGTGGTTATATCAATATCGCTTGTTTACGATTGAAGTCACATGGCTCACGGCCATTCCTATTTTTATTGCAGTCGAGTTCTGCTATTACTGGTTTCATCGTAGCTCACATCGAATCAACTGGTTTTGGTCAGCACACGTGGTACATCACTCCGACGATCAAATGAATTTATCAACCGCTATGCGCCAAAGTTTATTGTACTCAGTCACAGGCTGGTGGTTGTTCTTTGTCCCGCTGATGCTGCTTGGCGTCCATCCGGTTTGGGTTTTCTTCTTCTACGCGCTTGATCTGATTTATCAATTCTTTATTCATACCGAAACGGTTGGTAAGTTCCCTAGATGGATTGAATATATCTTTGATACTCCTTCCAATCATCGTGCGCATCATGGTACCAATGGCGACTATATCGATCAAAATTATGGCGGCGTTATTATTCTTTTTGATCGTTGGTTTGGCACTTACGTAGAAGAAGATACGGTTAATAACCCAGTGAAATATGGTGCGGTAGGCGTGACCAGTCACGATAATATTATTGGCCTAATATTTGGTGTCTTTTATCGTATGTGGCAACGCTTCTTTCGTACCAAAGGGCTAAAGAACAAGTTTAAAGTATTGTTTCGTCCACCTAGTGCCGTTTAAAACTGACTGATTAGCAATAACATCGCGTATATAGACCATATAAGAGCGTTTGGTTACAATAGCTTATAGATGAGGATGTATCTGTATAAAAAAGAGTGATTTTTTATACAGTATTTGCTAAATCGACAGTATCGACAGTCAAGAGGAGGTTGGACATGAAAAATGATAAAAAAGTAACGCTAGAAGATTATCGAGGAATGGTAAAAGATGGTGATATATCGGTACACCTTACTCGAGATCAAAAAGCAATGATCTTAAAAACGTATGATTACGGATTAAACGAGCTAACTGAGATTGACGAGATGTTGTTAAGTGCTGTTATCCGTCAATTAAAAGCCGCCATTGACCAATAATATTCAATATAAGACCCTATCATGAATAATAACAATAATAATTCTGACAGT
The DNA here is from genome assembly GCF_052259005.1 of Psychrobacter sp. 1Y10. Taxonomy (NCBI): domain Bacteria; kingdom Pseudomonadati; phylum Pseudomonadota; class Gammaproteobacteria; order Moraxellales; family Moraxellaceae; genus Psychrobacter; species Psychrobacter sp. 1Y10. The sequence goes on along the minus strand of NZ_JBQQES010000004.1, from coordinate 177,904 downwards.
CGGCCTAAAAGCCTATTTGCGGACAAGGCTTATTATGCGTCTAATTCTTCTACCAAGCCTACTGAGGGTACGCCACCTATTGATATCAGTAAAGAGCAGAGTGCGGGTAATACTGATCAATCTACTACCGATAGTCGTCTAACCGATTCATCGGTTTTATCAACGTCACCAATGGACGCGACTAAAACAACCAGTAAAACCACAATTGCCAGTGACGAGCCATTAAAATTGGCAGTCGTTGGTCATACCAATACAGGTAAGACCTCAATACTGCGCACCTTACTACGTGACGTCTATTTTGGTGAAGTCAAAAACGAGGCGGCGACTACCCGCCATGTGGAGCGCGCGCAATTAACGGATAACCAAACGGGTGAAGTTCTGGTCACCTTATACGATACGCCGGGTTTGGAGGATGCGTCTGGTCTGATGGATTGGCTCGAGGACAATACTGCCAGTCGCCGCGATGGTATTGAGCGTTTGCAGCAATTTTTGGCAACAGACATTGCACAAGGTGGTGATGCCTTAGGTAGCAGTGAGGATTATAGCCAAGAAGCAAAAGTTATTCGCCAGCTGCTGGCGAGTGATATGACCATTTATGTAGTCGATGCGCGTGAGCCTGTGCTCGGTAAGTATAAAGACGAATTAACCATTTTGTCGTGGGCAGCCATTCCAGTTATGCCCGTATTCAACTTTACTGATAGCCAAGACGCCAATATTGATGAATGGCAAACCATGCTGGCGCGGCGTAATTTGCATATCTCCACCCGTTTTGACTCTGTCGCTTTTGAATTTGCCGACGAGATGCGACTTTGGCAGAATTTAGCTACCATGCTTACTCATGCTGAGATGCTTGAGCAACTGATGCAACGCCGGACTGAAAACTGGGCACGTCTGTACGACGAGGCCAATATTATCATTGCAGATTTTTTATTAAATGTCGCCGCATTTGTCCAAGAAATTAATGAAGACGATGATCCGATGCCTGTGTTACAGCAGATGCAAGAAGCCGTGCGCCAAAGCGAGCGTAGCATGCAGCATAAGTTATTAAATCTTTACAAGTTTTATGATAATGCTGTGGCAGCGACTCCGCTTGAGTTGCAAGCTTATCAGCAAGATCCATTTGATCCTGAATTGCTCAAAAGTTATGGTATTCGTACGACTTCTGGCGCGGCGGCTGGCGCGTTATTGGGATTGGGTATTGATGCAGCTGCATTGGGTACGACTTTGGGATTGGGTGCTGCGATAGGTGGGATCGCAGGTGGGCTGTTATCCAATACAGGTAGTATCGCGGACAAGTTATCCGGTATGAAGCGTTTATATATTGACCCCGCTACCCTAACCCTCCTTGCTACCCGCGCTATGGACTTGTTGGTTGCCGTGCGTCATCGTGGTCACGCTGCAACTGATGCGACGCAGCTGTTGTATGCAAAAGAGCAAATAACAAATAATGATGGCAATGTTGAACTTAACGATGATGAGAGCAATCCGATTACCCCTTGGTCTACCCACAAACTGCCAAGTGAGCTAAAAAAAGCTCGTGGCAAGCCGCAATGGTCATCACTCAGTAGTGGTAAGTCTGAGCAGGCGGAAAGCTTACGTATTGATGCTGCATGGTCACTTTCAAGTAAATTGCAGGCGCATAATCTTGACCGTGGTTAATGGTTTTGATTGTTGACGCGCTCTAGAGCGTAGGGTGCTTTCTAAACACCTATCAAATTATGAGGGTGCATTGTGGAATGCACCCTACGAAAGTCCATACTAAGTTGAGAGTCAGATTTAACTCAATAACTTATCTAACTCAATAACTCACTCAAAGCTTCGCTACCGCGTACGTCTGTCTGCTGTAAATAAATGGGATAGATTGGATAGTCTGTAAAATTACTTTCAATCTCTTTCATTAATCCTTGTTGTCTATCCGCACGTGTACGCCAAAACTCATCGGTTTGCGTAGGCGTTATTAGCTGATTGACTACGATTGCCGCTGGCGTGAGTTTGGTTTCTTCTAATTGCTGGATGGCACGCTTCGTTTCAGCCAATGGCAGTATATCAGCAGTCATTACCAATACAATGGCTGTTTGCTTACGATCATGGAGTAACGACCCTGCTTCACGAAACAGCTGCTTGCGTTTTTCTAGTACAGATACTGCCTGCTCCCATCGATCTGGTTTTTGCTTGGCAAAGGGGTTTGAGACGTTATTTTTATCATCGTCTTTATAATTGTTGTTATCTAAATCCAGACTCGTTGCTGCCGAGCGTAACTTAGCCTGCCGCCGCTGCTGAGCTAATAATCCATCCGTCCACGCTCCCATCATCTCTGGCAATACTAATAAACGCAAGGTATGCCCCGTTGGAGCGGTATCAAAGACTATATGCTCGTACCTTTTATCAGAGTCAGCATCCGCTGCTGCTACCAAATGCTGACACATCGATTCGAGCATGGCCGCCTCTTGTGCTCCCGGCGCAGACTTTGACAGACGTAGATGCTCACGAATCTTGGGCATCATGTCAGGATTGGCATAACCTTTAATGGTACGTTCGACCTGCGCAAAATGGTTATCAACGATAATATCAGGGTTGAGCTCAAGCGCATCAAGGTAAGGGGTAATTGCTGTCTTCTCGTTACTGAGCGCTACATTTAATACATCGCCCAAGCTATGCGCTGGATCAGTCGAGATAATGAGCGTTTTTTTTTGCTGAGTAGCATAATAGCTGGCAAGTGCGGCAGCTGTCGTTGTCTTACCAACGCCGCCTTTACCACCGACAAATATAATCGGCTGGCTAGCTAACTGTGTGGCTAGCTTATCTAATGGTTGTAGAGCCATAATCCTTTCCCATTTTCTGTTTGTATTTTTTTTCTTATAGTTATTATTTATAGTTACTTCTAACAATCTAATTAGTCACCCAACTAGCAACAGCCGACATGGTCAAAGGGGCATTTTTCCATACCCATGCGTGTATGCCATTCATGGAAATTTTCTAAAAATAGTGGCTGTAGCTCAAGTGTATAAAAGCTGGCTGGGTTATCAATGCCGAGACTCTCCGCAAACATCATTAGCATAAATAAATCTTCTTCATCGCGTGCGGCGCGTGCCATTGTTTGCCGATATGGTGCATGGTAGAACTCATTAAGTCCTGTTAGGAATCTTTTCCATAAAGGCTGGTCGTTTTTTGTTTCGTCCATAGTTTTGCCTTGGTTCTAACAACTTATTTATTAGATAATATCATTAACTGGTGGGTTACACTGTACTAACCATATCCTATAAAACAATATTCCAAAGCATAAAAACGCCAGCAATTGCTAGCGTTTTGTTCTGCTCAAATATTTCAGATTTAATTAAGTCTCATTTTTACCTTTATGCTGCGACCATTCACGGCGTAGCACAGACAGACTCTCAAAAGTAACCAAAATCGTTGCAATCATAATGATGATATCCATAATAATGAGTAACCAATTACCATCTGTGTAAAAGGTTTTGAGCTGTATCATCAGTGCAAATACGGTCATGATCAACAAAAATGACAAGGGCGCTAAGGTATACCAAACCGTCTTGCCTTTACGTAATAAGATAACGGTTACGATCATCAATGTTAATGCCGCCATTAGCTGGTTAGTAGTGCCAAATAGTGGCCAAATAATCATGCCGCCCGCCCCATCAATACCACCTGCACCAAATGCTAATAACAAACACGACCCGACTGCTAGCAAAGTAGCAACGACGCTTTTACTCAAAATTGGCAGATTATAAAACTCCCCAAACTCTTGGAAGATGTAGCGCTGAAGACGGACACCCGTGTCCATGGTCGTACCGGCAAATAGTGCGGCCATTACCGTGAGCATTGTTTGTGATAAGACCAAATCAATACCAACGCCTGCGTTGAGAATCGCAGCACCGCCATCAATAAATGCGCCAACCGAGCCATCACCGAACTTTTGATAAACTGCTTGCCAATCACCAAGGGTCGCAAAACCTGCGGTGGCAGCAAGAATGGCGCCTAATGCCAACATCCCTTCGCCAAGTGCACCAAAGTAACCAACAAAGCGTACATCTTCTTCTTTGTCGATTTGCTTAGAGGTCGTACCTGTCGCGACTAAGCCGTGGAATCCTGAAATAGCGCCACAAGCAATCGTCACAAATAATAATGGCAACATAGATGGCGTGCCTATTGGTAAGTCGGTGTTGATTGCTGGCGCGACAATATTAGGTGTTGAGATAAAGATGGCAGCGTATAATAGAATCAAACCGACGAATAGCTGCAACCCATTAATATAATCACGGGGCTGTAATAGCATCCATACTGGTAATAATGAGGCAATGGCGGCATAGGTGAACAAAATGATAATCCAAACGGCATTATCTGGCAGTCCAAAGACAGTCTCAGGTAATACGACTGGGAACATAGGGCCAAGATAAATCAGTCCGTATAAGGCCGTTACCCCAATAATAGAAACCCAACCCAAGCTCATATTATAGCGATAAATACATTGACCAATAATGAAAGCGACAATCAATGCTCCCCATACTGGCAAGACAGCTGATGGCGTTTTGATAAGCATATTGGCAATAGCGACACCAAATACAGCATTGACCATTAATAATAATAAAAATATAACGACCATCATCAGACTGCGTACGCGTGTGCCCATGACCGTACCAGCGATAGAGCCGATAGACTGACCGCGATTACGCATACTCGCCCAAATGGCTGACATATCATGAACACCAGCCATAAATATCGTCCCAAATACCACCCAAAGCACCGCTGGTACCCAGCCCCAAATGACTGCAATGGCCGGACCGATAATTGGTGCAGCACCTGCTACAGAGGTGAAATGATGTCCCCATAATACATACTTATTGGTAGGCACATAATCTATCCCATCTTTCATCGTATGGGCTGGCGTAGGACGACTATTATCTAACGCCAAAATCTTGGTGGCAATAAATTTTGAATAAAAAAGATAGCCGCAAAGCATCGCAGCAATTCCGAATAATAATACAATAGCACTATTCATTTTATCTCTCCCTAGATAAGATAATGAGGATCAAATTACATATCCCCCTACCTTTTTTGATCTTATGGTTATTAGTCTTTGCTTAAGTCTGTCCGACCTAAAGTGTAACGATTAGTATATTTGTTACACAGTAGTATAAACGTAGTCTTAATACAGTTTAGGCAGTGATAGTTGTTAAAATGCAGGTTCGATATTTCCATACCTATACGCTACCTGCACAAATTATTGCGACAGTAAATGCATACAAGCGTTATAGCGTCATTTTATTGGCTTAAGATGTCCTCATACAGATATTTGACCATACTGACGCTGGATATGATAAAACACTCAAGAGGAATAAAATGACATACTATTTTGGATTTGTCCCATCAGATAAATTAAACAACATGATTAATGAGGCTGAGCGTATCATCATATCAGGCGAAAAAGTAGCTTATTATCCCTATCGCAATGATCTCACGCAGCAAATTGCTCGCGAACTAAACGACAATTTATTGGTTAGCTTGATAGATGTCATTCCAAACCCAGACCGCCAAGCAGCCATGCGCAAAATTGTGAATACCATTGAACGCGCAACAGAGACACTACTCAACGTTTTGCTTGGTAAAGATGAAAACGAAGACGTTTTACCAAGTTTCAACTTTTTAAAAAATCAAACGATGTTTATAGATAATGAAGGTATTCGCCGTGTAGGTTTTGAATTACCAAAAGCATCTGCCGATATTATCATAGAGGGATTTGATGCAATTACCCCCGACAATGTCGATAAAGATAGGTTTAAAATTGCGCTTGAAACTATGAATGAAGAAGCACTTGATCATTTCATTAGTAAATTCACTGAAACGCTCAAGCTGGGTATGATCAAACGTAAATCTATTCCGGTTGCAAAAGTAGGTATCGATAAAGGTATGGGTATGGCTCTAAATAAGTTATTGCCGCAGCTGCCTGATGCTGGACTAAATCGCTTAGCCCGTTTTTACCGTCCTTTTCTTATAAAAATGGCTCACTAAATAGATAACGATAAAAATAAATCACTATTTTTGCTTTAAAGTAATATCTCGTTGGGCAAATTCACCAAAACTTGCTAAAATAAGCGGCACTTTTCCTCGAAGGCGCAACTCATGACTCAAATCAGTAATCAAGAAATTGAAAAAACCCTGCGCAACTCAGAATGCCTCATTAGTAGTATCGAAGTAGCTGCGGCCTATGAGCGTCTTGCCGCTCAACTTAATCTTCATTATGCCGGTCTTAATCCAATCGTTATGGTTGTTATGAATGGCGGACTGATTCCAGCTGGTCAGTTGCTGACTCATCTAACCTTCTATCATCGTATGCACTATATTCATGCATCACGTTATCGTAATAACGAAGGTACCAATGACCTTGATTGGAAATTCAAACCGGACGTTAGTCTTGAAGGCGAACACGTATTACTAATTGATGATATTTTTGACGAAGGTATTACTCTAAAAGCTATCGTAGAAGAGCTAGGGAAAGAAAAGCCACTCTCTATTGAGTCTTGTGTATTACTTAATAAAGAACATGATCGCAAAGTTGCAGAGTTCGAGGTTGATTTTGTCGGTATTAATGTCGCCGACCGTTATGTTTATGGCTGTGGTATGGACTTTCATGGTTACTTGCGTCATCTGCCTGGCATTTACGCTATTAAAGAAGACAAATTATAATCTCAAACTTTACATATTCCATATAAAAAGCATCCAAATCGGATGCTTTTTTATTGATAACATTTTTTGAAATTAAATAGATAAATATTATTATAGCTGCTATCACCTACTCTATCGACCCTTCAAACTGCAAGCTTAATCCTGTCTGGCGCACCGTTGGTGTAGCCAAAGCTTGTGCAAATGCGCTTTCTGTACTAAATACCGACACCTGCTTTTTTGCTCTCGTAACTGCTGTATAGATTAACTCCTGGCTAAGCAGCCGCGCGTTATGATCGTCAAAGCTAATAGCAACATGCTCAAATTCAGAACCTTGCGACTTATGAATCGTCATCGCATACGCAGTAGCAATCATCTCATCACTGAGCATATTTACTGAGATACCTTGTGGTTTGTTCTCAAAAAATACCTGCAAACGCCCGCCTTCAGTCTGTAGACAAATACCAATATCGCCATTGAACAAGCCGAGTTCATAGTTATTTTGTAATACCATTATAGGTCGACCGTGGTACCAAGGAGATTTGGATAAGGGTAGTTTTAATTGATTGCGATGCTGCTCACTTAGGTAGCGATTAATAGAATGATCCCCGCAGCGTCCATGATGTCCGGCAGTGAGCACCCTAAATTGATTGAGTAGTGAAATTAGTTCATCGAAAATTGCGATATACTCTGCCGTTGGCATGGATTTGGTTACCTTTACCCTTGTTAAATTTTTGTTGGTTTGATTCATATAGGATTTATAATTTTTGAGTATTTCTGAATAAAATTTATGATTGCTTAGGCTATTTTTTATTGTATTATCTTTATTATTTATATCATTGTCCCTTTGCGTTGAGGGTGTATGAGTCAGATGATAAAATTCTAAAGTCTCATCCTCACGCATTAGCTGCCAAACGGCTGTCATACTTCGCCCTATATCACTAGCGTCTTGATTGATTAGCTTTGCAAGCTTACCGATACCAGACTCCTTTGTGAAGCGGCGACTAACCTCTAAACGCTGATGTACCTCTTGTAATGCTGGTATGCGGCATAAGTCCGCCAGTACTGCCCCAGCGTCTACTGCCGCTAGCTGATTAGCATCTCCCAATAAAATTAACCGAGCTTTTGGTTTGACTGCACTGACTAAATAGTTGGCTAACTCTACGCCAAGCATAGAAGCTTCATCTACGATGATAATATCTTCGCTTAATTGATTGTCTTTATGATAGCGAGGCTGCCCGCCCTGCCCAATACCTAACAATCTATGAATGGTCTTAGCCTCTGGCAGCTGCATTGCTACGCCTGCATGTTGTAACGCGTCTTGCAAGGACTCCTGCATACGCTGAGCTGCTTTACCCGTTGGGGCAGCTAGGGCAAGGTTTACGCTATTGGTGGATGCCTCCCCTACTTTGTCTTCTATTTCGCCCTCTGACTGTGCTTGATGGAGCGCCATTACTAGCTGAGCGACGGTAAACGTCTTTCCGGTACCTGGCCCACCAGTAATGATGCTAAACGCTGAACGATTGGCCATATGAATGGCATCTTGTTGCTCAGTGTTTAAAAGTGGATTTAATGCAATCGGTAAAATGTCAACGGTCTGATCTTTGATACGGATAATATTGTGCGCGAGTGCATACTCTGCCTGCCATGTACGGTGTAGCCATAGAGTCAGTATTAGTTTTTGCTTATCAAACTGCGTGTTTTCTTTTACTTGAAAAACGATCGGGCTATCGTTTTGACTAATATCTTTCCAGTTGTAGTTGTTTTTGCTGTTCTGAATTAATGGATGCTCTCTTAAAGTTTGTACGAATTTGCTTAGGCTATTTACTGATGGTACTTTTGTTTTAGTCGCTGTCATTGTTTTTAAATACTGATAAAGTTCAGTCGCTGCCCTATAGCGTTGCTGTAGAATTTGCTGCTCGTATTGCGATAGTATCGACTGTAATAGCGCAGCATTCCATAATGCGTGCTCATTATTCATAAGTGAATCAATATCAACTACCTGACCCAAGATGCCTTCAGCTTGACTCAATAGTGGCTGTAATAATGGTTGTATTAGCTGCTGTTGCCAATTTAAAAGCCCAGTATAGCTCTCAGACTCTAGTTCCGGATTTGCTTGGCTGTCATCGTCTGTAAGCATGGCTACGGTATGACCCTCTTCTAAGCGCTGTATAAGCACCTCAAAAATGGCCTCAAACAACCAATCCTGTGTGGCAGGGTGTACATCACTTTCATCAAGTCGCAATTGAGCTTGATAGGCTGCCTGCGTCTGCCCTCTTCGTTGCAATAAATATTGACTGACAGTGGTTGCCCAACTACTACCAATATCGATAGCGCCTTGATTTTGGCCACTGCTTGCTACTCGCTGCGTAATACTTGTAGATTTACTCATTATTCATCCATTTTTATCATCGTACTATAATTTATGCTAAACAAAATTGGCGCACCTTCTCCCACGTGCTGCTGGTATTAAACTGTACCTATTTTAAAGTGTGTTAACTATATACTTTAGGAGTGCCAAACATCTCATCTAACGCTTGTACTAGCGCAAAAGGTATTTGCCATTGAATACGGCCATAGCTTTTAACATTATTATTAGTATTGTTAGTAACATTGCTCTCAATGTTTTCAACAGCATCGTTCTGGCTATCTTGAGAGTCGATACCGCGTAAGAAGAGATACTCTACCGCGCCTAGATACTGCTCTTCATTGCCTTCATAATCATGCAAGCGTAACCGTAAAAAACGATGTAGCGCGACTTGATAGATGGTTGCTTGTAACCAATAACCAGCCTTATTCATTGTTGCACTGAGGTTTTCATAATCATAATTACTTAGGCTATTTCCTAAATAATTACTTTTATAGTCCACCACATAAAACTTACCCGCGTGCTCATATACTAAATCAATCTCACCGCGCAAATAGCGATAGATATGATCAGAGTACTGCGCTGTGAGCTCTATATGCTTATCAGGATCGTCAGGTAGGTGCTGCTTAAAGACCTCGTTAATACGTTCAGGGGTAAAGTCATCAGCCAGTCCCATATTGAAGCTCAGCTCAGCAATACTTTGTTTGGGCGAGATGGCTTGTAATGGCTGCCCTGAGGCTAACAGTGGCGCTGCTAGTACGTCTGATACCCATGTCATCAGCTCATCATGAGCAACGGCTAATTGACTGTCCTCTTCTATAGGTACTACACTGGCACTTTCATTATCACTTGCGCTTGAGGGTATGTCTTGTAGCAGACGCTGTTGGTTGCTGGCACTGGTATAGCTAACTGGTAGCTGATATTGGCGAATACCTTGATCAATAATCGCTGACCATTTACTGTTATTATTAAAATCTATCTTTTCAAAAACTTCGTGCAAGAATGTACCCGCATTGGCGCCTCTTACAAAACGAAAACGAATATTATCTACCGTCATTAAAGCAGAGTTATTCTCACTACTCTCGTTACCTTCTGCGTTAGTTATATTTCCAGATGTAGAGGCAGCCGACAAATTCATACTATCTGTTAAATCCACACTATCCGTTAAGTCTAAGTCATCCTCTATACCATCATCAAACACAGCTAAGGCTTTGCCTTGCTCACTCAGCTGCCGAGACAGTGCAGTAAAGCTGGTTTTTGCCCAACCCTTAAAGTAATTTACTCGAATCTGTGCGTAGGCATCTTGATAATCAATACGCAGCAACGTATCAGCATCGTTTTTAATTTCATTATTATCAGTCTTTGTAGCTTTTCCATTAGTTTTAACTATAGTCTCAGCATTGGTTGCAACGGTACTATATTCTAGCCAGCCAATATGATCGTATAAACGCTCTGGCAGTGTGAACTTGTGATCTTCACAACTTAGCCATTTAAGGCTTGGTTTACGTTCAGCACCCGTTTTGTTAAAGCTATCTGCTAATACCATATACAGCTGTTCACTGGCGCGGGTAAAAGCCACATAGGCTAAGCGTCTAAGCTCTTCATAATTCTCAGTCGTTTCAAACTGAGCATAGTAATCCGTTGGCGTCTCTCCTTTTGCTGATTTACTATGCGGCTTGCCTTTACAAGCAGATAGACGACGTTCAGTCTTGTTATTATGGATGTTGTTGACGTCACTATTATTATCGTTATCACTACTACTATCAGCACTCTTGTGATCGAATAAAAATAAATTATGTTTACTGCTATCACCGGCTTTTTTGCTAGTCCCATCCATACCAATGACATATACCACTGGAAACTCTAACCCTTTAGATTTATGAATGGTCATCAATTGGACACCTGACTCAGTCGGCAATGGTTGCTGCTTCGCCCATTCAGGTGTTCGTTTACTATTCATGTTTTTCTTATACCATGCCAGCATTTCATGCTCACCAATATGCATCCCGTACTGAGCTAAGATATCCATTAGATGGCGTAAATCCATCAGATGGCGTGCCCCATCTTCTAAGTCTGCAAGACCTACCCAAATACTCTGACGTTCTGTTGGACGCCCTGTATGGCTCTCTGTCTTGTAGGCCATTGGGTTATGACCAAACAAATAATGCAGTGCAGACAAGATGCCATTATGCTGCCACTGGCTAGCGGCTATCTTTATATAATTTTGGAAGTCTTGATAACGCTGCTTAAGTGCAGCTTGTTCACCATCTGTATCTGATATTCCAATAGCTTGCTCTAAGCTTTCGTCATCCACACTTTGCATCAGTGCTTGCACATCGTTGAGACTTAATTGGTAAAAATGACTGGTCAACACTCGATTGATAATGTCACGGCGATGCGGGCGTAGCATGGCCTCTAGCAATGCTGCTAGATCAGCGGCTATAGGCGTGTCAAAGACGTTGTTCTCCGCCGTCTCTAATGTCGGCACGCCAAGCTTAGCGAGCATATCTTCGACTTGCTTTAAATCTTTTTTGGTACGGCCCAATACACCGATATCACTTGGTTTTAATAGTCGTCCCTCTATGGTCTGATCACTACCAAGAAGTGCGGCAATATGTAAGGCAGTCAGCTCACAAGCATTGTGCTTAGCTTCTTTGTTATAAGGCAGATGGATGACACTAACTGGGCTATTTGATGCAATGGAAGCGGTTTCAGAAGATAGGCTGACAGTTTGTTCAGCGGTTGATTGCTGCCAAGATAATCGCGACTCCGTATTAACCGCAGTAATATGCTGGTAGTAAATACCCTTACCCAACTGGGCTAACTCATCAACAACGCCTGAACTTGTAGACTCATTCACATCGGTAGCAGGTTTTGTGCGTCCAAACCAGTGATTCAGTGCCGTGATTAAGCGCTCATTTGAACGTCGATTCACATTCAAGCTCATAATATGCTTATCATCAAACCTTGCTTTCATGGCGTTGTAGTTGGCCACATCACCACCACGGAAACCATAAATCGCCTGTTTAGGGTCACCTACCAATAATAAGAAGCCGCGACTTCTGTCTTGCGCACGAGGGTCTTTATTATCAGTCTTCCTAGACAGATAGATCCGCTCAATCATACGCGCCTGCTCACCATTGATGTCTTGTGACTCATCAATCAGGGCAATGGGATAATGATGACGAATATAACGTGCCAGCCGCTGCCCTTGTTTACCGGTTAGCGCTTGATTCAACCGTACCATTTGTAGAGCAAAAGTCGTCTCGCGTCGCTCTTCTAAGACCGATGGTAGCTTTTGTCTTACCTTTAACGCGATATCACGATTTAGGTTTTCAATGAGCCCATCAAGATACAGCTCAATCTGCGTAGTATAATCATGTAGCGTTTTTAGAGCATTTATGCTGTCTAGATTGATAAAGGTTTGGCGCGCAAGCTCTTTACCTTTATTAAAACCTTTGCCGCCATCGTCTTTACTGAGAAATGTATAAGGCAGTGCATCATAAAACTTTTGGGTTTCCTCATCCAAATGGGTAAAAAATGCCGCGCCGTTTTTTTGAATGGCAATTTGTATATTACCTATATGATCTACTTTAGTAGCAAGACTTGCATTCCAAGTCATCCCTTGCGCTTTGCGATAGTCTTTATCAAAGTACGGCTTTACGTCTGTTAGATCACAGTCTTTAAAATCATCTAGTGCTCGCTGGTAAGCGGTAAAGTTTATTGGCTCGCCCAAATCAACAGGCTCAATAGGTGTGGAGATAAATTGCAAGGACTTTTGTGCTACGTTTAGATGATCTGCTGGTGTGGTCAGACGATTGGTATGCTGTAGTAATTGATATATCTCAGGCTGCTGATAGTACATATAACTATGATGCGCACGTACGGCATCATGAATAATACTCTCTATCACCGTCTGCTCATCATCGCTAATTTGCATGCCCTGCTGATGTCCCGTTTCCGCGCTATACTCAGACAGCCATTTTTGTGACAGACTGTCTAATGTACCAACAAATAGCTTATCTAACGTCGTCAGTACCAACGCACAGCGTCTGATAGCATCGGCTAAAGGATATTCTTCCGTATGATCCAATAGGTATTCAATCAGATGGCTATTGATAGGATCTGTCACGAGATCAGCGGTTCCTGCCAGCTTGGCTTGCGTCTCTAGCCATTGCAGGCGCGCTTGCTTCTGCTCAGGACTTACTTTACTCGTCTCTTTGGCTTTCTTGGCGTTATCAGTGGATTTTGAGTCGGCTTTCTTGGTGCTGTTGTTCGTATTGATATTGTCAGTTTTAATACTGTTAAATTGCGGGTATAAAATTGAATGAGTATTGGTATCAGCTTGCAGCTTATTGAGCCATTGCAGTACTTGATAAAAATCAACCAAGCGCGCATGAATACGTTCGCGCATCTCAGCCGCCGCTGCCCGAGTAAAGGTAGTGGCGATGATATGTTCAGGAGCACGTTTGGCTTCAATCAGTAAGCGTAGGACAATGCCCGTCAGCGTCCATGTCTTACCTGTACCCGCTGAAGCTTCTATCAAGTACTTACCAGTTAACGGCACTCGAACTGCAGGCGGTTGCTCAGACTTTTCGGCCACCTTATCAACATCATTAACGCTATCGGTTGCAGTGCTAGCAAAAGCATCCGTTTCATGACTCATACTATTAAAATCGCTATTAAGACTGCTGCTATCGTTATCATACTGATCCATAAGAAATCACTTGTTCAATGCTTTAAAATAATGCTACAAAAACACAAATTAGTACTGTAAAAGGTCTATATTTGAGAAGATTGTTAAGAAGTTTATAAGAGCAATAAAACAGGCTCTATAACGGCTCTAACGCGTTATCCATCATCCCAAACAATGGCTGAGCTAAAGACGGCAAAGCATCGGTAAGCGCACTAAAGGCATCTTGGTTTTGTAATATATACTGCCAAAGCTCGTGCTGGGCACAGGTATCATAGATGACATCACTGTTAAAGCCTGCCCATAACCAGCTGTCAAAGTCACTACGCTTCGGCTGATAGCTTGTATCCCCCTTTTGCGCCTCTCTCACTTTATCCAAATAAGTCATCGCGTGTACAGGTAACACGGTCATCGGTGTACTGCTGGCAATCTGTGCAAACCTAACCCATTTGAGCAGCTCTGCTAATGCCGTGTCATAGTCTATCGGCGCAAGTGCAAAGGTCGCTTTACCTTTAAACTTTTTATATTCATCACTACCTTTACTAAAGCGCCAGATACTTTTGCCATCACCGTCAGCGACTTGTGCCTCAGTAGTACATCGCGATACTTGCCAATACACATGAGCTAACCAAAAGCTTAATAAATGCTGCGTACGAGCACTATTGGGTAAGATATTTAGCCAGAGCTTAGGTGAAATTGCTGCATCTGGCGTATTAATCTCTAGCGGTACAACACCTTTGATTTGCAATTGACCTTGTGCATTCATAGCAGGTGCTTGCACACTGACCATTTTTTCCGCGCATGGCGTTAATAATTTCAGGCATTGCTCCGTATTTACATCACTGTTCATACCAGTATTAACATCAATACCCAATGCAGTTAGCTGCTCGGCAAAGTCTTGACATTGTTGGGTAATCTTTAGCTGTTGATACTGTAAGGTCGATTGACGGGCGACGCCAGCGGGCATGACTCGGTCATATAGCAAACCATTTAAACGTTTCGTTGTCTGCTGACGTTCTTCTGCATTATCACTATTAGTATAGGAGCTTGCGTATAAGTCAGTTAGTAGCTGCGCATTCACCGCATAAGCACCCAAGCCTGATAACGCTAACGGCTCCTGATGCATCGTATCTTCTGTTGGCAACACAACATGCACTTGCTGCTCTTTTAAGAAGTGCTTTGCCGGATGACGTACATGATAGTACAAATACTGCATATCAACCTGCTGAACATCAAAAAGGAACGTATTGTGCTCAGCGGTTAGCTCAATAGGTTGAGTGATAGCGGCGGCAATAGCAGCGTATTCAGCCCTATTAGGTAGCACGACTTTGATAGCATGATTGGGTGTGTCCGTATCAATTTGCGCTTGCAGACGCTCAAACACCGCTTGCCAGACTTTTGCAGGCGCATTGGTGCTTTTTTGATAAAGCTTTTCGCTTTGCATCGCGCGCGTTAATGACTGAATAAGCTCTTGACCGTCATCCTGCTCATTGTTTCTTTCAACATTATTTTCATAGCTAGAATTGGTAGATAAAGAGTCGGGCTGTACGAATACTTCATCTGCAAAGGGTAGCGCTGGATGGCGCGTGACAAGCCATTTCTCAATCAGTTCAGGTAGATAACGTTGCACTTGAGCAGTTAAATCAGCCTGCGCCTCTTTTTGAGCATTTTTAAGAGGATCCCACTGCCATTGCACTTCACCGCGCAAAAACTGCAATAGCTCACTGACTGGGTTGGCAGGCAAATGCTCATGGGTATCGGTTAAACGTTGACCATTATAAAAAATCCAGCACGCATTGCGCGCGCATAGTACAGCGTCTAAGAATGCCCCATTGTCATCATCTTCGCTAAATCTATCACCGCGCTTGGCCAGTCCTGCTTTCATCAAATCATAGCGGTTATCACGGTCGCGATTTGGAAATTCAGACAAATCCATATTGAGCATCACCACCAGTCCGAACGGTACATTACGCAGCGCACCGAAACGCCCAAAAGTAATGACCCCTGTCGGCTCGGCACTGACTTGCTGGCTTTCTAGCTCGTCCTCAATACTGCTAAGCATGAAGCTAAGCTTTAATGGCAAGGTGCTCACTCTCGATAACTGTGCTTCCACTTGAGCGGCATTTAGCTTGTCAGTGCCAGCAGAAACATTACCAGCAGTTGTCTCAATATTTAATTGATCATCTATTTGAGCATGATAGCGTTGATAATGGCGGTTGGCCCTTAAGCTACTTTTAAAACCGTTCATGGCATTGAAAATAGCACGCATAGGGCGGGTTTGATCGAGCGCACCAAAGTATGGATGGATGATATGGTTTTCTATACGGTCTAACCACTCTTCGGCTTTATAGCTTGCTTGATAGTCATGTCGGCACATATTGAGCCCAGCATGGACACGGCATAAGGCCTCAACGATAGGCGCATCATTTAAACTAATCGCTGAAATAGGCACGGTTTTTTCCGCTAAGGTATCGTTTTGCCAATTGTCCGGATACAGACAATCACTGATACCCGCCTCTGGCATCACTAGGCCTAAGGCGATTTGGTCCAAAGCGTAAGCAAAGCTAAAGCGGTAGTCATAGTCTGCGGCATCTAATGTCTGCTGCAAATGCGCTTCATCAAAACCGCGTACAAAGCCCGCCTGTTCCAACAAGTCACAGCCACGGCTCATCTGCTCATGGGTTAAGCCAAGACTTTCATATAGTGGCGGCAGCATTAACCAATCCATGACTACCGCCGCTTCAAAACGTGCCATGTCACTACCTAGCAAACTATAAAATCCGCTAATAGCTTCCCACAGTTGGCGAATCGACTTATCAACCACCCCTGTGACTTTGGCCGGGAGCGTCAGGCCATCTTGCCCTCTGCCTTGTACGAATACCGAGGTAATCAAATCATGATGACGCTCCACATCTGGTAAAAGCACAACGATGTCAGATAAGTGGCGCATGCTACCATCGTCATTGGCTTCATTAAGCCAGCGCCCGATCATTCCGCGTAGTACTTCAAGTTGACGTTGAAGGTTATGGCAAGAGTGAATACTTAGGCTATTGTCATATTGTGAGATATTCCACTGACGCGGTTGCTCATGATATTTATTTTTTAGCGTATCGTCGCTGTACCATTGTTCTATGTGCTGGTTTGAATGATGATTATCATTGCTTAGGCTATTTACTTCATTACTATTGAGGCTATCAACGTCGGCTTGGTTTTCTGAATCTTCTAGGTTGAGTGCCATTTGTGTCCCAAGCGCAGCACTGAGCCGCCCTGCTGTAACTTGCTGAGTTGAGCTTTCATCAAGCATCAACACATCTTGCTGCAAGTGCGCAAGCAGACTCATCGGCCGCTCATCACTACGACTGACTGAAGAAGCCTGATACTCATCTTTTATATCAAACTTATCTTGCCAGTCCAATACAAAACCATCTTTATCCTCATTACCAGACAGCCCTGCCAGCATCGCAAAGGTCTCACGCGATTGTTTGCCAAGACGTGATAACAAGGTATGCCCGTAATCACGCAAAAACACACTTTCAGGATTAATTACCTGTTGGCGCTGTAGCCATTGCTTATCGACGATATCTGCCCAAAAAAGCTGCGATGGATTGTAATGCAACAAGGTAATATCGAGATGTTTTGACAAGCGCTGTAAAAAATCTAGCTCGTTTTGCGGCAATTGCTGAATCGTAAAAATATGCAATTGAGTCGGCAAGATCGACTTAATATCGACGCCTGTCTCACTGCTATCCTTTGTCATAACCTCCCAAAACCGGCGCTCAATAGAAGAGCGATGCTCATATACAGAGGCAAATAATAACCGCCATAGATGTCGCTGCGCCGCCTCTAGCTCTACATAATGCGCAACTAACCATTCAGGTGTCATGCCAGCGTATTTATCAAACTCTAACGTCAGCTTATCCTTTTCAGCAACCAACGTCTCCACGTCTAGCGCTTTACCTTCAGACCATAAGGTCAACCATTCCTCACGGTGATTCAGATAGCGACCAAATACTCGCGAAAAATCAGTCGCAAGCGACCATAGCCGAACATCTTGCTGACTGCGATCAGCCTCATCGTCTATTAAAGCTGATAGCAACGGATAGAGCGGATGCTTATCGTCCGTCATAATCTGCGTTTGATAATAGGTAAAGTAACCGAACAGGCGCCACTGCATCACCGAGCCAGTCAGTACTGCCACCTCTGGCACGGTAATAATTTCTTGCGTGCGCTGATTATTCTCCAACCAAGTATTGTGCTCAGACAACAATTTTTGCATCAATGTCCACTGATACTGACCCCAAAATGTCGTCGTGACTAACGTGCTGATACCCGCTTGGCTTGCAATAGACTTATCCAACCAGTCACCCAGCACCATCGATGGCACAATAACGACAAACTCTTCAAATATAGGCTGATTTTTGGACTTGTAAGCGGCCAATAACTGTTCAACCAAAATCTCGGTACGATGGGACTGAATAATTCTAAACATAAACAATAATCTAATTAAAATAAGATAAACAATACCTAGTACACGCTACGATAATAGCAATGCAATGGAGGCGGTATAAAGAGATTTAATCGATCGTAGATGACCTGATAAAATATCCAGAGAGATCATTCATGATAATATAGAAGCATTATATCTAAACAGAAGTTTTCTTGATATCATGGCTCTTAAAATAAAAGTCACCAATGACAACACTTATCAGCTCAATATTGGCGGTCGTGCCAATCATATATTTCTGCTAAGATGACCTCAATTGGTGATCAATAACAATTGTTATTGATTGCTACTAGTTGCTGATTTATGGCATTTGCATCTAACAACGTAAACAAAAGATACATACGCTATAGCGTAGTGTCATAGTGTGCCACCGATGCTAGAGATTTACTAGCATATTGCTCAGTCACGTAGTCGCTTACGACATTCAGTGTCGTTCAGCTTGCGTAAGGTATATATTTACAGTGAGCTTGACTAATATCTAACCCCAATTGAACTTCAAATACGAGATGACTGCCTATTATGCCACTGCGTCCCATTGATGCTATTTTTGTTCATCCCGAAAAGCGACTTTATGTCGTTTATTTTCGCGGTGAGCTGTGGCAATTACCTCGTATGAAAGTCGATCATGCGGCTTGGCAACGCCGGCAGACTTATGATGGTAACACAAAGTCGCTTTATCTTAGTCGCAATCAAATCGTTACCGATCCCATACTGGCACAAACATTACGCACCTTAAACTTACCGACCGCTATACGTGGAAGCACCTTACCTCGCTTTGAAGCATGGTGGGAGGTTCATGGTTTTGAATGGTTAAAGAGTCTACTTAATAATGGCGAATCGCCGCTAGCCGCTCATCAATCAAGCGTAAAACCCTCTGTTCCGAATATTCAGTCTTTAGATAATACAAAAACAGACGTAGTAAACCCAATCGAAAAAACGGAGACCTTTGAGTCTGCCAAATCAGCTACTGAAGAGAATACTTTTGATAATATGCTGGCGGAACTAACCAATGAGGTATTGCATCATCGACCCTAAATAGAACTCTTAACCCCATTAGAAAAAATACTAAAATAATTTGAACCATATATTGAAATATAAGATGAGCAGTAACCTATGAGAGACTATAAGCTACTATTGGCAGGACTGGTTTTATTACTGCTGGCTATTTTTATTGGCGTTTTTGCGTGGCTATGGAACAGTAATCGCAGAAGTATAGACCCACTTCCTATAATGGCAAGTACTAATAGTGACACCTCTGCTGATGAGGACGACTCAGTTACTACTAGAACTTTATATGTACAGGCGGAAGATAAGCTACAAGTTCCGTTAGATGATGTCATTGTTCGCTTTGAATCACGCTATCCTAAGTTGCAAGTGTTAGCACGCTACGTAAATACTGATGAATTACTAGACTTACCAGATCTTAAGAATTCTAATAATCCTACTACTCCTGACAATAGCGCAATTAACAAAAATTCAAGATATATTGTCAATACTGATATTATTATGGCCGATGATAAAATCACTAAAGACCGCTTAGCACCTTTGCAAGCATCTCTTAAAGCGTTACAAGCTGAGCATAATAAGACTGCTGATATTATAAACAACAGCCTAGATAACGATGAGCATGAAAATGCCGATACGCCAAATGATAATAAAGAAGCGCGCAACCTATCCTCTTTTAGCTATGCGCTAAAAAACACCGAAACGGTAGATGGCGTGATTTTAACCGAAAACCCTGCTGCTACAAGCTTTCGCAATTTCATACTATCAAGTGTCGGACAAGACATTTTAAAACAGTATGACTATGAAAATATTGAAGGTTACAGAAATAATTTAAATGACTTGTTTAACCCGACATCGCGTGCCAAACCTACAGCAGATGAAAGCTCAGTACAAGTAGCTGACGCTCTTAGCAATGGTGCGTAAAGTCAAATCACTTTTATTTGTCGTTGTTGATTGCTTTTATACGAGCTTTTTTTTACAATAGCACTCCATAATGCGCCTATAGCTCAACAGGATAGAGCAGTTGCCTCCTAAGCGATCGATCCGAGTTCGAGTCTTGGTGGGCGCACTATCATATATAACGATACATAATAAAACCCCCTTGTATGCCGCGCGCTACAAGGGGGTTTTGTTATATAGCAGCAGTACTATACTATACGGTTGTTAAATTTTTAGGTTTTACTGTTGAAACCTCTTCATACCTTTAAGGACAATTCATGATGAAGAGAAAAGGTTACCGACTAATCGATGTCATCATCTGCCACTAGACTAATCACATCGATTACAAGCTGATGCATTACACTCATCATCAAGGGGCTGAGAATATCAATAATGCATATACACATACGAAACGACTATAAATTAAATACCTCAAAACAACTCTATATACCATTACCTGTATACAGGTAATGACTAAGATTCGAATTGTGTTTTTTCTAAGTCATGTTGTTAATACTGGGATTTGAATACATTTGAACCACTAGAATTAATCATATTCTTTTCAAAATCCATCATAAATTTTAATACCTTATGTATGGCAAATTTATAAATATCTATGTAAGGTATTACAATTTCCGAAGCCATATTACATAAGGTAACTAGGTAGCTCACCCTCACAAGTTAAAACCAGCAAAATATCATTAATTTTTTCATCTGAAAATAGTTGTTTAATAACGGGGATATTAGGCAGCTCCAACTGCCACTTCCCTTTTGGTACGCTCCCGCCTATGGCAGCCCAGTTTGTTCCGTTCGTATTTGAGCGGATTACCCCATCAATCGGTGATGCTTCGCCTCCTAATGTGTTGCTATCTTGATGTTGTGTAAAGAACAGTTTAGCTGCGAAGACACTAGGCAAGTCACTGTCAGCGATAAAATACATTAATACGTGGCTAATGATTAGCTCATTAATGTTGGAGGGAAAATCAGCCAATGTCGTCTCAAAACTCACGCTCATAGGAGTGTCCGTCTGCTCTGGATTATGCAGATCATACCATGCATCAGAGAATTCTTGGCGGAAGCTGAAAGCTCTATCGAAGCTGGTATATGTGTCCAGCTCTTGCTGTATTTGCTGCTGATAAGTTCTATCATGCAAAGCCGTATATTCAATAGTTAATAACACATCAGCAATGGTATTAAAGTCCATTGGATTAGAGGCTTCTGGTAAACGAAATTCCCACCTGGTATCCACCCCATTGCCTTCAAAGGGCAATAACATTTCAGGATTAGGGCTCAACTCAAAGACACCTGATGCGCCAATAGGATTGGAGAAGGCAATTGACTCCGGATCTCGGCGAATAACAACAGTCTGGAATACATCACCTGCTATTACCACACGAGATATACCGCTAGAAGTCAACGTAGCACTGATTCCTTGCACAGGAGGAACTAGCGCGATTACCGAGATTCTAACTTGTTTAATCAGACGTAGATATTGTCCTGGAAAACGTCGGTCAAACACTTTACCTGATGTGTCGAAATTTAAAATACCCGTCTGCTTAAATTGTTGGAAGGCAAAGGGGTCAAGTTGTGATAATGAGAAATTAACACTGAGTTGTTGTTTGCGCTGATCTGTGGTGAAAGCATATTGATCAAGCTTGGTAATATCTCTTAATAATCTTGCCGAACCTGTCAGCCCTCGTCTATCAGCCGTAGCAGAGTCACTACTTGCCGAATTATTACCATCGAAATTAGGCAATTCATAATAGTCATCTTTAATGACACCGAATAAAGGCTCTTGTCTCTCAAACGCCAGCTGTATTTCAGCCAGTTTTGACATAGCAGCCGCCTGTTGCAGATAATAACGGAAGATACTTTTTAGCACACCGCTCATCCAGTCGTAGAGCTCTACATTCGTAAACTTCTCTTGTAAGAAAATAACATTACCGCTGGCTTGTTCTGACTGAATTTCGGCTATAGCTTGCTCTTGTTCGGTAATCTGAATGCGGTCATTAGCTAGTTTAATCTGTTGATTACTTATCTGTACATCTTGCTCTGCCAGTTGATGCTGTAGTTGGTATTCGCGATTGCGTAGTGCAATACTGATTGATTGTGAAAGTGTGTTTATTTTGAATTGGCTTGTTGCTAACACGCTTTGGCTAACCGTTTCAGCATATATTGGAATGATAGCCGCCGCAGCTGCTGCTGAGGCAGGGGCACCTCCTGTTGCACCTCCTGCAGCAGCGGTAACAGCAAGACCGGCTATATGTGATGCATAATTTGCAAAGGCAGAAAGGATTTGCACATCCTGATGAAACTTATACTGATCGAGTAGTTGCTTTTCCAAATCAAGCATATCTTCGCTTGACCATTCAGCATAGGTTTCAACCAAAATAGCAGTTCGCTCTAGCTGCAACTCAGCCAAGCCAAGACCATTCTCTGACTCACGCACACGTAATTTTTGTAATTTTACGCCTTCTCGTGATAATTCAACGTCCTGTCGCGCTTTAAATAAAGTGTATTTTTCTTGGTCTAACGATTGCAGAGTACTAAAGAATGAAGCTTCCGTCTGCTGTGCCAAGTGAGTCAATTGCTTTGCACGATCAACCAATACTGGATAACGGTATTGTGTCGGTCTGATTCTCGTCACGCTTGCCAGATTTATCTGTCCTCCAGCCCCCATACTTGGCAATGCACTCTCTACGTCTATCGGCGCTGAGTATGGCTCAAGCTCACGCTGCATTCCCGCAATATTCATACAATTACGGATTTTGAATAAATTAAGCTTGGCTCTTAGCAAGAGAAATTTAACTGTTGGGTTATTGGGGATGCAAAACTCAAAGGATAAGCGCGGGGAATACCCTATTACTATTTCGCTAAAATCAGCTATCTCAACCGTTTCAATTCCAGCACTATCATTATCTGTTATATTTGAGTTTAAGCTGGCTAATCTTGACAGTAAGCGATCAGTTTTAAAGAAGTTAGTAGATATATTTAAATTAGAAAGTAGTATCCGGCTAAAATCTTGTTTGGTTAGCAAAGATTTAGTTATAACCTCTGTAGCAGTTAAGGATGCTTTTCGCTCGCCCAACGCCATTTGTATAACCTCTAAAGCATTAGCCAATCTTTTTTCTTCAGAGAAGTTGCTGTTTAGCTTATTACGCACCTCTACCAGTGTGTTTTTTAATACCTGTGTTGAATTAAGCTCACCCAACCTTGATTTAAGATACTCATAATAAGGCTGTAAAGTTATATCTTCGACCGTATATTTAAGCGATTCAATTAATGCTGAGCACTTATTCTCAGGTTGAACAGGCAGTTCTGACTCAATCAGTTCTAATGCAGTATTATAGAGGTTTCTAGCTCGCGCTACGCTTTCGCTGGTATCATAAGTAAACTCAGCGTCTGCATAATCAAGCAAGCAGCGGATAATTGATTGTATTGTGAAGTGGGTATATGTATTTTTTCTGTTTTGGGCAAATGCATGAGGATTTAATTGCACTGGCCATTCGCTATTCCTATTATAATCATGATCAAATCGGTCTTCCTGCTGAAGAACCCATGAAATTTTACGATTAGTAGTAGATTTATAATCAAATACCAGACTGTACCACTCTAATGCTTCTTTATAATGACCATAGCGAGAGAGTTGTTCAGCGATCCAAACAGGTAAGTAATAATATGCTTCATCTAAATACCCTCTATTTGCATAGTCGTTCGAGACGCTATTTTCGTGTATCCAATTTCGTCTATATTGCTGGCTCTCAATATTTGTTTCGGTACTGATTTGAATGGGATTTGATTGTAGGTTAGGAGCTATATCAAGTTTGAAAACTACATCTAGTAATCCAGTATTAGTCCTACTGTTTATAATGGAATATACCGGTCTAAAATAATTTGTATCTACTTCAATATTGTACAAGATGTCGTAACTATAGTTGAGTATTGGCTTACCATTATGTGTAGCTAGTGAGATTCTTTTATTGTTTTGAGAGCTTGTCAAAAGTTTTTTTTCTGGAAGAAATACATTAAAACTTGAAGCAAAATCATTTAACTTTTCATCTGAATCTGGTAGGTCTTCAACATCATAAGATAGATTATACGTACTAAAAACATGAAGCCTCGTTACATTTTTTTTGCTAGAATCAATGCGTAACGCACCAATAGGATACAAACCAGGTCCATTTCTTCCTGATAACCATTTAGTATAATCATCTTCTGAAATAATACTTTCTTTCTTTTTCTCAAGTGAAACTATTTCATTCCTCAACTCATTAATAGATTTTTCAGAACGCCCTGTAACATCATTAAGGTATGAGCTCTTAGTTTTAATTGAAGACTTTATTGTTAGGTAATCATCTAAGTCTCTAGTTTGATTAGAAAATAAACTCAAACCTATAGTTAGACTTGAACCTTTTATGCCATATATATATCCTTGTAAACTAGAGTTAGAACTTGTACTTGACTGATAAATCTTTTCAATATTTACTGAAATTAATAAACCATTTTTATATTGGACAGCAGAAGTAATCTTTGACTCTTCTCCGACAATATAATTTGTTTGATAAACAGGATGATCGAGATAAGTAATAATCGTCCATTTGTTATTTACCCAAGTATTTTCTTTAGTTAAGGTGTTTGTATATAATACAGATGAATATTGGTTATCGATATTTTCCTTATAGTAAATATAACCAGCGCTTCCAGAAAACTTATAAGAAGAAAACTTTTTGGGAGCAGTTAGAGCTAAGCAGCATATAGTAGGTGGTTGGGGCTCATTATGCATAAGGTCCTGTTGTACCATGGTAAACGAAGCGCCTCTAGGGCTACTAGGAATTCCCAACTCAACCAACTCACTCCATGTGTTCGTTTCAAGGTCATACAGTAGAGAACCTAGTTTATTCTTTTCTTTAACGA
This sequence comes from Psychrobacter sp. 1Y10, assembly GCF_052259005.1. Taxonomy (NCBI): domain Bacteria; kingdom Pseudomonadati; phylum Pseudomonadota; class Gammaproteobacteria; order Moraxellales; family Moraxellaceae; genus Psychrobacter; species Psychrobacter sp. 1Y10. The sequence goes on along the minus strand of NZ_JBQQES010000004.1, from coordinate 152,806 downwards.
TAATTCTTAAAACTACATACATTTTATTCTGATAAGTTGTTGCACCTACTATATCAGTCACATTTACGTCACCAATAGGTAAATGCTGCCAAGAAGACTGAAATGTTTGTTTTTCTACATTCAATAAAAACGCAGCAGCTAAAGCTGCACTCGCTTGAGCTTTCAAGTCAAATGTCGACCAGTAACAGTGTTTGGTCTCATTATTAATTCCAAAAAGATAAAACAGGTCTTTAACTTTTTGTTTCGAGATACTTTCTGTAAAACATTCTTGTTTGCTTTTAATCGAAGTACTTCCCCAGCAAGTTGCCTTAACTTCTAAAGCACTAATGTCTTTAAGGTACTCATAATAAGCTTCACTTATTTTACAAGCATCTTTAGGAGAAAGCTGATTCAAGGTATTACTCGTTAACCGACTGAATTCAGATGTTTGCTCTTCTCGTAAAGAAGGATACAAAATCTGCTCAGGATAAAAAAATACGCCCATCGCCGCTTTCCAAGTGGCATAAGAACCCATCCATCTCCATTCTTGTTCAAACTGCTTTGAGCTTATTTTCAGCTCAACATCCGCAATATCAATCTTGCCTGACCTAATTGAGAATACTAAGGTTTGCAAGACCTCCAGCGCCATGCTGACACGGGTGGTCATCTGGCAGCCACTTTGTTGCAGGTCTATAAGAAAGCGCTTGGTGAGCTTTTCTGATTTAATGGTCAAATCATCAGATGAAGGGTCAATGATGTTTACCAAAGCATTTCTAAGCAACGGTAAAGTTTGTTCTTCTACCTCAGAGACCATTGATTTAAGACTAGATGCAAGCACCTCTTGTTGATCAATTCTTGCTTTTAGCGTTCTATACCACTCGCGTTGTCTACGTGTATCAATACGCCATTTTTGTGCCTCTTGTTGCACTGTGAATGTAGGACGCTGTGTAGGATATTTAAAAAACTCAGGGCTAAGTGAAAGCCTGCTCTTCTCTTCTTCTCTCCATGTAGCGAACTGTTTTATTTTCCAGATTTGCAAAAGAATGGCATACATATTTTCACGTGTACCAGCTAATACCTTCGATCCTTTTTCTATACGTTTAGCGACGTCCAACAAAAATAAATAGGCCTCTCTTACCAGCGCTATTTGCTGTAGCCGGCTTGTGATAGAAACTCCTTTTTCTTCGAGTTGACTAAGTGCTATCAGGTCTTGATGAGAGATACCTAGATATTTTTCTTCACTAAATAAATTTTCTATAGCATCTGGCTTAATGACATCATCGGTAACATTGCCGTTTTGTTCTATGCTATCTCGGATAGTATTTAGCTCTATATCAATTAGCTTCGTACGTGAGCGCCAAGTATCATAAGCAAAGTTGCCAATGATAGGCTCGATTAACACATCACCAGAGATCACATCAGGATCAATCAATGGCGGCGTACTCGCCTGCTTTAATGTTTGTTGCCATTGCTGTCTTTGTAACTGGCTTGCCCGCCATCTTGGTAAGCGCGCTTTGAGAGATTGCCAATATGGCAAACGGGCTTCTTCTAACAGCCAATCTTGATATAATAAATTAAACTTATATGCAGAAACTAGAGCGGCAGATAGATTGTTTTGCACTGTATTAGATAATGTTTGCTGGTCACCCTTTAAAATCAAACTAGCAGATACCAGTGTTATAAAGCTTTCTTGATCCAGATTTAACGCTAATATTTGTGCTTTTGCCTCTGACTGCTCAGCCTGATCTAAACTGTTGAGCTTGGTATTGATGTTTTCAATATCAGGTACTGTCCCAAAGGCATCACTCATAATCGCGTCTAACCGACCTGCCGTTTTTGATTTTAAAATATCAGCGTATTCTTTTTGTTTCTCATTTAATTGTATTCGGCGCTCGTCCCATAATGTGCGTGCAGTGAGCGCAAACTTACCGTCTGGCAGCTTTTTTGGTTCAATGTTTTCAGGATCAAGCAGTGGTTTTTCACTTTCCAAAAGTAGTGACCATTCTCCTTCTTGTGGTTCCGTCAAAGACGGCCAAAATGTCGTCATATTCAAGCTAATATTAGCCTCTTCTAATACCCAACTGTTATAAGCGGCTCTTTTTACACTATTGACAATTATATTGGTGGCATTGGTTACATAGGTTTGCCATTCCTCCTCATTGTATTCTTTACCTACTTCTACATCGGTTGCGAATCTTGCCAGCTCATTTAACGCCTCAACGCTTAACTGTCTTTCGCTGAGCCATTGAGTAAATGTTGCATCCTCGATAATCTTTGCATCGTTTGCCAATAGCGCTTGTTGAGCAATCAGATTACCGAGCGTCGTGGGCACAGTAATTTCTGCAATAGCAGTCGCTAGACCATAGGGGTTATTAGAATCGGAAATAACCTTGCTATGAATACGGGCAATCTGTTCATCAACCCATTCACGCCTCGTTTTCCAGAGCTCAAAAGCAGTATTAAGCTCGTCAGGATGACGAAAATCATCAGGCCCGATCACATCAGGATCAATAATCGGTGTGTTTTGTGACAACGGACTTTCAGGAAAATCTATTTCTTTCCATTGTTTTTTTAGACGCTCTAATCGCCAGTCATAAAGCTCAGGGCGTTTTTGCTCTGCTTTTAAAAACCTTAATGGATCAAGTAAGCGTACCCGTGGAATATCTATATCAATGTACGTTTCCATATAAGCTGGCAAACCAAAAATCCGCTCTAAATTATGCTCTGATAACGCATTAGCTAAAATTTGGTGAGCACCCGATTGCAGCTGTAATTCTTTTACATAATTAGGGTCAATACCTAGACGATTGGCAATGGCTTCGATATCGGCATCTGATGATGCTCTATCAAGGTCAAACTGGGAAGTACCTATATTTCTAAGCAATGACTGGTAGGCTGCCTGACGATATTTAGCGACGCGCTCGTCAGTAATCACAAAATTTAATTGAGAGGTATCTATAGCAGCAAGGAGTACTTCACAGGCAATTCTAACTTGTCTTAATTGGGTTTTTGTTGCTGCACAATTAATTGGCAGTTTGGATAAAGGTTGATGAAAGTTATCCACCAAAAAGTCAAGCGTAATGGCAGTGCCGCTTGCTTGAGTGACGTTCGAAGTTACATAGCCTATCAAATCTGTTAGATATGCACCTGGACTTAGTGCCGATACACAGTCTTCACATTGGCAGCTTAATGCTGAGTCTTGTTGAAGCTCTTCTGGGTTATTCGTACCACCTGTTTTAATATCAAGATAGGCATTTGCCAATTGAAAATCTAGATAGCGTGCTTGTGCATGCTGTATCGCTGGTGAAACAATCCCATCATTACCAATGACTGATACAAACTGTTCTACAGGCATATCAGCAATCGCAGAAAAACTAGCGAAACCTTTGTCTATTAACAATTGATTTTGCTTAATCTGTTCTGCAGGCTTTAAGTCAGTAGAGAGTAAAGACAAATCAACCTGTGCTTGTAATTGTCTGACCTCGTCACTTGCACGCAGTGTTTCTGGCAATCCTTTTACAGTTTCAAGATTCCCAAGCTTACGCAGCTCAGCGATATTGGTCAGATTATTCTTTTTCAAAAAAGTATTTAAGTCATTGGAAAACGTTATGGGTAATGCCGTTAGCTGTAACGCTTCGCCGGGCTCTATTGGAACAGGGACAGTTATCTTTATTATGACAGCTTCTTTTTGCTCTACTGGCAAGCTTACCTCTTGTTCATCAAGCTCATCACCATTAGAGGCTTCAATATTTAAAACCAATGAGAGATTTGAAAGTGTTGACTCTGGAGGCAATGCATAAGTGAGGATGAATTCACCCTGCCCATTGGTGATGCTTCCTTGCAAATGCAGCGAGCGGTCTTCGTCAAGAGGTTGAGCATTTACTAACAAACCGACCAATGGTTCAGCGCTTACCGAGTCTATTAACACTCCTTTTACTTCATGTAGTATCCAATGGTCTTTTTCTTGTTGTGTTTTTTCGTCACGTAAACGTTGCAGTTGACTTAATATTAAGTCGATTTGCTCTGCTAACCATGCTGGAATAATAATTTTTGCTATTGCCTGCTTTAATGCCTCTGTTAGATATTTATCAGATTGTTCCAGTAACGTATCTAAATTTAAAGTTGGCTGTTCAGTAGCTTCATTGCGTACAAGCCCAAACTCCATACGCGCCCAGCCATAAAAGGCTGCTGCAGGTATATTCGTTTCGTAGGAGAGTTTGGCACTTTGGGCTATAAAGTGAATGCTATTAGCACCAGCAGGGAACTCATCGGAGAATTCATTTATTTCCGTTTCATTAATCAAAAAGCTAATATCTTGCAAAGATAGATCTGCGAGTACTGCACTATCCAACGCAGGTCTTAGTAACCCTTCTAAACGCTCATATTCTGAGGCTTTAACAGCCGCTGACGCTTCTAGCTGTAGATCAATATCCATCTTTTTAGGACTGTTAAAAAATATATCTGGCTCATCTTTAATTTTTGTTTTTAACGCCAGCTCTATACCAACTTCGTTGAACACTCGCAATAACAGATCGGTATTGTTTTTTTCACTGCGAGAAAATTGCTCTTGTTTATAAGATATAGCGTAGTCGCCCGTTGATGATATTGAGGCTTCCCCTAGGTATTGCTCGCTGCGCAAGTCCTTATCATAAGCTCGAATCAGCACGCCGCTGGCAGGCTTTCCATTAGCAAGACTGACTTTACCTGTTACCAAGTAGTTATCATCTTTGGCGGGTTTGGGTTTCTTAGGGTCTTCACCATTGTCAGAGCCTGACATAGCTTCAATAACCACGGTAGCGCCGACACTAGATAATCTCTGATGAACTTTTATAGCAGATGGTTTATCTAAGTTATCTTTGACGACGCCATTGCTCTCAACTAAGGTTTTGGCTTCTTTTAAGCCCAGTCCAGTAATCTCTCTGACTTGTTTTATGACTTGTAGTTTTTGCTCACCAAAGGAAAGCAGGCGAACCCTGAATAATTCTAGGGTTGTATTGCTAAGCTCTATAGAAACCGTTGCTCCTGCTTCTCGTAACTTAGTAGCAAACACATCGGCCGCCTGTTCGTTTAAGCCACCTAGTACAAAACCACCTACATCTAGTAGTTGATTGATTTTGTCAATCGCGTCTGGCCCTAGCATTACCTTTAAAACATCGGTGACAGGTTTTTGTGCCGGTAATGGCACCCGATTGATAGATACATTAAATAAATTAGCCATGATCCCAATCCTTTGGTTATGTTTAATTACATTTATTGACTTCCATTGTTTATTATTAATTGTGAGTTTTACTACGGTGCTGGCATCGGAGGAAGCATCATCGTTTTATTTTCAGCATCACTTTTGAGGTCTTCTGTAGCTATAGGAGTCTTAAATTTATCTCTAACCCTTACTGTAGTTATTTGATTTTTAGCATGATCATCAGTTTTGTTTACTGCTTTTTTATCAATAGTTAAGATTTGCTTAATCCCCCCATCATCCTCTATTGTTAACTTAACATTAACCTTATACCCTTCTACCTCAACACCATTTGCTCCAAAGAATTTTCCAATAGCATAAAGAAACTTTCCTTCAGTTATTTTCCCAGTCTCGCAGGAATGAACATTTATCTTTGATTTTTTATCAATTTTTTTTGATAAATCTCTTTTCGTCTTTGATGATAGTTTGTTGTGATATATTGCTTCCAATTTTTCACCTGTAAGTTGTAATTTGTTCACACTATCTTGATTTTGGCTACTATCAAACTCTATTCCATCTCCGAACCCATGTGCATAAACTAATATTTCTCCCACTTTATCATTTTTGTCCAGATTATTTAGTATCTCCTTAGGTACATCGTCAAAACTATCAACTTCTATAACTATATGACTTTTAACCCCAGATTTAATTTTATTAACATCTTTATCTTTTTCATGGATAACTAAAAAGTTCTTCCTCTCGTTATTTTTTTTTGATGATTTCTTATCTTGCATACCGTTTCCATCAACACGATTATTTGGATTAGAACTAGCATACAAAAACAGATTAACTCCACCCGCAATCCCAATAGGATCACAAGAAATCCACCTAATTGTAGAAACTGAATAATACCTTGCCCTATGATAGCTTAAGCCACTTTCCTCATCCCGCTCTTTACCAGTAAACCGATAGCGCTTGCGAGCAAAACTACCAAAGCTGGTTTCACCGTAGGGATAATGCTCTTCCCGATTTATCATTTCCCCAGCATCATCCAGTACCAGATTACTGCTTCCCAAATGATCGCTTAGATGAAATTGTACGGCTGGCCCAGCATCGTTTTGATGAGCGTCTCCTCTTCTCACTAATGCAATCCGCTGTTGATTATCCATGATATGCAAGACATTATTCTCTTTTGGGCTAGCGCCTGAATTATCCCAGCGAAAATGCTCAAACAGCTCACCGATGTAAACTCGGCTTTCCCAGCCACCACCTTGTTTGCGTACCAGTTTCATCACACGCAGCCCTGAAGCATCATATAGATACTGGGCATGGATGCTGGACTCACTATAGCCTGTTTGGGTTCTAAACACTGTCAGCTGATCACTATGATTCCATTCAAAATGACGAGCTAATCCTTCGCTTATCATATTGCCATTGACATCATAAACATAAGAAAATTCCGTTCCGCTAAAACTGACTTGCTCAAGTCGGTTATTATTCGCTTCAACAGTAAAGTCTCTGTTGCTAACTACATTTCCTCTATTAGTGACATGGGTATGCTTCAATAATTGCATATTGCCCATTTTGTCATACTGATAGCTTTGGGTATAAGCACGCGTTTTTGTAACGTCATTATGATGGGGTAATTCAGGGCCATTTGGGGTAGATAATGATCTGTCACTTTCTCTACCCGTTGCAGAGGTTAGTCTTGATAATGGATCATATTGAAAGAGTCTATCGAGCTCGTCGATGTTTAGTGCTGGATTATGCACGCCACATTCAGGTGAGCGATCTGCTATTTTTAGAATATTGCCATTGAGGTCATATTGGTAAGCAAAGTCTTGTAGCACCTTACCTGTTGGTCTATAGGCTGCGGAATTTGCTGCATGAATATTTAAATCGAAGTGCTCTGTGCGTAAACGATTTAAACGAAAAGTATTATTATCATAGCTATAGCGGGTTAGAGCGCCATTACCATAGGCAATCAAAATTCTCTGCCCTTTGGCATTATAGGCAATGCGTTCTACATAAGTCTCATTATCCAGCGCCACACTTTCTAGGGCGCCTGAGCGATTGTAATATGGGATTAGTTTGGCGCGTTTGCCTGTCACATCTTCTGGATAGACAATCTCTGTTGCACGGTTGAGCGCATCAAAACGTGAGCTACTGGTATATTGAAAGGGGTTTAATAGACTGGTTGCGTAGACTCGTTCACTAGTGCCAGCTGGTGCTTGCCAATTTACCTGAAAGGGCTTTATGTCCCAGTCATTATTGGGAGCGCTAGCATAAAGGCTTAGCAGATGCTGTTCAGCAATGACTTGTCGGGTGCTATCTAGCGGATTACCTTTAAAGTCAAAACCTGACGTACTCACGCTACCGGCTTCATCATAGTGTTTGGTTAATTGCCCTAAAGTATTACTTATCTTAGCGACATCAAAATCAGCTACGTTATCATCTCCATAGTGATTACGCTGGCGCAAGGTCATATCTCCTTGCTCGGTATTACGTGCCCAAAAATATTTAGGCCGTAGCAGTACATCATAGTTTTGTAAAATCAGTGCGCCTTTGCTATCTCTTCGCTCCACTTCCAGACCTGTCACATCAGTGACTATTCTACGCACTCCTGCATCGATACTGTCGATACGCAGCGGCGACGATTCTGGTATCAGTGAATAGCTGTATTTGAATGCAATACGACCCAAGGCATCGGTCACTTCCAGTAGATTGCCCAGAATATCGTAACGCGATTTTGTAACTATCCAATCAACTGGGTCATTACTACTTTTTAATCGTTCTACTACTTTGATGGTTCTGCCTAAGGCATCTAGCTCAATATGTGTTGGCGTATCCCAATGATCTTGATAGCTTTGACTGTCGTTGAAATGGGTGCGCCCTGCATTATCATTGCCATCATAAGTATAAGCATGCCAAGGGCTAGGAATGAAGTCTTCCGGACTGTCTAATCGTTTAGGGATACCGTAAATCACTCTTTGTTCTGAGCCATCTGGATTAAGGGTGCGAATCACTTGACCTCTAGGGTCATAGAACATTTTGGCGGCTTTACCGTGTTTGTCATTTTGAGCTTGATGCTCGTTTCTATCTAAATAATCCCAACCTACATGGTAAAAAGGTTCGTATTGCTCTACTATACTGCCTTTATTATTAAAGGTTTGCCAGCCACTAACAATGACATTAGGTTGTGATTTGGCTCTATTTACTATGCCCGCTACTATTTGTTTTGTTGTTTGTTCATCGGATTGATTGGCAGGTAATCCGCTATGACCAAAATTATTATCGCCAAAACGAGTTTCGGCCGCTTGTACACGTGTTTGTACCTGTCTACCAAAACCATCACTATACTCACGCATTTGTATAAAGCGTTCGGGGTACTTATCTTCTTCGTTATCGAAAAAATCAGTGATTTCTGACTCTGTCATTTCTGCTAGATTTGCTGCCGCTCTTTTGTCGTTCTCTTCATCAATTAACTGCCATGCATGTTCAGTCCGCTGAAGGGTGTGCACGTACACTGGCTGGGGGTTTTGTCCCTGTTTTTGACTATTAATAAAAGCATTAAAGTCATATCGATACCGTATGCTAGGTTGTTCTGCTCGGTCGCCGATATTTTCCCCTGCTTTAGCGTTAACTTGTATGCTTTGTAACATTCCCAACGGTGAATAGCTTGCTTGGCTTTGGTTACCATTGGCATCAATCATTAAGGCAATTTGCAAAGTACGGTAATCATACTCTGCTTGGATAGTAAGCTCTCTAGGGTTAGTTGCCTTGATAGGAAGAAAGTCATATTGATCATATTCAATATGCGACTCACTCCCAAAAGGATTAATACTAGTGGTCACCATGCCACGGGCGTTTATTTCCTGACGCTGCCCAGCAGCGTAGTAACCATGGGTATAGGGTGGCGTTAATCCATCGGCAAAGCCATATGCAAGCGGTGTAATAGCTAGGTCTGGACGTGTCAAATCACGAGGGCTATCCACAGGTAGGCTATCGATAAATTGTTGCGGATATTCACTAGACCAATTGGGCTGTCCATTTTTGGTAAAAACATCGGGTATTTGATTATCATAAATATGATTAAGAATCTCTTGCGTTAATATCAAGGATTCACTACGTGAAAGTACGCCATGTTCACCAATTTCCCCCAATGCCAAGCCGGTATATTTATTACCATCATAAAAATTAAGAGAATGACCGATTAGCTGTTTATTAATTTGTTCACCCTCAACGGCTTGTTCAATTTGGAGAAGGGTCTGCGGCGTTGGTATTATTAACTCATAATGTTTAGATTCTGCGAGTCGGTCTACGATATAAACATGCTCGTCATCACGTTGTGCAAAAAAGCTTTGAGCAAAGGTAGCAAGGTAATCTTCTGTCTGACTAAACTTATCTATCCAGCCTTTTGGACAGGCAACTTGCCAGATTCTTTGCGGTTGACCATAATTATCATAATCGTTAGTGAAACTAAACTGGGTCATCGGCTCATCACCGCGCTCCCACTGTGTGGTTCGACTGGCTACAGAGAAAGGAAAATATATGCGTTGTCTATCGGACTCAACTTGGGTAGGAACCGCTATTTCTTTAAGCTCAAAGGCAGACTCTGAAACGGTGTAGGGAATGGCTTCTCTTACGCTGCCATCCAGCGCATAAGTCTCTGAGCGTAATAAAGTTCCTCGTAATGTACGTATGGCGTCGCGTCTGTCTTGCAGTTGTAACGTTTTTAAAAAGCTTTCTTGATCGTATAGTCCGTCTAGTTGCCCAGGATCTCCTGCCCAATATTCGTGTCTAAAATCAGAGCTACTCCAGTGTCCCTCTTTTTTACGCACAGGGCCTTGATGAAACCAGTTACGTGTTTCTGTAGGCGCTGAAAAGTGGGTGTAATCAATATCAAGAAAAGCTAATTCACTGTCGCTAGTATATTTGTGGTAATTATCAAAACTTTCGGTATCTCGTTGGTCAACGCGGCCAAAACCACGGAACTCTCTTTCCTTACCATCCCAATAGCCGTGGTGATAGCTGTACTCAGTGGTCAGTTTGCTTTGAGAGATAAGATCAACTGACTCTACCCTGCTCACTACCTGCACAGGGAACGGTAAAGTGCTTTGCCAACGGGTATCGGGCCGTTTTTCATCTTCAAGATAAAAACGAATAGAGGACTCATAGTACACACGGGTTAAAGCACCGAGCCGATTATCCATCTCATTAAGCAGATAAGGCTTTACGCCACCGGTAAAATCAAGGAAATAATAATGGTTACCTGCTCCACTCTTGTCATTCGTCCACAATAAACCACTCACACCACTCCCGTACAAATCAATCAATCTAATTGCTGTAGGATGAGTAACAGGTGGCGTGCCATTAACTATTAATGGATCACTCCAACCTTTTCCTGCCTGATTAAGCCAAAGTGTTACTTTGTAATCGTCTACATAAATCAGATCTGCATTACCACTACCGTCGATGTCGCCAAGATAGAGTCGTTGCAAGTCGTAACCATAGGGCAACCGAGGACTGTTATGCATCTGTACACGCGCACCCCATTGTCCATAACCTTGATATGGCCAGTATTCGATATTGCCATCATGAAGAAGCACAATGTCAGTTAGTCCATCACCTGACATATCGGCCCATTTAACGCGTTGGTCGGCGAAATTGACATTAGGAAAATATTTTAGTGCTTTGCGCGAAACTTGTTGGGTTTCAGACCAGCCATTGTCTGGGTCGTTATAGAACAACTCAAAACGGCTACCACTTTGAATTGCGTCGGTGACGCCATCACCATTCAAGTCAATCAGTTTAACTTGTGGGTCTTGTAAGCTAAAAGAAGGAGCTGTGCGATAGGGTTGGAACGAATGACGATCCCACAATGCACCGGCTTCACTGGAGAAATAGCCATTCATTTGGTGATTACTGACCATCAAATCAGGTCTACCGTCACCATTAGCATCCAATAATTGTACGCCAGCAGTAGAAAGATTAAAGCCTATAGGCACTTCTTTCATTATGCGTGGCATATCAAAGTTGCCATCGCCAAGGTTGCGCCAATAACGGATTGCACCTTTGGTTTCAAGTAGGTCCGGTAAACCATTGCCAAATAAGTCGACCAATTCTAGATCAGGATCTGATAGAGTTTGTGTGGGTAGGTTTGTATCATTTAAGGGCGTGAATTTTCGTTGTTCAGGATCAAAAATGCTGTAACTAAAGCGGGGGGCAGGTAAGGTTTCCGTTTTACCATTGTCATGACCTACGACTTCAATTTGATGAAGGTAGGAAAGACCATTTTGTGGTAATTTTATACTTAAGACTTGTCGTTGTTCTGAGCTTAATTGATCTATGTATTTAAAGTGGTAACTTCGTGTTAGTTGATTTGTTGTGAGCTTGTCTTGTGGAAGTGCATCGGGATTGCTGTAGATTTCTATCGACGTGCAGCGTTTAGCGGTGCGAACTTCGAAGCCAGCTCGATGATCTGATGATGGGTAGATACTTTTGTGTTCTGGTAAGTCTGCATAATTGAAACGAATGGTTAAGAGAAATTTTGGATTTTTATTATTAGAATCTTTCCCATAGTTTACGTAGAGAATCTCATGTAAGTAGCTTTGAGTATAGTCTTCATCAGAGTCATTAAAGTATTTATAGCGCATTTGATTACCGAACGTGTCTTCAGTTTTGGTTAACTTCCATGCAAAGGTATTATCATTATTTTGCGGGTCTGCTATAACTGCAGAATCAGTTTTTTTTGATTTCTCATGGCCGTAATAGCTGGTTAACCCTCCTTTGCTACGCACCTGCCAGTAATCGTTACTTGCATCTAAATATCTAAAAATTTTGGCAAATAGCCCTTCAGTACGAGGTCTATATTGAGTAACGCCCTTATCTTCTTGTATTAGAACAAGGTCTTCAGCGCCTGATAGTATAAAAGTATCTTTACCCAAATAACGAGGAATACCTTTGCTTGTTTTTCTGCTAACACCTGGAATACTGAGATCCCACCCCAAACCAAAAGAGCTGATACCATTACCGGTACTATAAACAAGGCTTAGTTGAGGCTGGAAGCCGTTTCGGCCCGGTGGGACGTCAATAGGTACGGAGAAGTTACCCGTTCCGGTAAATAGGTCTGGTGAGAAGGTCTCTCCCAAGCCAGCAATAGCTCCTCCACCTTTCGGCAACGATATGTTTGAACTTATATCAGACATTATTAACTCCCCACTAAATCAGAGATTAACCTATCTTATATGTCCAATATACCCCATGTACTGTTACTTATGTAAGAATTTAGCACAACTACTTATTCCTTATGTCCTTTATCTATTTTAGCTGTCCAGTTACTAAAGATAGTTAACGTAAAAGCACTGACATTATCTAAGCGAATTTGTTGTGGATAGCAATGCCACTCGGCTAATTGATTAATGTAACGAATCACTCTTAAAAACAGTATATTCATACTAATATGAATACCCAACACTTCGCGGTTATACTCATCAACCAAGTTAAAGGCTAAGAACCAGATATTGTTATCTAATTTATCGCTCATTGTATTATTTTAGGAAATAGTTACATTTACAGAGTTTTTGCAAAGGTTTCAAAAGGTTAAATCCAATTCATGAATTTTTCTACTTGCGGTATTTTCATTGATTAAACCAATAAAAATTTTATAAATATTAAAGTGATGGGCTTTGTTATATCTAGAAAATCTTCTCAATACACTTAGCTTTTACCTCAAAGTGTCTTCTGCCATAATTTAACAGAGCTACGTAAACTTCAAGACGGTGAAAAACAGGCTATAATCTAGTTCACTACCTAGCTACCCGCCAATACTTGTCCTTTATAAACCGCAAAGTAGCCATCATAATCAATCACCTAAAGCGAAAAAGAGCTTCAATGTTCTGTCGGGTTTGGCAGGCAACCCAATATTGGTTAGTTTGCCGACGAGCAGGTTGCCGAAGGTGACGTCCTTTTCTATCCTGATCCCAGCTCATGGCGTAAGTGTTAAACTCGCCATTGCCCGCTTCTGGCAATGGCGAAATACCATATAAATATGTCAGGCTAGGAATCTAAGGACTACTGCCAGAGATCCGGAATCTGCGCAGAGCTTTGATCCGAAAGCGCAAGCTGCGGTAGAAGCTGCTCCCGCAGCCAAAAAGAAAGCCAAACACGGTGTTTACTGCGGCGATTGTCCGTATAACAAGACTTTAAGGCTGCGGAAGGCTAACGGCCTTTTGCAGTCTCTACTTAACTAACGAATAGCTAAGTGAACGCCGATCCTTCGCTATCGCGGAGATGTTGCATTGCAACTACGCGATAGCGTAGCGAACAACTAAGAATACGTGCGTATCCGGTGTTCGTTTCAGTACATCATCCGGCGCCAGTGCTATTTCGAACTCTTGGTTTCCGACTTGGGAAAGCATTGGGAGATCGCCCATGTTCGGCATGCTCGACAGCAATTCTTTTTCCTCGATTGCATAAAGCTCTACTCCGCTGATGCGGATATTTTTATCTTGTACCAAGTACGGAAAATGTTCCCTCTTGACCATTGCCCGGAACATTTCGTCGCCGGCTAAAAAATGGTGCCACTCGGTCGTAAAGTCTTGGTTCAGGCTAAAAATTTGTATCTGGTCGAACCCTTCAGCCTCCTCGACGAGCGTGCGCAAATTATCCACAGCTTTTTGACGAAGGTCTTTGCCCTGACGCGCTGTATAGCGGAGATGGAGGATTACGTCGGAGATAGTGTCGTAATCGAACTGACGATACTCGTTAGGTAATTCCAGATTCCATGTGCTGATGACACCTTGCCCTTCAAAAGGAAGGAATCGTTCATCGCGAAGATTAGTCTCAAACAAGCCGCTGTCATTCTGGGCATTACTGGTGACAATGGACTGAAGCGTAGCTGAATAATCCCTAAAGCGGTCGTCTTCTTCCCCTAGCGGCAAGCGTGTATACTTGTCGTCTTTCAAAGAAGGTGAGATGCGGATACTGCTTCGGCTCAGCGACAATGTGCAGTTTACACCGGTGTAAGGCCCCGTGACTGCCGGAATCGAGAGGCTTACATTCTTGAGGCGGCGCATGTAGTGGCCAGGCAAATCCAGATCGAACAGCCATTCCGGCAAGCGAATTTCGCATGTCCCTGTCGCTTTTAAGCTCAACAAGGCGAGTGGGTCAAGCCGACGCAGCGAGACATGTTTGGTCAGTTCCAGTTCGCGCTCGTTGGCGGTATGAAAAGCCTGATCCATTTGGTGGAGCTGCAGCATGAGATGCTCTCCGGCGAGCAAACCTGCTTTATCCTGCTCCCAGTGGGACGGATCAATGAAGATGGGTTCGTCATCTCCACGCTCAAACCCATAGGCTACTGCGGCCTGTCTCGCTGCGTCATAGGCAAGCATGTAAGCCTGCCGATGCAACCGCGTCATCTGTTGGGCCATCCAGTTGTACAGCCCGACCTTGGTGAATTTCCCCTTTACAAAGTCATACTGTTCTTCGGTCTGTTCAACGTTCTTTTCGTAGATCTCCAGATCGCGTTGGGCGATTTCCTCTCGCAGCTTGGCAGCTTCAATTTGTTGTTTAATTTGATTCAGTTCTTGCTGTGCCGTATCGCGTTGAAACACCCATTCGTCAGATCGGCGTTGGTTGCTGGATTCCAATCCAGCAGAAGCTGCAATATCATTCGAGATGCTAGCAATTTGATTTAGAAAGAGGCCCCAATTTCTAGCGCTTTTATTGAGCTCATCTCCGCCGTAAGTGAGGGCAAACGGACTTCCTAAATTGGGTAAAAGTGCAAGAATTGATGATTGTCCATAAAAGAGGCTGCTTGTAGACTTGGTAATGGTGGCAGTATGTCTTGCGACCTGCTGCGTGCGCTCCCATCTCGAAAGACCGCCCTCGACAAGATTGATGTAGTGTTCTAGCCTATTGCCGATATTTGTCTGACTTTCCTCCAGGCTCATCCGCTGCCGTTGGGCCTCCGCGATTTGATTCTCTTTCACCTGCCGGGTTAGGCTAATGATGTTCTGTTCATGCCGCGCCCGCATCAAAGTGAGTTCTTCAACGTCTTTCTTTTCCAGCGCGCTGAGCAAGCCTCCGCCCAAACCCTGCACGGTAGCAGCGAGACTTCGTGCTTTCTCTATCAGGACTACGAACCGATAGATTGGGGGCTGACCGTAGTATTCGGACTGCAGCACGTCTTCAAGCGACAGGCCAGCTGCTTTAGCTCTCACCAACAGCATCGGGTCGATCCGTGGTGCATAGAGCGCCAGTGCGCGGCGCATGCCACGAATGTTCATGCAATTCCTGATCTTGAACAGCCGGTCCTCAACCCGATCCCAATAGCCCAAAAGGTGTTCGTTCATCGGTACGCAAAATACCGTGCGAACTTTCGACATGTCCGCAAGAAACGCGCCAACGACCCTTGAGCCTCTGGCGCTGACAGCCCGCGAGCTCAATGGGCTAGAGTCTAACGTTTCATCTGGCAGCGTTTCGGCCTCGAAATTTCCATCCACAAATCCCCGGAGACGCTCTTGAGTCCTTGTTGGCACAACACTGAACGTACCATCTTGCTCGAAGCGGTCAGCGGTCAGCAAACCTGAAATGTCAGGCCGGCTAGACGCGATATAGTTTTCGAGCACCACGAACTCCGATTCACCTTTTATGTCCTCGGCGACATCGGCAAAAGTTGTAGACTCAGACCCAGAACAGGCCTCCATCTGCACGGGCCGGTCACCAAGAATATCCAGAGCAGTTATGTAAAGCAGCGTGGCTTCATTAATCGACTCGTAACTATCCTGAGTGAACAAGTAATCACCCCAGTCGAGCAAGTTGTCGATGTATTTCATCACCACCGCTTTTTGCAGTGCACTCGGGCGCAGGCGTGCAATGGCCCAAGGGTTGAACGGGTCATTGCGGTACTGTGCAATCGTGCTTTCGTCAGTCAGCATGTCCTGTAGTTTTGGCAGGTCCTGCCCCCGGAACGGGGAGTAACGCCAGTTGCGGTCGCCCGGCTGCTTGTCCAGATCACTATCTGCCGCCGTTGGGTCAAAAATGTAATGGAACCAGCGTTGTGCTTCAGCGAACTTCTGATCAGCGTTCAGGTTGAAGGCGATCTGAAACGGCAAGTGGAAATAGAGCTCGCGGTAGTAGTTGCCACATGCGCCTTTGAAGTCGATGTGTTTGGCTTCAGCGTCTTCTGGATCCAAGCTTACTATGTCCGAGCGCAGGAGCCAAGGGTTTCTAGTTTCCTTGAATCTTGTCTGTGTTTCAACAGAAAGCAAGGTATCCAGACCATCTTCATGCAAAACAGCGCCAAGGGGCTGAACAATGGTGGAACCCAAAGGTCTAGTACGAATTTTTCTATCACGACGACCTCTCAGCAAATACGAATCTGTTCCAAGTGAGGCGATGTAAGTAGGGTGCCCACCGCCATTTATAACTCGGACTCTATAGGGAGTGGAGGAAAGTTCTTGGCGAAGCAGTCCAATATCCGAGAAACCATCGATGTCTTTGCCCTCTGCCAACGCAGTATCATCAAATAAATAAACAACATGTTTCCATCGATCTCGCTCAATCGGTTGAGGGTCTTGCCATACCTTCTTATCCAGCTCAGAAACTCTGTTTCGAGAACTGTCGGGCACGCGTTGCCCCGTAACGTCAACGGTACCGGAATATCGAAAAAGCAGTTTGTCGTTTGCCAATATTGGATATACTCTGTCCCATTTATAACCCATGAGCGTATGTTCTTCTGTTGCAAACTCTCGTATTTCAGTTTCCGAGCCCCTAAAATAGGAGTCGTAGGTCGACTCAGGGGAATGATAGACGGGTGTCCCGGCAGAGCCCTTATCATATTTTACGACTGGCTCATACGCATCCCTCAATCTAACTTTCGTTTGAGGCTCCCAAGTCCCCTTGGCGTTTTGGTGTGAATAGTTCAAATCAATGGTGTGTTTGTAGGCAACTAGTTTTGAGTTACCTCCAACCATCTCGTTCACCATACGAGTTTTTATATTCACCCAGAAGACATGCAGCTTGCCCTGATACAAAATGGGCGAAACAGTTTCGACGTTAATCGGAAGGTCAATTCGATGCCAATGTGACCAGACATCGCTATTTTTATCACCTGTTGTAGGCGTCAAAGTTCTGTAATGGTATTCAGGTGGATCTTCATGAGTATGAGCGAATAAATATAATGGGCCGCCATAGGGCTGATCGCGGAAAGTGGCCCCCGCATAATTCATGTTGGCCACTTTAATAAACTTGTCAAAGTATTTCTTGTAGGCGCTCTCGGCCGTATCGTCACTAATTTCCTGCTGCTGCAGCTCATCCACCGCTTCTTCAAAATACGGCGTTTTATCGTCGCGCAAGTCCGGGTAAATATAATTTTCCGGATAGAGAAAGACCCGGCGATTGGCTTCCCACACGCGGTAATTTTTGCGCCACGCCCACTCGGCTTGAGGTACGACGGAGGGTGGTACCTGGATAGCGTGATCATCGCCCTCTCCGCTTTTCTCCAGGTTCATCAGGCAGCGCTGCACGTAAAGTTGCAGGCTGGAAATGCCTGCCAGAACCCAAGACGTACGGGCACAGCCATCCATCTGTGCATCCATCAAAAAGAAACGGTACAGATCAACCGGGTCGTGGAACACTATGACCGGAGGATTAGCATGGTCTGCGGGAACAGGGTATGAATAGGCTGGCGAGAGCAGGTAGTCCATTAGGCCGTCACGTTTCAGCTCAAGCACAGCTTCTGTGTAGGGTTCCAGTAGTTTGTTGCGTTGCGCTTCATCGGGGTACTTGGCAAGAAAGGCCCCCAACATTGCGTCCCGCCCGATCTGAAGGTCGGCGTAGGCCGCAGCCGTCATTTTTGCCAGCGCATCGCCATTTACTCCGATCGTCTGGCACAACGCCACGGCGCTTTGCAATTGCGCGAGCGCCTCCATTGTGTTTGACGTTGGCTCCAATACATCAGGTTGAAGCAGTGACGCGACAAGCGTGGCGTCAGCCTTCAACAACTGTGCGACCGATTCGCTGCGGTCCGCGCCAAACACACGCATAGAAGCATGCGCCAATTCCAGTTCTTCGGCCTCTCCCGTTGCAAACGTGCGGTATATGGCCAAGCGACGAATGAACGACAACTCGAACGCTTCCGTATTGCCAAACAACATAGCGTTATCGGCGATGAAACGCTCATGGGCAACGGTCAGCTCCAGATTCGACTGCAGCAGGTACCACTTTTCCAGTTGGCTGATCTGCCCACGTAACGCGCTCTCAGGTTCGCTATCGGCAACTACCGCTTGCAATCTCGTAAGCGTAACACCGGCCAAGGCTAGTAATACCTCCGCCTGCGGGGGCACACCTTCGTCGCGCTCTTCTGCGGATACCTCTGTCTTCCAGCCATAGATGCTGCCAAGCGTTGAGTGCAACGCAGCGCTGTCCATCTCGGGCAGGTTGTCGCGAAGCTGCGTCAACTGAGCTTCGGTCGCCTTCATCTCAACAGTATCGTGCCCTTCATCCAGCACCAACCAGCGCATCTCTGCAAGGCTAAATGGTAGCGCATTGATTTCGGGCAGTTGTGTGGAGAGCTGCAACATGTCTTCTAGCGAGCGCACCGCGGTTTGCTCGGCTCCAAATACCAGTCGAATGAGCGGGAATAACTCGGCTATAGAGCATTTGAGCTTGCGGGCTAATAACGCATGACGGTAGAGCACGCTGAGGTTTGCAACTGTAATTTTCATGGTGCGCTCGGCACCGCTGCCGGGTATCTCCAGCTCTTGCCGCAGATCGATCAGTAATGCGACCAACTCTGACTCGTTCAAACTCAGGCCGGCCAATATACGGTACACGTCCGACGAGCCCGCCCCTTCATCGTTGGTAAACGTCACTGTGGGCGAGTCCGTATCGAAACTGGAGAAATTCACCGTGTCTGTCCACGACTGCTCACCGAACAGTCGGTGGTAGAGCACACCATGAGCCGTCAGAAACGTAGCGCGTGGGTTGGGTCGATCATCACCAGAAGGGCGCTCAAACGGTGCTGGTATTTGATGGAAGAGACTGACCAGCTCTTCTACATTCAGATGCAGGCGATCCTGCAGTAGCTTGAGATCGGCAACGCGATGCACCGTTGCGTCAGTGATTCCGAAAGCCAAACCTACTGAACCCAAGGCGCTCAGTACAAAGTCAAAATCAATCAGACTCCAGTCTGTCTTGCGCCAGAGGCGGATCCAGCGATGAATGGTATCCAGCTTATTGATTGCTGAGAGCGCATTGGTAGCTATAAGCGCTTCTTCTTCAAATAACTGCCCCAGACTTTCGTCCACCGGTGTACGTTCAATGGTAAAAGCAAATGAATACAGCGTTGTCGCGTCCCGCAACTGGGTGACTTCCTCGCGACTGAGCCCTGTGGCGCGCATGAACTGAGGCACCGGAATACGTACGGGATCTCTGCCGCTGCCCTCAGCATGAAACAAGCGGCGCATGTGCGCGTTGTTCCTATTGGGCTCTACTATGATGGCAAGCTCTGACGCAAGCTCTAACTGCGACACGTTCAGATACGCCAACCGTTGCTCCGCGACCGGACGACCGAGCACCGCGAACACATCGGCCCTTTTCAGACTGAAGTGACTCAAATAGAGGTCCAATTCCTGTTGCACTGGCAAAAATGGCTGTTTGAAGCTGCTGTACTTCGCAGCGTCGGACAGCTCTTGGTAAAGGTCGTTGCGGTTACTCACCTCTTCGATGTGCCCAATCAGGAATTGCTCGAACGTATGATTGACCACCTCCAGATAGGGCACCTGGTTGTGAATGTTTTTGCAACTGAGTTCCAGCGACCAGAGGTCGGGGCGCCGCTTGCGCAGGTAAAGCGCGCTATTTCGGCGCGGATCGTCTTCTTCACCAAAGGCCTCCGGCGCCTGGGAAACATGCTTATCCACAAACGCCATCAGATCGACAAAATAAGCGGACTGGCTCAATATGGAGCTGCAGTGCTCGCAATCGTAGAAGTTCTGTGCGCCAAACAGTTTCTCAATGTTATCCATCTCCCGGAAAGTTGCAGGTATGGTCCTTTCCAAGTTGTCCACCTGCATGGCTGGGCCGTACAAAAGCTCAAACAAACCGTACCGAGCGACTTCAGATTTTGTCGCCCTATCGCTTGCTGCGCGGCGAACCTGCGCGGCCTCCGCAGCCGGCAGCTGCGCTTGAATTGCCAAGCGCTCGACAGACGTGCCGAGTACCTTACTGCTGCTGTCAAAACCGGCCGACAGCAATTTTATTCGTGTTTCCGTATTATTGGAGAGCGGCATCACCCGCTGGAAGGCGCGTGCTTGTTTGAGTATTTCAGGACGATCAGTCTCAGAAATTTCGCCCCACTCCAGCTCCGTCTCCTTACTCTGAAACACCATGCGACCTCGAATAAGATCAGCATGGCGCAGATCTAGCGCTGGGTTTTCTTTGAACAGGCTATCGAACAACCCTAACTTCTCTTGTACGGCCTCATTCTGCTGGCTGGCATTGAGGCCGGGCGTTGCCAATATATTGTCGAGGCCCAAGTGGGCATAGAGCTTTAACAGCGGCGAAACAGCCGCCAGGTCTAAATCCTCCGCCGTACGAGTGGCTCTGGCAACAAGTCGGTCGCTAGGCAAATAGGCATCGACCTTCTTTATAATGGCGTTGGCATAGTCTTGCGCATTTGTAAAAGCTTCTGGCACTTGCATGCCGTGCGCCTTCGCGCGGTCTATTACACTCAGCCATTCTGTTTCCGACTAGCCAGCCACAGCTTTCACCGAGTCGCCCTGGGTTTCCTGCTGCACCTGCGTTAATAGCGGCAAGTGGTGGAACGTAAGCACGCTAGCTTGCAGGCTACGTTGTATAGCGCGTACGGCCTTCTCATCACTCAGTTCAGACTGCACTTTTTGCCAGAAGTCGGTGCTTGGCTTTGGCTCGTACTCCAGCGTCATGCGCACGAACTGCTCTTGCTGTGGTCGGGTCACACCGGCCGCGGTCGCCACCACCAGGCCGAGCGGCGCAACCGCGTCACCCTCTTCTTGCTTGAAAGCGTTATCCAACGCCAACTCGCTCAGGCGCTGCATAATGTCGTCGAGCTGGCTGCCTAAGCTGCTGGGCACTATATGGTTCGCGATGGCCTGCTTTAGCGCTACACGCCAGCGCATCGGCTTTTCTGCCAGCAAATGGCGGAGATTGGTTGGCAGGCCTTGTCGCAGCAGACCATAGAACGCGGCTTCTTCAACATCGTGTGATTTTTGCCACTGGGTGTCTAGCCGCAGGTAGCGAAGGTGCTCCAATGGTATCTGCGTCTCGCCAGCCAGAAACTCAAGGTCGTCATCGGTCAGCGCGGCACCCTCGACTGTGCCTATGAGCGGTTTTATTTCGCTCAGGTAGCGCTCATATTCAGACGGGCCATAATCTTGGCTCGGCTGTAGGGTAATGTCGATGGTTTGCTCTGGCGTAGCATTAAAAACAGTGTCTGAAGTCGCGATCACGGTGCCGTTGTCGTCCACGACTTTAACTAGCAAGTCAGCCGCGTCTTTCTCTGCACGTCGGAACTGCGTGGCAGTGTAGCGAATTTCGTAGCGACCTTTCGCATCCGTCCGGGTTGCACCAAGCAATTCCTCTGAACGCATGTCGCGGTCATAGACTTGTACCGGCAGATCCGCAGCGGCACGGCCATCGGCATGAGCTATCGTGCCTCGCACTAGTAGGTCTTCGTCATCTTGTGACGCATCTAGAAGGCCCAACTGCTTCAGTATCGTATTGAGCGCCTTAGCAGTGGATTCATCCACCGAGCCTGACGGGGTTAGCTGATTTTCCTGCTGGAATATTGCAACCAGTTTTGCTGTTATGCCGCCATAAAATTGCTGAGCCTGTTCTGCTTTGAGTTCAGTGGCCAGATCTGCGACGTTAGAAGGGTCGTTGGCCATCATTAGGTTACGCTCGAGCAGCAATTGCAATACATTTTGCAGATCAAATGTGGGGTGCCCCGACATTTGTGGTTGTAGTGGAAACGAGATTGCGTTCATTGGTCACTCCGATAAGTAATGATTCAAAGAAATTCGTTCAACCTGTCAAACGCATCAAACGATCGTTGAGAACTGTCTAACAAAGGCGCCAATTGGATGTTTCTATGCTCACTAAAAGTTTAGTAGTATCTTCATAAATTGGGTGTACTCGCTTCGGCAACACCACCCAGACATCGATATTAAACGGTCATTTCTGTCTACATAAACGCACTAAATCCCTCAACAATTCAATATGATCAACTAATAACGACCTGTTTCTCTCCAGCAGATTTACCGTAAAAAATAACACTCTCCTTCAATCCAATAATGCAAATCATTCGACATAATTTCTCTTGCAGGGCGGGAAAGCGATAGCGCATTCCGCCATATCCAAACGCGTCAAGCAATCTTGTGTCATCAATGTCGGATAACGCTTCGCTCATCCAACTTACGCCAGTTCCGCCTTACGGGTTACGTAAATCTAAGAATCACTAATCTCTGGCTTCATTGGCTTCGATCATCCTAATTATCTTTATCGGAACTCTAGAGGCCGCACCCTCAACGTATTGAGTATTTTGTTCAACTTGACTCGTTCTACATGGACCACTACAGCCACCCCTATTTGACCAACTACCAACAGGCAGGAAACCGCTAGATTCCAGAGTCCTATAGAACATTCTGACAAGTCGCTCTGCGTGGTAAGCTGGGTTCTGGTTTGAGTATGCGAGCATCACGATGTTCTGGCCCCGAGACAGCGGCGCTGCTTCAATTGTTTCCGCAATCGCCGCACCAGTAGTTCCGCTACCATTATTCCCAACAACTGCACCTACCACGCGACGAGTTCCTTGAGCATTTTCGAAATTGGTAGCGTGAACCGTAGCGTTTCCTCTGGAGACTACATGGCCCTCTTCGACTATTGCACGAGCAGCATCGGCTGGTTCAGCAACCGCAGATCGAACTGGAGCGGCTGGTCTTTTGGCCACAGGAACGAAGAATCCAGAATGCGCAAGCGATCCATCTCCTGTATGTCGGATACCCTCTCTTAAGCCAGCCGCAACACTATTCGCCTGAAGAAACCCTCCTCCAATAGCAGCTGTAAAAGTGTCATTTATTGCTAGGTTTTCCGCCGCTCTAATGCCCTCCTGACTTCCAGCTTGCAATGTTCCAATGGTCATTCCAATAGCGGCAAAAGGACCATCGCCTACAAGTTCTCCAGCCGCCAACGACCGTTCAAAATTTGATCTATCAATACTGTCATCAAGATTTTGTTGATTCTTAGCAAGGTGTCCGTTTCCTCTAGAGTCAGCACCTATAACCACTGAGTTTTCATCTGGATTTTCCATGACATACGAATGATTTATAATTAGCATGTTTCTAACTTCATCAATAACTCGCGCCCTTTCTACTGAGGTTGGCTCTTCATAATTCCTTTCTTGACGATTATGAAGCCGTGCCAAGAAATTTCGCATATCCTCATAGGGTAAACTTTGCAACTGACTTTCTGTCACGTGTAATGGCTGCATTCCTTTAACATCGGTATGTATTATTGGATTGCTATAGGAGTAGACATAGTTATTCAAACCCCCTCCAATTCCGATAGGATCCGCACTCCCCCACCTCCCCAACCAAGGCAAATAATATCTGGCCGTGTGGTAACTCAACCCAGTCTCCTCATCCCGCTCCATCCCCGTATATCGATACCGATTAGCCACGCATTTAACATCTTTATTCTTCGCGCTATAAGCCGTCGTCCCATAAGGATGATATTCCTCATAAGAAATCACGCCTGCCCTTTCATCGAGCTCCAGCCCAACTGACCCCAAATGATTGCCATACTGATAACGAAACAAAACACCTTCAGGCAGCTCACCACTATCGGCAACTAACACATCCTCAACAATCAACACCCGCTGGTCATCCGCAAATAGATGATAGGTTTCAATTTCTTCTTTGATTTCCCCAGCCGCATTGCGCCGCCGATAGATCTCCATGCCACCCAGATAAAAGCGTTCCTCAGTAAATCCGCCAATACGTTCAATGCGTTTTCGTGTGCGCTGTTTACCTGAATCGTAGTTGTACCAAGCGTGCCCGCCGCCGCCCAGATCGACATTATGAATCATATCTTGCCTGTCCCAGTGCAGATGGAACGCTTCCGGTACATTATTCAAATTCAACATGCTGCCGTGCGTATCGTATTGGTAGTTAACAGCGGTTGTAAGATCACCACCTGTCCAGGTGCTGAGTAGTCGATTACTGTCTTCTGCGTAAGCATAATCGCGAGTCCAACTTCCGTCTGCGACTCCGGTGATATGCCTAATTTGCATGATGTTACCGACACTGTCGTACTGATAACGCTGGGTGTAATCGCGTAAGGCATTGGGGTCATTTTCAACCCTGACTGGAAAAGTAATGTCAGCCACAGACGGAGGTCGTTGTGGTGTCGGACCTGATGCACTGTATTGTTCCCGCCCTTCAGCTTCGATTAATCGATACAGCGCATCATTGATATATTGGCTTCGCGGTTTTACTTGCTGATTACGAAAGAACACCGGTTCAATCGCAGCATCGGTTATTTCGGTAATATTCCCTACGGGGTCATAGGTGTAGCTGAGGTCTTGTAACTTATCTGAGGTGATCGTATTGACGGTTTCTAGCTTGATGAGCCGAAACGTTTGCGGGTCATATTCATAACGTGTTCTAGTGTTATTACCGAACTCTATGGAAGTGCGCTGGCCTTTCGCGTCGTATTCAATTTTTCGTATCGCTTGCGTAATTTGGCCTTTTACGGTAAGGGTTTCGCTTAATAGCACGCCCCGTTGGTTATATTGCGGCGTGTAGATGGCAGGCTCTCGCTCTTGAAGATGCCAATTCTCCAACTGCACCATAAAGTTTAGTGCATCGTATTTTGCACTTTGAATAAATGTTTCCGCTGTAAATGAATCAGACGGCGGACTTTCTGGCCAATGAATGACGCGTTCTTTATAAGCGCTGGTTAATCGCCGTTTTGCTGCAAGCAAATTGCCTTTAAAATCAAACGTCTCATTGGTCATTAGGCCACTGGAGCCATAGTGTTGATAGACCTGACCACGTAAGTTTTTGTCTTTATCGTCTGGCTGCCCTTCACCATAAATAAATCGCTCGACCGTCCACTCATCACTCGCTAGTTTTAGACGTTGTTCCAGCGGACGACGCAAGTCGTCATAGGTAGTATGAATAACTCGCTGTTCCAATACGCCCAATTCATTTTCATTTTTATCCCAAGCATAGAATGGTTGGCCTGAGGCATCGTTAATTGTCCAGCGATCTCCGCCATCCATACTGTGTTGAAACAGTAAATTCCCGGCAATATCGTAGGCAGGAAAATAATCAATGGTTGGATCTGATCTGGGCGAAGCGGGCACGGTATACCGCATGACCAAATTATCGCGAGCATCTTGAATCCACAGCGGTTTACCTTCTGCATCGAGCTTGGTAAAGGTGACGTAGTGTTGATCAAGCCAAGGACGATCGAGAAACGGAACATTGGCTAAGGCTGCTGACTCTTCTGGACTACGATTAAAAGCCACACTTACTACTTCTCGCCCTAAACTATCGAGGAGAGTGGTTGCAGGGGTATCGGCATGTTTAGCCGCAATACGTGCTGCCCTTTGCCCGGCGTCTGTGCCAGTACTCATGCGCTGATACCAGTTATTTGCTGGTTCAAGTATTGTATCGTTCTGATCGTAGCGACTAACATGCCAAGAAGAAAACTCGACTCGACTGTATGACCCATCGGGTGCTTCGGTACGGATGACACGACCCGCAGCATCGTAATAGATGATTGGGGTAACACCCACCTCTTTTGGTTCTTCATAACGATGATCTGGCTCAAAAATGTTGAGGGCTGTTTCGATTTCACTGAAATAGGGTTCGTATTGTTTAACCGGTTTGCCTTTGTTGTTCAAAATGGTTTTGCCATTGGCAATCCAGCTTAATAATTCTCCCTCTTTTTGGGGTTCAGCTTGTACTTTTGTGACCAGCACATTGCCGCCACCATCTGAATATTCAAAAGCCAGTTGTAGCGGACTGGTTTCAGCCGTGCCCAATTGAGCAAGATGTTGTTCACGTACTATGCCGCAAGCTGAGACTGGGTGTTCGCCCCACTTAATAATTTTAGCTTTACTGCCATCTGCCAGTATTTCCCCAGTCTCAACCTCAATTTCACCAAAATAATAAAGATGCCGCGCGGTTGCATTACCCAATAAACGCCTTGCTTCATCCTGCTGACGTTGTTGGTAATCAGTTATTGTTTCTGTGGTTAAACGTGGTTCGGTGAAAAATTTGATCTGTGTTGCTTTGTCAGGATTTAGCAGCTCGTCGGTGAACCCAGTGAGATTATCTGCCTGATCGCCTTTGCCTTTAACTGCTGTAGCTGATGGCAACCCTAGAACATCAAATATTACTTCTGTGACATTATCATTGATGTCTTTTAGTTCACGTAGGGCGAGTACACGATAATCGAATTTTTCAACCGAAACGGTATTCCCAATTGGATCTGTGCTTGTTTTGATATAGAGATCAAGCGGATCGTAGTTAAGTGTGGTGGTTTGGTTGAAGGCATTAATATAGCGTTCGGGCAGGAAGAAATGATCGGCGACATCATTAGAAAAGCCAGCAATACCTGAGCGAATCCAGTATTGTCCGGTAGTGTCTATACCAGCAAAACGAGCCCTTAACTCAGCGCCACTGAGATAGCCGCTTTTTGATGCATTCTCCAGTTCGGCTTGTATGTCTGGTGTGAATTTTTCAGCCAAAATGGCATTGAGCAAATCATCGGTTAATGCCAAGGTATAGGTTTCGTAAGGTAAACCTAAGTTGCCCTGTTCCCCAAAAGGTAATGGTTCCTTCAAAAACTCTCGAGTAGCACTATCCTTGTCGTTAAAATAGAGCGTTTTGCTATGTTCAACTGTTCGTTTTTGTGGACGAGTGCGATCAGGTAATTGGTGGTATTCAATGTCTGTTACTGCTTGTCCTGTACTTTGATAATACAGGTTTAACCTAAAGCTTTGTAATTCTGCTAAGGTAAAATACTCGTCTGCTGGACTGATACCTGTGAGCTCATAACTCAACGCCTCACAAGGAACTCGCAAACGATAGTTATCCTGGATATTAATATCGTTCGTGAAATGACTTTCGCTGTAGACTATATGCGTTTCTTTCTGGACATCCTGAATAAGCTGAATAGTTTTTCGTTCGAGCGTGTCATCTTGATATTCACCAAGACGAGGATAAACAATGGCAACGGCTTGTAACACATTACCGTATTCATCGGTATTGAGATTAAAGGTGTGAGCAATCCGAGGATCAGGAATGAGTGTGTTTGCTTGTAAATCAAGTTCGTATTGATAGGTGATGGCTTCGCTCTCTGTCACCAAAAACACGGCATGTAAGTTTGTGCCGCCTACTTGTAAGCGTTGAATATGGCAATTGTGATACGCCGTTGAATAGAGTTTTATGGGTTGATGGGTTCCCCGTGTAAATGCATCAACATCTAGTTCGTAGACTTCCTGGCGCAACATCATTCCTTTGCAAGACCGTAAGGCTTCTCTCATTTCCTCGGCATTCAGGTTTTGTTGTTTAATATCTGGCTCGGGTAATTCGACTTCCTGAAAAGTTCCCAATACATTTGTTTCACCTAGGTTGCTGTCTTCCAGCCACTGGGGGAAGTATTCGTGCTTGAACTGTTGCAGTATTTTTTTGCGATCAATCATTACGCCCGTGTGATACCAGGTAACGGTTTTAATTGGTGGCTGGTAGAGGGTGTGGTCGTCTGTAATGTAAGGACTGTTTATATTTCCTTCGGTAAATTCCCCATAGGTTTCCGCATCAATTTGTTCAACCCGACCAAATCCTCGAAATTCTCGCTCGTGTCCATCGAAATACCCGTGGTGGTAGCTATAGGTAGAGGAGAATTTGGTTTTATTCCACTTATCTGTCACTGTGACCTTTTCGACCACATGTACTGGGAAAGGCAGCTTGGTGATCCAGGGTTTGCCGTCGTACTTGTCTTGTAGATAGAATTTTGTAGAAGGCGCGTACTGAACATGGGTCTCCGCGCCGAGGTTGTTGACAGTCCTGATAAGCAGATGGGGTTTCTGCTCACCCATCAAATTGACGTAGCGCATGGGCCGGCCCGCGTCATTAGGCAACGGCGAGGACCAGACTAGGCAAGCAGTGCCATTGCCGAGCAGGTCGATAGGCACGATGCTGACAAGCTCATCGACGCGTGGAAAAATGCGCAACACTTGCGGCGCGCCCCAACTGTTGCCGGATTGGTTGAAATAAAGACATACGCCGTCGCGGTGCAGATAGATGATGTCGATGGTGCCGCTGCCGTCAATGTCGGCCAAGCGGATACGCTTATGATCGAACTGATCCGGGTGGTCGAAGTGCGGCGCATTTTCCATGGCGATCTTGGCGCCGAATCGGCAATAGCCCAGATTTGGCCAGTAACAGACCTCGCCGTTGCGGATGCGTAGCAGATCTGTGAGGCCATCGCCGCTCAAATCAGCAAGGTAGATGGACTGCGTGCCGTCGGCAAAAACGATACAAGGACCTTTGTTTTCATCCAGCACTTGAGCAACACGCATGGCTGGACCAAATCCCTCCTCCGCTAGCGACGAATGCCAAACGAAAGCCTCATCTTCAGTAATAAGTACATCGGCATGACCGTCACCGTTGAGGTCGATAAATTTTAGGTTGGGATCATGCGTGGCACGGTTAAGGCAAGATGTAAACGGCCGAAAAGGTTGCCAGCTCTCAGCGACGTCGTGCTCATAGAAGCCCGGCATTGGACCACCCAGCATCACTAGGTCCGGTTGACCGTTTCCGGCGAGATCCATGAATTGCGCGCCACTGGCCAGCGCCAGATTCGGCTTCGTGGCCACTCTTTCCAATGGCGCAAACTTCGCTCTGATGCGGACTGTTCCGTCTTCTTCAATCTCATTGATTGGCGCGAGGTTGCGTTTGTAATACCAAGCATTAGCTTGCTCAGCTAGAATACCAGGGAGGCCTTCACCGTGCAGATCTGTCCATTGGTAGCTTGTACCATCTAGACCCATCGGAAGATTTTCAAGACTTTTAGAATCGACTTCCTCTACCGTATCCTGCACGGTGGGCTGGGTGTATTCGAACTCAACCGGTGGCAAGCTACGCTTTCGGTAGCTGTTACCATTGCGTTTATACCCTGTTTGTGTAAAGGCGCGCATAAAGGTATAGATAGGATTGTGGGCGCTGGTCGGATCGTGCTCGTGGGAGTAGGTGAAGTCGGTGGACCGTACTAGACAATCGTTGCCAACGCCCTCCTCACCCTCAAAATGATGAAACATTAGCACCCGCTGACACAGTCGCGTAGTGCGCACCTCAAAGCAGGCGCGATAGGTTGAGAAAGGATCGTCGCGAAAGACCCATGGCTTAATACCTTTTGGCGTGGGTATGTCAGTATCGTGTTCTCCATAATCGAAAACCACCTCAAACATCCAACCAGCATTCTGAATCTGTGCCTCACTCAAAAATAGCGGCCGAAATCCTGTATCATCCAACAACGATGTCCGATTGCCGTAATGAATACGTTTGAGATAACGGTTGGCTGTGCGTCGAGGATCATTATGATCGCCTCGATTGCTTTCGTGCGCTTGGGTTAAATCGACCCCGACTCCATCTTCTGACTTGTACCCGTACTGAATGGCATTGCCTTTATCGTCGCGAGTTTCGCAGATCAGCCAGCTAAAAATACGGCTAGCATCCTCAGGATCAGCTATTCGGGAGCTGGGATCCTTGCCATATAGGGTCAAAATATTGTCTTTGGATATCGAGCGCCAGTGCACATCTTCGTCACTCAGCCGAGTCCAACGTTCGATGCGTGCAAACAACCCTTCAATGCGAGGACGGTACCTGTGAATGATGTAACCTGACACAGATGCTTCAAAGCGCCTACCATCTGATTCCAATAGCGGTACTAGATCTTCTGCACCAGAGAGCAGGAAAATATCAGATTCTTCGGCGTCATGGTATCGTGGTAAGCCTTTTGCTGTTTTGCGCGTGATTGACGGTAATGAAAGATTCCAGCCGAACCCATAAACTCCATTACCAGAGCCAGAATCATAAGAAAGAGCGAGCTGAGGACCAAAGCCAGAGCGACCAGGGCTGGTCGCGATTGGCACAGACATAGAACCTGTACCTGTCACTGGGTTAGTAGCAAACTTCTCTCCAATACTCTGAATCGCACCGCCACCTTTAGGAAGTGAGAGCGTAGGAGCAGAGCCTTGCCGCTGATCGGTTCTTTGTGCGTTGTCGGTTCCACCATTATCTACAGAGGATGAAGTTGTCTCTTTGAAGTCAGGCATAAATCACCTCGTATAACTTTAAGAGCAGCTCAGCTCAAAATGAGCAATTTCTCAAAGTATCTCTTAATACAGAATTAAGTCTACTTGGTTCACCTATAAAGTTAGCACATAAAGTAACCTTTTAATACTTTTGATTGGAAAAATAAACTATATTTATCAACAGCTTATATATTTATCTCCTTCCTCATTTGACACCAATCTTAGTTATCCCTGTTTTCCTATATTGTCCTATACCACCATAAACATACCTTAAACCCTTTAGATATAAGCATAATGACCTATATTTACTAGTTTCTGTTTTCCGTGTTTCTACCATAAAATACATCCATGCTTATACCTCAAAAAGCCATTTTATTTATAATTTAAACCTATCGATATCTTTAATATACATGGGCTTATGCCATTATTAAGTGGCAGATATTATTAAAGGTAGTTCTGAATATACTCAGATTGAACTAGCAATTTGTACCCTTTATCTCTACTCATAGACTATTTAAAATAGACTGCTACGAGCCGCCCTAGATAAGAAAAATAATGAAAAACTTTGAAAAAGTGAAGTTTAAAAGTTATTTCTTCAAGGCTTAGAATGTACTTACATTGATTAAATCAGATTATAAAACTTAATTTTCACATATGAAGAGAAAGTAAATTTATAACGCAATCCTTACTTCTTAGGTATAGTAGATCCACTATAAAATAAATACAGCACTACTGAGATAAATTTTGCGCAGCATCGAGCAGCGTAGGCACAGCAAGCAAGGAAAATTTATTCCAGTAGTGCATTATAATTTATGTACTTCTTTTATTTAGGACTGACCATAGCAACATCATGATTTTTGAGGTTATAGAATAATTAATAAAAGCGTTGTCAAAATCACAGCGATGGACTTCTTTTATATATATAAATAAAACCACTAGGCATCTACTGCCATGTCTTAGCGGATTCTTATTGTTTTTAGAAGTAGTCAGGTGGCTTTATTAATATTGGGGTTTGAAGAGGATAGTTTTGCAACTACTTATAAGTTAAAGGATACAATAGCTTTTGGATATTCTATTGCTAGCATCGAACATCTGGGAGGGTACGAGTGAAGTCGCATAAAACTATTTTTTAAAGATAGTGATTTTGTAAAACTAAGATCGCAGTTTGAACCTCCAAAGGTAGATGAGTATTCAGAGGTCGTTGAAAATAATAGTTTAGGGTATGAGCATATAAGTGGTGCTTATACTTTTTTAAAATTTAATACTAAAGAAAAAAGTATCACCTGTGGGTCAGGTATTTGATTTAAAAAACCTAGGACTTTGACTCATTATAAACTTGAATTTAAAAGAGTAAAAACAAGCATAATATCAAGATTCGAGCGAGTATGAGAGCTTTATAAAGTTGATAAATATGTTGTTAAAACTATTTAGGAAACTGAATAATGTCTTTATATCAAAGACTCTTAAGACCATCACCTACTCTTGGTGGGCGCACCAGTTATATATAACAATACACAATAATAACCCCTTGTATGCCACGCGCTACAAGAGGTTATTGTTACTTGGCAGCATTACTATACGGTTGCTATTTTAGGTTTTACTGTTGAAACCTCTTCACGCCTTTAAGGCCAAGTCATGACAAAGAGAAAGAACTACCAGTTAACGAGAGCCCTATAAAATTTACTCATCTTAGCTAATGAAGAGTAGATTAGAATTTTTCTTAACGTATCATCCTATTATATCGTCAATAACTTTATTCATAGTTTTGATTGAAAATAACTGATAGCTCATTAGCAGCCTCTTGCATAAGAGGTACATAGCTGAGCAACTCTTCTAGACTTTTTCTCACTGTCGGACCATGTGTAAACACTGTGGCAAATGATTGTTGATCCCCATTGGGAATCATGACTGCACACGCTACCATACCTGGAATAAACTCCTCATTATCTACGCCTACTCCCGTCTCACGCGTTGCAGCGATCGTTTGCATTAATTGCTTCTTATCGGTCTGAGTTTTGGTCGTTAGTGCGTGTAACGACATTTTCTCAACGATGCGCCCACACTTCTCATCCGATAGCTGTGATAACAATAATTTACCACTGGCACTAGCCCAAACAGGAACATGAGTGCCCGACGGTAAAAATATTTGTAGCGGCCAATCCGACATAACGCGATCGATATAAACCACATCTAAGTCTTGTAAAATCGAAATACCTACCGTCTCTCCTATTTTTGCTGACAGCTCATTCAGTATGGCTAATCTTTCGTTTTTGAAATCACTGTTTTGTAGTAAGTTCATGGCAAGCTTATACGTGCGTTTTCCGCAAGTTACCTTCCCTGGTAAATCTAACTGAACGAATCCAAGATCCTGCAATTGATCTAATAACCGATACATACTAGGCACCGGCACTTCTAGTGTTTCAGCTAGGTCGCTGACACTCATTGGTCTTTGCGAGCGAGCAAGCACTTCTACTATCTGTAAAACACGCTCAACACTTGAGCCCTTCTTTTTAGTATTACTCATTATTTCGTTTAAACCTCTAGCTGATTCTCAGCGAATAAATTTATTTATTATAACGATAAAATTTACGCTTTTGCGTCTTGCTATTATAAAAATATTCTGTTACTTTTCACATAACGATAAGATTTTTATCATTATGTGAAATTAATATTTAAATACTATCCACTTTTGTGAATAGTGCGTATCAGGATTGAGCTACTACCAAGCTTATATCTGAAGTCATTAATTCAAGGATGAATAACTATGTCACACAGTATTCTACTCCCAAGGACGATGGAAATTGGACGCGATGCCTGCAAAAAGCTACCAGCAATACTAGCCAGCTT
Source organism: Psychrobacter sp. 1Y10 (assembly GCF_052259005.1). Taxonomy (NCBI): domain Bacteria; kingdom Pseudomonadati; phylum Pseudomonadota; class Gammaproteobacteria; order Moraxellales; family Moraxellaceae; genus Psychrobacter; species Psychrobacter sp. 1Y10. Next base: position 119,435 of record NZ_JBQQES010000004.1, on the reverse strand, counting down.
AGGGATAAAAAAACCGCTGATTATCACTGACGAAATGATGGTTAAACTCGGCTATGTCGATAATGTACAGGCTATTTTGAAAGAAGCTCAAATCAATGCTGATGTGTTTTCAAATACGGTACCCGAACCTACCGAAAGCTCTATTGAAGCAGGCGTCTCTCAAGTCAAAGCGCAAGATTATGATGGTCTGATTGCCTTAGGTGGCGGCAGTCCTATCGATAGTGCTAAAGCTATTTCCATCTTAGGTAAGTTTGGCGGGGTCATGCGTGATTATAAGTTCCCTCGTCAAGTAGATGAAACTGGCTTACCTATTGTTGCCATACCTACTACGGCTGGAACAGGATCAGAAGTCACACGCTTTACCATCATCACTGACGACGATAACAACGAAAAATTATTGTGTGTCGGTATGGGATTTATGCCCATCGCGGCCATTATCGATTATAGCCTCACGCTCAGCGTACCGCCGCGCACTACCGCGGATACAGGTATCGATGCGATGACCCATGCTATCGAAGCGTATATCAGCCCAAAACGTAATGCTTATAGCGACCAACAGGCACTCGCAGCTCTACGCTTAATTGGACCCAATATCCAAACTGCTTATCACAACGGCAAAGATGAAACAGCTCGTGAAGCGATGATGCTTGGCTCTACTTTGGCAGGTATTGCGTTTTGTAATTCGTCAGTTGCCTTAGTGCATGGTATGAGTCGTCCAATTGGTGCTTTTTTTCATGTACCGCATGGTTTATCAAACGCCATGCTACTACCAACGATTACCGAGTTTGGCATCTCTAGTGCACCCGATCGTTATGCGGACTGCGCGCGCGCACTAGGAATATCTGATCATAGCGAAACAGATGATCAGGCAAACGTCAGTTTGGTCAATTACTTAAAAAACTTAAACGATGAACTTCATGTTCCCACATTGGCACAATTTGGGGTTCAAAAAGCGGATTTTGATGCCCTCATCGATACGATGTGTGAGCAAGCCTTCGCGTCAGGCTCGCCCAACAACAACCCTCGAATACCCAATCATGAAGAAATGACTCAGCTTTATACCATGCTATGGGATAACAGTAGTACGAATCACTCATAAAACTAAAGTCGTCTTCATTTAATCCAAACCCATCAATAACACACATGTTTAAAGGAAATAAACTATGCAAACTATCGGACACTTTATTAACGGTAGCTTAGTAAATAATGACATCCAGACTCAAGATGTTTACAACCCCTCAACTGGTGAAGTTAGCAAGAAGGTTGCTTTAGGTGGTGAAAAAACAATCGGTGAAGCAGTAGCTGCTGCTAAAGCTGCTTTTCCCGCATGGAGCAAAACGTCACCATTAAAGCGCGCGCGTGTCATGTTCAAATTCAAAGAATTGCTCGAGCAAAATGCAGATGAAATTTGCCGCTTGATTGGCGAAGAGCATGGAAAAATTGTTCACGATGCTGCAGGCGAGCTACAACGCGGTATTGAAAACGTTGAATATGCTTGCGGTGCACCTGAGCTTCTCAAAGGCGAGCACAGTCGTAATGTCAGCACAAATATTGACTCTTGGAGTGAGTTTCATCCGCTAGGCGTTGTCGCAGGTATAACACCCTTTAACTTCCCTGCAATGGTGCCACTATGGATGTTCCCTATGGCTATCGTTTGTGGCAACACTTTTATCTTAAAACCGTCTGAGCGCGACCCAAGCTCTACGCTATTTATTGCCCAGCTATTGCAAAAAGCTGGTCTTCCAGAAGGTGTAATCAATGTAGTAAATGGTGGTAAAGAAGCTGTCGATGCTATTTTGCATCATCCGGATGTTAAAGCTGTGAGCTTTGTCGGCTCTACCCCTATTGCTGAATACATTTATACGACCGCTGCCGCACAAGGCAAACGCTGCCAAGCTTTAGGCGGTGCAAAAAACCATGCGATTGTTATGCCAGATGCGGACTTAGACAATGTAGTGACCTCATTGTTAGGTGCAGCTTTCGGCTCATCAGGAGAGCGTTGTATGGCGTTATCTGTTGCAGTAGCTGTCGGTGATGAAACGGCCGATAAGATGATTGCAGCATTGCAGCCTGCTATTGAAGCACTAAAATTTGGCGTTCATTCAGAAAAAAGCAACGACTTCGGTCCTGTCATTACCAAGGCGCATAAATCTAAAGTAGTAGAGCATATCAACAGTGCTGCCGACCAAGGTGCAGAATTGATTATTGATGGCTCTGATGCTACTCCAGAAGGTTATGAACACGGGTTTTTTGTCGGTCCAACACTGATCGACCATGTCACTAAAGAAATGGACAGTTACAAAGCCGAGATTTTTGGTCCTGTCTTACAAGTCATCCGTGTTCAGACCATGAGCGAGGCGGTACAGCTTATTAATGAACATGAATATGGTAACGGTACTTGTATTTATACCCGAGACGGAGAAGCGGCGCGTCACTTTATCGATAATATTGAAGTCGGCATGGTTGGTGTCAATATTCCACTACCGGTACCTGTAGCGTCTCAAAGCTTTGGTGGCTGGAAACGGTCATTATTTGGCGACTTGGCCATGTATGGGCCAGATGGCGTGAGATTCTTTACTCGACGCAAAACCATAACGCAACGCTGGCCAAGCGCGGCAGTGAGAGATGAAAAGCAATTCTCTATGCCAACTTAATCATATCCCCTATTAAGAGCATTATTCTATAAGTGCTCTTAAACGCAGTAGTTTGTATGTGAACAATTTGTGCTTGCTTCTTTCTCACCCCACTGGTGAATGGATCGCAGGCACTCTGAATATATAGTTTAGTAGCTACTGGTCTCTATGATATCGCTCCTAACTAAATTTTGATTTTTAATAGTTCTAATTTTTAATAGTAATAGCATAATAAAATTCTAAGGATGGATGACTATGCAAGCAACTCATGAATTGCCACTCGTCGGTGTCAAAGTAATCGATTTTGGTCAATATATCGCTGGGCCTGCTGTAGGTATGATGCTTGGCGACTTAGGCGCAACCGTGGTTCATATAGACCCACCGTCAGGTCCAAAATGGCAAAGTCCAGCTAATGCTGTATTAAATCGTAATAAATTGATGCTGAGACTCGATCTTAAAACAAATGAAGGACTAGCACAGGCTAAGCAATTAATTTTGGAAAGTGACATCGTTATTGAAGGTTTCCGTCCTGGGAAAATGGCAGAAATGGGGCTCGATCTGGTAGCACTGCGCGAAGAACGTCCGCAATTGATCACATTGTCCATCCCTGGATTTGCATCGAATGATGAACAGCGCCGTGAGCTACGTGCCTATGAAAGCATTGTATCAGCGAGCTCAGGTGTGTTTACTGACATGGGTTTAAACCGTGTACTAATGGGAATCAACCCATCGTTTTCTCCTCTCCCGCTTCCCTCTGCTTATGGTGCCATGCTGGCAGGTTCTTCAGTCGTTTTTGCACTACAAGCACGTGAAAATACTGGGCTCGGCGATGCTATTGAAGTTCCTCTTGCTGCTGCTGTCATGGAAGGCCTTTGCTACAACTCAATAGAGATCGAGGATCTACCTAAGCGATACTTGACCCAACGTGAAGTTGAGATTCAACGTCGCCGCGTTGAAGGTATTCCTATGAACATGGACTACGAAGCACTGCAAGAGTTGCTCGATCCTTTTTACCGCAGTTATATGTGTAAAGATGGGCGTATGCTCTATGTAGTATGCCCTAGTCATAAGGATCATGCTAAGCGTTGTTTGCAAGTCTTAGGGTTATACGATGAATTAATTGAGGAAGGATTGACCGAAGAAGAAGACACCTACTTGCCTTCAAGTCAGTGGACGTCTGATACCTCGCTTGGCGTTTATCCTATGCCAAAGCATTGGGCAGATCGTATTGCTGAAAAAATGAAAGGTGCTTTTTTACAGCGTACCTCAAAAGAGTGGCAAAAGATTTTTGGGAAACGCGGTATACCTGGAGCGCCGCAGCGTTGGCTACAAGAATGGATCCGTGATGATCATGCTGAAACCGCAGGACTCATGATTGAGGTCGATGATCCGACTTATGGCAAGATGATTCAGCCAGGCCCCATTGTTTGGTTAGAAGAATGTGGTGAGATGATGTTACAACCCAAGCCCCCAGAGCCTACTGACTTTGATACGGCGTTGAGAGAACTGAAGGCTATCAAAACCAAGTTGCCCTCAGTCAATAATCTTAATGAAAAGAGTGGTTGGCTAGATGGCGTTAAGGTACTTGATCTTTGTAATGTGATTGCTGGTCCCCATTCGGCAGCTTATTTAGCGCGTTTTGGAGCAGAAGTCATTAAGCTTGATCCTGCCTCTCCATTTTATGACAGTTGGAACACTGTTATTTACGGTATGTCTCAAATGACAGGTAAACGTTCCATACTCGCTGATATTCGTCACGGAAAAGGACGAGAAGTATTTGAGAGGTTAGTCCAATCCGTTGACATCATTGTTTGGAATGCGACAGATACCCAAATCAAAAAAATGGGCTTAGATGCTGAAGGCTTAAAAAGCCTAAACCCTACGGCTATATTCTGCAAGCTTGATTGTTTTAGCGGTGTCCGCAAGGGTCCATGTAGTGACTTTATAGGCTATGACGATGTGGTACAGGCGTCTACTGGCATCATGTTACGCTGCGGCGGCGCGATGGATACGCCAGAGGAGCATGCTCACGTCGGTACTATTGATGTGATGTGCGGCTTTGGTGGCGCGATGAGTATTGGCGTGGCGCTATATCAAAAATATCGTACAGGTCGTATTGGACGCGGTTGTACCTCGTTAGTCGCAAATAGTGCCTTACTTCAAATCCCCTATTGTTATGACTTTGAAAAACGTGGTCTGTTCGATGAGCCATCAGGCCGCGAAACCAATGGTCATGATGAGTTGACGCGTTTTTACTATACCTCTTCAGGGAACTACTTGTTATTAAACGCTTATGAGATCGATATAAAAAACTTTGAAAACGTTGAAGGTTTAGAAGGGTTTGGAGAGCTTGACAAAAGTGAGCGTGCAGTATTTTTATCGAATACCTTTCAAAAAGCGCCCGCTCATGATTGGATTGAGCGCTTGCAAGCGGCTGATATTGCGGCTGTAGTCTGTGCTGATATCAATGCGTTACGCGCTGAATATAGTCGCGTAGCAGATGGCACGTCAGGTACTGATCGTGGTAGTTATTCTTTTTCAATTTATGAGAATCATCCCAGTGGTCATAAGGTGACGCAGCTTGATCCCTATGCTATTCGTCCTTCGCATAGCATCGTATATGCACTACCTCGTCCTGAAAAGTTTGGGCAATCCACGCGTCAAATAATGCTGGAGCTTGGTTATAGCGAGGCAGAGATTGAAGCCAGTATTGCGAGTGGTGAGCTGAGCGATAGTTGGAGCAGTGAGTTTTTACCGAGTTAAGAAACGATAGGTATCAAGTCAATAAAGGATTGTAATGCTTGATACCTATTTAAATAAACGAGTGAAAGACTATCTAAAGGATTAGACATGAAACGTACAGATAAAAAACCTTTGACTAAGTTGCCAATTGAAGTCGCAACATCAGGTTTTTATGAGGGGTTTAATAAAGACGTTACGATTACCGCTAAAATTTTACTGGGTCTGCTCATCGTTTGGGCCGTCGTATTTCCAGAAAACTCAATGGCTGTTTTGGGGTCAATCAATAGCTTTTTACTTAATAATTTTTCAATCTGGTATATCTTTTCCGTCGCTTTTTTCTTAATTTTAGCTTTAGTTCTGGCTGTTATACCGCGCTATGGAAAGCTGGTTTTAGGAGATAAAGAGGATAAGCCTGAGTTCTCCAACTTTTCATGGTTTTCTATGATCTTTGGAGCTGGTATTGGCGTTGGTATGTTGACCTTTGCAACCGCAGAACCGATGTATCACTTTGCCAATAATCCTGAAGTGATCCAGGGTATGGCGACAGGTTCTGGTGCTGACAATGTTCGCTATGCTTATAAATGGGCCTTTCTACATTGGGGATTTAGCGCATGGATTTGTTATTCCCTAGTCGGATTATCTATGGCCTACTTTGCTTTTCGACGTAAGCTACCCCTCACCATTCGTTCAGGTCTAGCGCCGTTATTTGGTAAGAGATTGTCAGGCAAACTTGGTAATGCTATCGATATCGTCGCCGTCATTGCTACTATTTTGGGCGTTGCACAAACATTAGGATTTGGAGTTGAACAATTTGTATCTAGCATGCACCGTGTTGGATTGGGCGATTGGTTACTGAACGCTGATGGCAAATCGTCAACAGCAGCTATCATCGTTGCCCTTGCCGTCATCGTTGGTGTTGCGACCCTATCTGCGCTTTCTGGGGTCGGTAAAGGTATCAAATGGCTATCTAATATCAATATGGGTTTGAGCTTTGTTTTGTTTGCATTTTTCTTAATATTTGGTTCGACCTTCTTTGGCTTACAAGCTTTTTTCGTAGGTCTATTCGACTATGTCGTCGCGCTTCCTGAGCTACTAATTACGGTCTGGCAGCCAGACGGCACACAAGTCGGCGACACGCTTGCCACTTGGCAAAAAGACTGGTCAGTGTTTTATTGGGCATGGTGGATTGCTTTTGGTCCCTTCGTTGGGGTGTTCTTTGCGCGTATCTCACGGGGTCGTAGTATTCGATCTTATCTATTTGGTACCGTAGTCTTACCTGCCCTAATGTGTTTTATCTGGTTCTCAGTGGTAGGTGGCACCGCGATTGATTTAACGCTTAATGGTATCGCTGGTGATGCTATTTCAGGAGTGGGTCAAGAAGCTCAACTATTGGCAATGCTGGATGTGATGTTGTCCTCAGGTTTCGCATGGGCCATGGCGATCTTGGTTTTGATCTTACTATTGACCTACTTAGTTACCACTTTAGATTCGGCCATTCTAGTTATCAATACGATTAATTCAGCGGGTAACGAAGGTCCAAAAGGCCGTCCACATATTATCTTTTGGGGCGTGATACTAGCCTTGGTGGTTGGAGTTCTACTGACTAGCGGAGGACTCGGCGCAATCAAAACGGCTATGGTGATCGGTGCCCTACCTTTTAGTTTTGTCATGGTGCTCATGGGAGTGTCCCTTATAAAAGCCATTCTCTATGATACCAGTCATGCTAGAGCAGATACTGTGGATTCGGTCGATGACTCACAAATTGAAGGATCGTACTAATAGCAGCGCTAGACTATGTCGTAGAACATTTATCCTAGAACACCTACTTAGGTGTTCTAAATCCTGATTCATTCTTCGGTCTGTATTAAAGGCTGGACGTTGCTGCCTCTGCCTTTGACTACTAGGCATGCAGCTATCAAAAAGATCTGCTATGGCTTTTCGTACGCAGGTAAATATAATCTAAACGGAGTAGAAAGAGCAATGGAAACTAAAGAATTTTCTAATATCAATTTAAGTACAGAAAACGGAATTGGCTACATAACTATTGATAGCCCACCTGCTAATACATTAAGCACTACAACAATCAGCGGATTATCTGAGTGTTTTGACTATGTGGAAGCAGAACAAAGCATTAAGGTAATCGTGATAACCGGTAAAGGGAAAATGTTTGTTGCTGGTGCAGATATAAAAGAATTTACTGACGCTTTTCATGATGAAGAAAAAGGAAAGAAGTTATCACAAGATGCACAAGCCGTTATGAATACAATTGAGTCGTCTAAAAAACTCGTTATTGCATCAATTAATGGCGCTTGTTTAGGTGGAGGGTTAGAGCTCGCCATGAGCTGTCATTTACGTATTGCAGCCAATGAAGCGAAATTGGGTCAACCAGAGTTAAACTTAGGTTTGATACCTGGGTTCGGCGGGACTCAAAGGCTTCCACGTATAACAAATAAAGCAAAAGCATTAGAACTCATACTAACTGGACAATTTTTAAGTGGAGAAGAGGCAGAAAAAATAGGTCTCGTTAATAAATCAGTGCCACTTGCAGAATTAATGGATGAAACGAAAAAACTGGCGGAATCAATTGCTCTCAATAAAAGCCCAGAATCTATCAAAGCAACTATTACAGCTGTTAATGAAGGTATGGCAACAACCTTAGAAAAAGGTTTAGAAATAGAATCAGAACAATGGGCTCAACTATTTAAGACAGACAATATGATCGAAGGCGTTAATGCTTTTATAGAAAAACGCAAACCTACTTTTAAAGATTAACTTTTATGGAATAATATATAAAAATAGCATGGATATAGTCATAATTTTTATTAAACGACTATATCCATACTTATACTATCCTTTAATAATTTTATTAAATTTATTTTTAGAACTTACTATCAAACTGTTATTTATAATAGTTAACTTTCATCACTCATGTTTTTATAAAAACCCATAAGCCTATATAATCTTAAATTACAAATTTAGGATTTTGTATCAATGGTTGTTACGTCAGAAGTAAAAAATGGTATTGGCTGGCTAAAAATAAATTGATTTGAAGTCCTAAACGCTATTAATACTGAAGCAGTTGAACTGTTAACGAATGCTTTAGAAAAATGGGAGAAAGACTCTAACGTAGTGTTTGTTTATATAGTCGATACCAAATAAAATCGATACGTTGTAACGTGATGCGCAACTGGTATAAATTTTTCTTGCTTGCTGTGTCTACGCTGACAGAGGCTGCAAAAAATTTATACCAGTCTCGCTGTATCGTTTTTATAGCGAATTGACTATATGGTGAGGGTCAAAAAGGATTTTGTGCGGGAGGAGGCATGCGCAAATTCTATGACTTGAAAGCTGAAGATGTCATATCTTATGCAGAGAGTTTCTTTTCGACAGAATACCGTCTAGATGCACTTATACATGACGTTATGTTTTGTCAGGACTAATTATTCCACTATCCCCCCAAGCTATGGTCTTTATAGAATAATTTTGTTAATAATTGAAGTAATGCTTAATGCTGCAAGAAGTTAGACTGCCTAAATTATTCAATCTAACATACTTATGTATAGTAAATTTAAACGTAAAAGACGTTTACAGCCTTTGCATTAGTAGTTTTACTTCCCATAGCTTTTTATACCGTTTCTCTTTAGACTAGGACTGCGTCAGTCGGGGCAATTAATCTATATTTGTGTTTTCATAACCTCAAATATAACATCTTTGCTTTGGCTGGCACCCCTCCTTTATTTAATCAGCATATTTACTCAGCATAATTTTTGATACATTACCGGAACTTCTACAGAGCCGACTAAATAGTATATCGACACTGGCCATCTTTGCTGCATCCGTGGGTCGAAGAGCTGCACTTATTTAATGAAAACAAGAACAGAGCAAGAGGAAGCAATGAAAGAGATTAATGGAAAGCGGTTATCCTATCTTTATGAGGCTGTAACTATGGGTACGATCCGGGCTGCAGCAGATAAGCTCAATATTGCTCCCTCGGCTATTAGCCGGCAAATATCTCTGTTAGAGGAAGAATTAGCATGCATTCTTATTGAACGGCATCGTAAAGGAGTAACACCGACAGAAGCTGGTAGTATTCTCTTACAGTTTTATCGGGAATCACTCTCCGCTGAAGAGAATTGTGTTTCCAAATTACAGGCGTTGTTGGGATTACAACGGGGACATATAAAATTAGCTATGGGTGATGGTTTCGTTGGGGATTTGATGTTGGGCCCACTATCTGAATTCGCCCGTCTATATCCGGCGCTGACGCTTTCAATCAGTACTGGTGGATCAAACGAAGTGATTCGTCAGGTTGAGGAAGATGAAGCACATATCGGGCTAGTGTTCCATCCCAGCAGTCATCCGCGCATCCGCTCACAGGTTGTAAGTTGTCAGCCAATGTATATTATTATGTCCCCTGACCACCCTTTAGCCGATCAAGATAAACCGATGCAGTTGAAGGAGCTTCTAGAATACCCAGTGGGGCTGGCTGAAAGTCGTTTTGGCATACGTCAGTTACTAGCGATGGCCGAATTTCAACAAAAAATTCGATTTAACCCTATCCTAACAACTGACTCATTCGCCGTACTAAAGAATTTTGCCCGCTCAAATATGGGATTTACCTTTCTACCGTATTTTGTAGTGTCCAAAGAAGTGAAAGACGGACATCTGGTAGCAATCCCTATAGACAATGCGCTACTGGCAAGCGGTGAAGCTCATATTGTAACTCGGTTGGGTCGTCATCTATCCCAAGGCCCGCATGAATTATTACAACATCTAAAGTCATGGATGAAAGCTTTGTAAGCGGGCGGCACGATTTATCGCTGTTTACAACAACGCCTGTGCGATAATCGCCGAGCCTAAAAAAGTACCAGTAAAGGTTAGCAGCGCTACAATAGCTATCTTAAAGCCAGACTTTTTGAATAAGTCCACCTCCATTTGCGAGATGGCGAAACCTGCGTAAGCTAGTACCGGGGTAATGAGTTGTAGCACACCCAGCTTATCAGTCTCGACTAAAACATAGTCACTAAATGGAAACTGCGGCAGCGATATCAAAATAGCGACAATAGATATCCAAGCAATAGCAGGCACATTAATTGGAATGACTCGTTTTAGTAGTATGCCAACGACACAACAGCCAAATAATATGAGCATACCAGGTAGCGCAGCAATCGGATTAAAACCTTGTCCAACCCAATTACTCAATAATAGCACGCCGCATATAGCGACCAATAATGATACTGACTGCCATACTGATAAGATAGCCTGCTCTTGCAAACCAAAATCCATGGCTTTACTGATATCAGCGCCATTATTTTTTCTGAATTTACTGGTAACTTTGTATAAAAACTCAGCGGCTGGTAGCGCTATGAATAAGCTGACAAACAGACCTGTAGCATAGGTAAGCAAATTAGAAGTCGCGGCAAAGGCAGTAATGGTCTCCTCTTGCGCCGGGACAGTCTCTGCTAGCGCTGCTGAACAGGCACCCATCATACTACCACTACCGATACCACAAGCCATTGCTAAAGCACGTATATCTAGAATGTCTAAAGAGGCAATGACCCCTGCCATAAGTGAAAAATAAATTGCACCAAATAAAGTACCCATCACATAGACACCCATTACGCCGATACCTTCAGCGCTCTGAAGTCCATATTTATCAGCAATTAGCGCAATATTAGGCTCACGAGCAATTGAGTGAGTGGCACCAATAGCCTCTCTTCCCATTCCAAACACCAATACAGCAACAGGCAAGGCGATAACGGCAGTAGCTACATTGCCTAACTCTTGTAATAAAAGGGCGGGACCTGCAGCTATTATTTCTTCTACTTTAGGGCCGACGCCAACGCCAAATTTTGCAATGAAAGGCATGATACTTAAAAGAACGGCGTAGCTTGCAAATTTTGCTCGGTCTTTGGAGATAACCGCTTTCATTGAGGATATGACGTTGGGGTTCAACAATATTGTAAATATAAATGCGTATAGTAGAGGCAGTAAGACTAATGTACCAATACCAATCGGAATCTTAATGATCCCTATCCATTCTGCAAGTAGCGATGTAATAATCACTAGTAAATGCAGCTTCCAATCAAATAAGCTCTTCGTCATTGTACTTGATAGCACACTGGTATTATTCATAGCAACTCCCTTTGCATTTTATGATTTCTAAGTTTTTTTATTATTTGGTTTATGCAGCATTTTTTGGTAGTTGAGACTCAACTAAAGAAGTCCATACTTTGATACCTGTCTCAATAGCATCGTCATTAAAATCATAAGACGCATTGTGTAATGGTTTGGAGGGGCTGCTACCATCAACACCTAACCAAAAATAAGCGCCTTTAACCACTTGGCTCATGAATGAAAAATCTTCAGAAGCCATTGATGGCTCTACGGCAGTATTTACCTTATCAGCACCCAGCACTTTAGTAGCAGCCTCTTTGATTTCAAGATAAGCTTGACTATTATTAGTGGTTACTGGATAGCGAATATGGTAATCCATCTCGCCTGTGACACCATATAGAGGCGGTAGTGTTTTAACCATTTCTGTGAGCATATCTTGCATGGACTGGCGTACGTCCATATCAAAGCTACGAACGGTTCCTTTTAAAATGGCGTAATCAGGGATGACGTTGGTAGTATCCCCACTATTCATCTGCGTTACGCTAATAACGCCTGATTTGAGCGGAGATATTCGACGAGAGACAATAGATTGAATATTAGTAATTAAAGCGGCTCCCGCTGCTATAGGATCAGCCCCTAAATGTGGCATAGCTGCATGAGTGCCTTTACCAGTCAAAGTAATCTCAAAGGTATCAAATGACGCCATCATCGGTCCATCATTAACGGCAACTTGTCCTACAGGAAGCCCTGGCCAATTGTGCAATCCATAGACCGCATCCATCGGGAATTTATCAAATAAGCCGTCATCAATCATGGCCTTAGCACCACCTAAGACCTCCTCAGCAGGTTGAAATATAAAATGAATGGTGCCATTAAAGTTTTTATGTTGGCTAAGGTGCTTTGCTGTACCAAGCAGAACTGAAGTGTGCCCATCATGGCCACAGGCGTGCATGCAGTTTTCATGAGTAGATTTATAATCAATGTCGTTTTGCTCTGCTATGGGTAAAGCATCGATATCTGCTCGTATGCCGATAGTAGGGCCTGAGCCATTCTTTAGAGTACCGACAACACCAGTACCGCCCAATCCTTGATACACCTCAATTCCAAAGGACTGTAACTTATCGACAATAAATGATGACGTTTTGAACTCTTTAAAACCGAGCTCTGGTTGACTATGAATCTGCTTACGCCACTGCTTTACTTCACTTAGTAGAGTTTCATTAATTAACATTTATTTTCTCCTTTTATTGAATTGAATAACCAAATTGAATAGCAGAATCTTTTGCGGTTTCGACCCATACACTTTTAGTCTGTGTATATTCGAGTAAACCTTCGTAGCCACTAGATCGGCCATAGCCGCTTTCACCAAAGCCACCAAACGGCGACATGACATTGATTGCTTTATAGCTATTTACCCAGAATGTTCCCGCATTTACTTGAGCGGCCATCCGATGAGCACGACCTACATCAGCAGTCCACACAGCGCCAGCTAAACCAAACCGGCTGTCGTTGGCTAACGCTACCGCTTCTTCTTCTTCTTCAAATAAAATCACAGAAACAACAGGTCCAAAAATTTCTTCCTGTGCTACACGCATATTATTTTTCACGTTGGCCAAAACTGTTGGCTGATAAAAATAACCATTTTCACCTCCACAAATTTCACCAGGCTTTCCGCCTGCGGCAACAACAGCACCTTCAGCAATACCATCAGAAACTAACGAACGCACGTGACTAAACTGTTTCTGGTTATTAATGGGCCCCACCATCGTGCCTTCATCCCATGGCAAACCTACAGGCAACTTACTGGCTGCCGAGGCAACACGCTCCACTACTTCTTTATAAACATCCCGATGAACCAATAACCGAGAACCCGATACACAGCTCTGTCCAGCGGCAGAAAATACGGCAGCTTGCGCACCCACTACCGCACGATCAAGATCAGCATCTGGAAAAATTATATTGGCTGACTTTCCACCTAGCTCCAATACACAAGGGATGACACGCTTTGCAGATGCCGAAGCAATGAGAGCACCGGTCTGTGGTGAACCTACAAAAACCACTTTTTTAGTCGCCGGATTAGTGATTGCGGCAGTACCTGTGGTATGCCCTAGTCCATTAATGACATTCACCAAACCACGCGGAATACCTGCTTGCTCAAGAATTTTGGCGAGTACTGTTGAGCTTAGTGGGGTTAATTCAGATGGCTTCAGTAAGACTGCATTTCCTGCACAGATAGCAGGGGCAATCTGCCAGCCTCCGGTAAATATAGGGGCGTTCCAAGGTGTGATTTGAGTCACCACACCATAAGGCTCATGACGAGTGTAGTTTAAGTGACTTGTTGGTACGGGAATAACTTGTCCCATAATTTTGTCACACCAACCAGCATAGTATTCAAACATATCTGCAACTTTTGCCACTTCAACCCGGCAATCGCGAATAGGCTTACCTGCAGATATACATTCTAGGCGTGCCAGAGATTCCGCGACGGCACGTATTTTCATGCCGCACTGCCACATTAACTGACCTCTTGCACTGGCGGTCATTGACCACCACACTTTTTGAGCTTTTATAGCCGCATCGGCTGCATTAGCAACAATATCTTTCCCCGCATCACGATAGATTAAAAATACCTGACCGGTTGCTGGGTTAATCAGCTCGATGTCGTCACCATTACCTGCAACCAATTCTCCATCAATCAAGCTGCCAAACTTTGAAGTACCCAGTAGTTCATTAAGCAGTATTTCAACTTGTTGCGCGCCATTTCCTTCTACTTCAAAACCCATAATCTATTCTCCCAAGCCGGCATTTTTGATAATGCAATTAAAATCATCCTGATCAGGTATGTTTTTTTCGCTCTGCGACCAAATTTCGGCTACCTGTTTAGCCAAAGGTAACTCTAATCCCATCTCACCGATCATATTTTCCGCCAGACGCACATCTTTACGCATCAGCTGCATAGTGAAACCGGAGTCAAAACCTTTATTAAGAATCCAACGAGGAAAATTCACTTCACTGATTGCACTACGACCTGAACCGGCGTTCAAACCAGCAATAAGGTCTGCAGGATCAAGTCCTGCCTTAGTACCTAGAGCTACTGCTTCGGCGGTAGTTATTAGATGTGCAGCACATAGTAGATTATTGATCAGTTTAGCCGCATGTCCATTGCCAGACTTTCCCATGTAGACCACTTTTGAGCTCAAGGCATCCAGATACACCTGTGCACGTTCAAGGGAACTACGTTCACCTCCAACAACCATTACCATAGTACCGGCTGCAGCACCCGCTGGACCGCCACTGACAGGACAGTCCAATAACTGATGGCCTAACTGATCCAGCTCTATCGAGAGTGCCCGCGTCACCTCTGGTTCTGAAGTAGAAGTATCAATAATCAGAGTTTTAGGCTGAGCAAAGTTAATAATGCCATCTTTGCCTTTAACAACTGCTTGTACATGCTTTGCCATTGGCAAAGATAGAATGATGACACTAGATTCAGCACACAGAGCTTTAATATCTGCAACAACATTTACGCCGATTTCCCTGGCAGCTTGGCTTTGTGCTTCCCCAATGTCCGTGCCGAACACTTTAAAACCTTTGCGAAGCAAAGACTGAGCCATACCGTTGCCCATACGGCCTAACCCGACGATACCTATAGTTTTTGTAGTCATGCCTACCTCCTTGTTTTGGTGCTTTCTATCACTTTTATTATGACTAATAAGCTATTAAGAAGAAGCATAACAAATAAACTTTTGTGTTCTAAAAAAGGCAACACCAAATTAAGCAGTTAGATAGATTCGTCCTCATCTAGCCCAAGTTTTAGCTCCTATGACGATATATCGCTAAAAATGGTTTTGAATATTAATACAATAAAAAAATGCATGCAGCTATTAAATCTTAATACCAATAAGAAAGGTTGCTAACGCTATGTACAGTATAGTTTTAGCAACCTTTTTCTAGTTGAGAATTTTACTCAGATGATGTTTTCAAAATTGGGGTTTGGGACGTGTTCCGTGGTTTGGAAGATTGAGGATTAGGGGATCAATGCATAATTTCAAGAAAAGCTTTGCATTAAGACATATTTAGTTTGGTATTATTAAATTCTTTTCAATTAAAAACGAAGCTAATGCACCTTAAATCATTTACCTTAAGAAGAAACTATAAGCGCTGATTTAACAGGTTTTGATAAACTAAGCAAAAATTCTTTCAATCTATTTGAGGAATATAGCGTCCAACTAGGCGAGCCTATTAACTCTCAACTCATAATCTGGGGAAAAATTTAGATATCTACAGACGTGGTATACGTATAAAATAACCTTTAGAAAGATTCGTAATAGATTATATATTTTAAAAAAGTCCCACAAACGCGAAGCCTTTTTCATTCAATATAGCAACGCTTTTTATCAGGATTAAGTTTGAGAGTCTGTTTATATTTATAATCTTACTTAGCCCCTCAACGTAAAAAAACGATCAATATATCATCGTCTTTTTTATTTTGGTCGTCTTACCAATGACTCAACCTAAACTCTATCAGCCTTGAGGGCTTTGGGTCATTTGACGACAGTAGCCTGCTAGGTTCTCAGGTAAATCCTCTGGACAGACACCGCATTGCTGATTGCCAGGTACCGCGTGATCAATGAATTTTGGATACGGCAGGTTCAAGTTATTCATGATATCTCGAAACGCCTCAATAGATATATCTCCGCCAAGCCGTGGATTACGCTTCTTTTCTTGTGCAATTGAGGAGACAAAGCGCTCTTTATAATCATGGGCAGGATAGACTAGCGTCTCATCAGGCAAAGCAAACAGTTTGTTGCGCACAGAGTCATACAAGGCATCGGCATCACCGTTTTGAAAGTCCGTACGACCGCAACCCTCAATCAATAAAGCATCTCCTGTGAATACCCGCCCATCAAATAGATAAGCAAAATGCCCAGCGGTATGCCCTGGCGTATGTAGAGGGTCTATAGTGATGCCAGCTACTGTTAAAGGGATACCCTCCTCCAGACCGATATCAGCACACTCTAACCGATCATAAGCTGGCGCTGCAATCTGACTGCCAACGGCGCGCTTCATCTCTAATGCAGCAGTGATATGGTCAGCATGAATATGCGTGTCCACAGTGTATGCCAGCTTTAAGCCCAGCTTGTGCAATTCGGCCAAATCTCGATCCATAGTGGCGATCACCGGATCAATTAAAATCGCCTCCCCTGTGTCTTCATCCCCTATTAAATAGGTATAAGTGCTCGAGAGAGGCTCGTACAATTGCCGAAAAATCATAACGCTTCCTTATTTGTTATAGACTCAATATATATGATATCCATATATTATATTACAGTATAGTATTTTTATATAACGCTACACAATAGATAACGTATGCTGATTCTAACTGCACATAGTCGTATAGCGCTTATTTGATGTCTATATAAGGCATTAACGGTCGCTAAAGCTAACAAGTCATCTAAGCGAGCAATGGAAACTGATAAATACCTGCATATATCAAAGTACCAATTAGCACACTAATGATACTAAACCCAACCAAATAGGCCTGCTTGTTTGACCAAGGTATTTGCCAGTTAATTTTATCTTTAGTGGTCAACCATTCCGTCACGCTGATCGCCACTAGCAGCCATAGCGTGCCAACCAAATAGCCGCCTAATACATCGCTCAAATAATGCTCATTTAGTAGTATTCGACTCAGCCCTATCAGTACGGTTAATAAAATAGTTGCCATAACGATGCGTACTTGTGTCGCAAAGTGCTGGCTAAAGCGAATAGCGATGTATGCGACAAACCCATATAAGGCAACGGTGACGGTAGCGTGTCCACTAGGAAAAGAGTATGTGCCCTCATACAATAAGATATCTATAGGACGAGCACGCTCGAAGATCATTTTACTTAAAAAGGTAAATGCCGTGCTGCCGATGACGGCTATTAGTAAGCCTATGATGATATAATGTTGGCGCACAACCCAGCATGTGATAGCCGTCAATAACACCACTAAAATGGTAATTGGCGTAGAGGCTAAGCTGGTAATTAAAATAAAAAAATGTATGACGCCAGCTTCATTTAATAAGCTCATCTGCTTCGAGACCAAGAGATCGAGCGCAACTATCGCGTCGGAGGTGACCACATCCTCAACCAATCCCACGAACACCGCTGCTATATAGACCATTAACAAGAACAAGATAGTCAGCGGCAAGCCATAAAAATGCTCAACGTGTAGTCGCTGCCAAAAAAACTGATAAAGCTTTGGCTGGCTATTTTTTAAGTGAGTCAGTCGCCTATCCACGCCAAAATACTGCTCAAACTTGCACCAATATCTCCTGGCTAGCATAAAGGCGCGTTTGCCATAGCGAATGACAACGTATTGCAATGCCCATAAAACTACGATAACGATTAATAGTAGAATACTTAGTAAAAATAGCGGTGGCTGAGTTTGTAGAACAGTGATCACACCTAGCCCTCAAGAGTTTGTGGTCATAGTGCTAGGAGATAAAATCGCTGCTAGCGGCTCAGCGCTTAGTAGCCCTTCGCTTCTGACCAGCTCTGCCACGCCTAAGCCACTGTCCAAAGCTAGGCCTGCGATACGGCTAGCATTATCATAACCAATATGGGGTACAAGGGCGGTGACGATACCGATGCTTCTCTCGGCATACCGCGCGCAGTGCTCCTCATTCGCCGTAGTGCTATAAATACTATGTTCGTCCTCAATCAGCTCTATACATACGCGCGTAAATGGATCGTGGCTGGCTGATTTTTTTATTGTTATCATAGTTATGATCCTAGTTGTAATCTTTATCGGTGCTAAAACTGTCGTACTACTATTGGGTGAATTAAATGGAGGGTGCTTTTCAGCCCATTCTCATAAAACGTACTTACCATACTATGAGCTAGGATAAAGGTTTTCTAATCTTTATCCTAGCTCATGAAAAAATTCATAGCAAAAACCCCCCTATAAGTATTCACTTACAGAGGTTATTTTATGCTTTACCATCAGGGCCATTTATTTAGTATGGCAAGCTATGCTAATTTTATAGGTTAAACGGCTCTTGATTGAGCGCCAAGTCAGCGTAGCTATATTAAGTCAGACACAGATGTCATCTACGACACTACGTTTGATGGCCATTGCTTAATTGTGTCTATTGCCTGACATTTTTAACCGCCTGCGACTGGCGTGATGAATACCACGTTATCACCTTCATGTATCTCATCTGTCCACTTAGCAAAATAGTCATTTACTGCCACTCTTAGATCAGACTGTGGAAGATCAAAACGGTGCTGTTGACAAAGCGTCTCGTACAGCTCAGTTAATGATATTGATGGTGGCACTTGTATTTTTTCTTCATTACATCTGGCTTTATCAGCTAGACTGGCAAAATATAAAACATTAATATTTATTAAAGTATCTGTGTCCATGTTTTTAGCGATAACGCTCATTGCTTTTATCCTCTTATTTAATAAACCAGATTACTGTTGGGGTAGGTCATCAACTAAAACACGTACATTTTATAGACTAAAAACCTAGTCACTAAGAGCCTATTCTAGGTATGCTTATAAAAGGATGACAAAACAGGATCAGGTCATGGGTACGGTTAAGTAACACTGTATTTTTTGGTCATCTTAGTAGATTTAGCCATGACTAGGATTTACCCGCATAAAGTGCGGCACAAAGTTACAAGGACGCGTACGGCTATCAAATTGCTCTTGTAATATCTCCTCCCAACCAGTGCGGCAGGCTCCTGTCGATCCTGGCAGACAAAAGATACCCGTACCATTGGCCATGCCAGCCACTGCTCGCGATTGTACTGTTGACATACCGATATCGTCTTTTGAGATTAGACGGAACATCTCACCAAAGCCGTCGATAGCTTTATCGAACAACACCCCTACCGCCTCCGGCATACTGTCTCTAATATAAAAGCCCGTGCCACCAGTAGTAATTACTGCATGCACATCAGAATCTGCTATCCAGCGACTAATTACCGCCCTGATTTGATAGATATCATCTTTAATCAGCTTACGGTCCGCCAAATGATGACCTGCGGTGGTTAGCTGATCGACCAAATATTGTCCTGAGCTATCTTGAGCGGTAGTGCGACTATCGGAGACTGTCAAAATAGCGATATTAAGAGGGATAAAGTCAGCGGCAGGCTTACTCATGGATATTCCTTAATAGTTATTTGGTTGTTATAAAATTAGTGATGAAGAATTTTAACCACCAATCATCGACAAGTTATGCATCATGCCACTATTGGCATCGTGCAAATGATGGTGCTCAGGCTTAATCGGCATAAAGCTATATAAGGTGTTGATGAGCCCTTCGACATCATCACCTTTTAGATGCTCACGAATATCGTAATTGCCTTGATCAAAGAGACATAAATGTACCTTGCCCTGAGAGCTTACACGCAGACGATTACAGCTATCACAAAAGTGTGCAGCATAGGGAGCAATCATACCAATGCGTCCTAGGTAGTCTGGGTGACTGTATTCGATAGCGGGGCCATCTGCATGACCGCGCGCGTGTGGCTGCCAACCGTGGCTAATCAGATAATTGGTAATCAGCTCGGACTGGGCGTGTTGAGCGAAGAATAATTCGCTGTTATCACTGGTCTGCATAAACTCAATAAAGCGATAAGTGACTGGGCGCTGTTTGATATAGTCGATGGCATTAATAAGATTTTCATAGGCGGTTTCGGCCATCAAAATACTGTTTATCTTTAGTTTAATATCAGTAGTGGCCAATAGCTCATCCATATCAGCCATCAATTGCGGTAGCATATTAAACCCTGTCACCTTATGAAAAACATCAGGCTCAAAACTATCCATACTGATATTAATCTGGTTCAGCCCAGCAGCTTGCCAACTCGCTAAATGCTTGCCAAGTTTATAGCCATTGCTCGTCATCGCGACCATCTCAATACCGGGAGTTTGTTTGATGGTCTTAATGATATCGACGACATCGCGGCGAATAGAGGGCTCGCCGCCGGTAATCCTCACTTTGGTCGTACCTACTTGCGCAAACCCACGCACTAGCGTTGCAATTTCAGCGACTGTCAATTCATCTTCAGGAGGCCTACCTTGGTAACCATCGGGCAAGCAATACTCACAGCGAAAGTTGCAAAAGTCAGTAATAGACAAACGCAGATATGTCAGCTCCCGAGCAAAACTATCCGTCAGCGGTCGTTGGGGTTCGCTACGATTAAAAAGCGCTGTAGACGCTACAGCAGTAGCTGCTGATGGTATGGACAATGCTTTATGATCAGCAGTAAAGGCGGCGTCTTTACTGGGATAATAGCGTTGCACGTTCCCTAAAGTGGGGGCAAGATGGGTCATATCAGTATACCGTTAATAAGGATAAATGGTTGGCTCTAAGCATCGCCTCAGGTTATGAATGGAAAAATAATAGTGAATAGCTATTATGACAAAAAACGATTACCGACGAAATAACCCTAAATGATCTCACCTCTACCCCTTAAGGAGTAGAAACTAGATTACTTAGGGTTCATGAGACGCTATAAAGTTTTTATGGGAAGTATAGAAAAACAGTACAAAGGCCACTACCCTCGAAAGATGTTTTCTTGCTCCAGACTCATCTCAATACCTTCTATATTGGCCTCATTGGCTAAAGTAAAAAGGTAATCACATAATGCTTGATGAAAAGCTTGTTGGCTAAGCTTATTGTGAATGGCCGGACTCACCTGCTCATAAGTCATTTGAATGCCCGGCTGCTTATCTAGCACCTCAACAATATGAAAACCATATCGGCTCTCAATAGGGCTGGGTGCCAATCCTTTATCTAGTTTAAACAAATGGCTTTCAAACTCTGGCACGGTTTGTCCTTTATCAATCACGCCAAGCTCGCCGCCCTGCTCTCTTGAGGGGCAAGCAGAATACTGACGAGCCAGTTCAATAAACTGTGCACTAGGATTGGCATCGTTGTTAATTTGCTTAATCAGCTCATAAGCATTCTTTTTTAGTTTTAGACGTTCATCGCCGTCATCAGGGGCGCACGCTAACAAAATATGCCGCACCGACATAATAGGATCGGTCTTAAAGTCAGTGATATTTTGCTGATAATAACGCTCACAAGTGGCGGTATCCGCAATAGTGGCTTGCACATTTTTATCAATTAAATTAGAGATAGCCTGCTCTTCATCTTGCTTCCAAGCAGAGATGCCAAGACTTGGCTCAGCTAGTACTGCTAGGCGCAACAGCTCGCGCACGACCAAAGCTTGCGTCGCCAAAAACACCGCGTCTTCTTTATTAGCGGCCGGATGATACTGTAGCTCTTGCGCAATATCAGTGCGATCAATCATTACCCCGTTGACGGTGACAGAGGGTAGCTCATCTCGGCTAGAAGCAATTAGGTTTTTGTGGTTACTACGCTCCTCACTCATCGCTCGTTCGATAAACTCTTGATCCGAATGCGGTTTTTTCAGGTCTGCTGTCGTTGGCATGATACGGATAATATCCTCGTTATTCTCCATAGCAGCATTCGGGGCTTTAGACTCGTGATTTACGTGGTGGCTTGGGTGATAAGTATTGACAGTCATCATTGTTGCTCCGCTCAGTATTCGTATGTAGAAATTTTAGATATCGTTGCATCATTTTATAATTACTAGCCCACTCGCGACTAGCAATCAAAGCTTTTTTTAACATCACTTTAAGCCAGTTATTAGCCTAAAATGACCACTATCTTATTGTGATTTTTTCTGTCTGACGATCTGATAACGACGGCCAAAGTACCATACCGGCGCACTGATAATATGAATCAAGCGCGTGAATGGGAAGATCATAATCAAGGTAATCCCAAGTGCCATGTGCAGCTGATAAATCAGATCCGCCTGCTCAATACGCGCCGCGGCTTGCAGTGGTCTTAGCACGGTAATGTCCTGCGCCCAGCCAGCGAAGTTGAGCATGGTTAAACCATCTAAATGCTGCGCTGAGGTAAAGATGGTGATCATCCCTAACGTCAATTGGATAAATAACAGAACCAGTACCAGC
Source organism: Psychrobacter sp. 1Y10 (assembly GCF_052259005.1). NCBI lineage: Bacteria > Pseudomonadati > Pseudomonadota > Gammaproteobacteria > Moraxellales > Moraxellaceae > Psychrobacter > Psychrobacter sp. 1Y10. The sequence continues at coordinate 96,939 of NZ_JBQQES010000004.1, read as the reverse complement.
TTGTCGGAGAAATTTGAGGTGTTAGAGATGCGATCATCAGTGAAGCGGCGCCACATCAGCATCACCAGCCCCACCCAGCAAAACGCGCCTGCGATACCGCCGACCACGACCGCTAAGATTTGCTTATTGCCGGCGCTGATAAAGCGATCATAAAAAATATGCGGCGTGAGTAGACCGAAAAAATGTCCCAGCAGTACAATGATGATACCGACATGGAATAGATTGCTTGCCCAGCGCATGTTTTTAGATCTGAGCATCTGCGAGGAGCCCGTCTTCCATGAGTACTGCGACAAATCAAAGCGTACCCAAGTGCCAACGATAGCAACCGCTAGCGCAATATAGGGATACACCCCAAAAAGGAATATTTGCAGCCAATTTAGGCTGGCTAAAGCTTGTATACTAGGCGCTCCAAGATTCATGTCCTCTCTCCTTATGATTGGCTAGCCGATTGATTTTGTTTTGGACTTTGGTTAAAGTCCACCCAATGCACCGGAGCATCCACCATAGGCGCTGTTGAGTTGGCCTTAACGCCCGCTTTAGCCGCAAGGTTTTGCGTGCTGGTTTGCGAAGGACAACGCTCTTCTTGCTGCGCATCTAAGAAGGTCACCACTTCTTCTTCCCACTCTTTATCTAGTGCATCAAAGGTATCATCACGCTGCTCTTCGCTGATTTTTTCTTGATATTCCTCAACTATCTCTAGAGGCTTGCCAGCAATCTGTAATAGCGCATTAAAACAGCCTTGATAGACACTGCCGCGATCCTCAAGTCTTGCTGCAAGTAGCGCAATGATATGGCTGACGTCAGCAATATCCATACGGATTTGAATATCGTCGTTGATGACGGCGGCTTGATAAGCCAAAAACTCAAGATATAACGGTAAGAAATCAGGCAGCTCTTTAACGCTAATCTCAAAACCGGCTTCCTGATACTGATTCATCAGATCAACCATCGCTTGGCCGCGATCACGCGATTCGCCATGCACATGCTCAAACAGCCATAGCGATAACGAGCGACCACGCTCAAAGAGGCCGTCATAACGCGCCTGCGCCTCAAGGCAACCGGTATCGATTAAGTCTTCAATCAAGTCGATAATTTGTGTGCGTACTTGCGGGCTAATCAATGTCGACCTAGCAACAATCTCGGTACAATCGGCCAAGGTATCGCCTAAGAATAGCTCGTTGCTTGGATAGTCGATAAGCAGGCTTAAGACTTTGAGTATCTTTAGGTCTGATGAGCCGATTACGGCCGGCTCAATAGACTCATGCACTGTGCTGTCATTGTGAGTTTGAGTAGTTTGCATCTTATGACTCCCACTTTTGTACGGTATCGATAAAATCACGACGATTGGTTTTGCGTTGACCGAACATACTGTTATCAGATTGTCCTGAACAACCTTCACCAAAGCTAAAGCCGCAGCCATTACGTTCCGCGAAAGCATCGCTCAATGCCTCTTCGCGGTGCGCGGTTGGAATGACAAAACGATCTTCATAATTGGCAATCGCCAGGTAACGATACATCTCTTCCACTTGGTGCTTGGTCAAACCAACTTCGTCCAAAATGCTTTGTACCTCTTGCTTCTCAACCAATTGCATACGCTTGTAGCTACGCATGGCAAGCAAGCGTTTGAGCGCTAAACGTACCGGTTCTTCATCGCCTGCGGTGAGCATATTGGCCAAATAACGCAGCGGAATACGCAAGCTATCGACATCTGGAATCAGACCATCCATACCGACTTTGCCCGCTTCAGCCGCGTTTTGAATCGGTGATAATGGCGGTACATACCAGACCATCGGTAGCGTCCGGTATTCAGGGTGTAGTGGTAACGCAAGCTTCCAATCCATCGCCAGCTTATAAACGGGTGATTTCTGCGCTGAATCAATGACCGATTGCGGCACGCCATCTTTTAGGGCTTGCGCGATAACTGCTGGGTCATTAGGATCTAAGAACACATCGAGCTGCGCTTGATACAGATCTTGCTCGTTTGGCATGCTGGCCGCTTCGGCGATTTTGTCTGCATCATAAAGTAGCACGCCTAGGTAGCGAATACGGCCAACACAGGTCTCTGAGCAAACCGTTGGCATGCCCGCCTCGATACGTGGATAGCAGAAAATGCATTTCTCTGACTTGCCCGATTTCCAGTTGTAGTAAATCTTTTTGTATGGGCAGCCTGAGATACACATGCGCCAGCCGCGGCATTTTTCTTGGTCGATGAGGACAATGCCGTCTTCTTCACGCTTATAAATTGCGCCACTGGGGCATGACGCCACACAGGTGGGATTCAGACAATGCTCGCATAGACGCGGCAAATACATCATAAAAGTGTTTTCGTATTCGCCATAAATTTCAGCTTGAATATTGTCGAAGTTTTTATCCTTACGGCGTTTTTCAAACTCTGAGCCGAGGATTTCCTCCCAGTTAGGACCCCATTCAATCTTTTGCATCCGCTTGCCGGTGATGGCTGAGCGCGGGCGGGCGATTGGGGAGTAGTTACCGATAGGCGCGGTATGCAGATGTTGATAATCAAAATCAAACGGCTCGTAATAATCATCAATCTCTGGCAAATCAGGGTTGGCAAAAATATTGGCCAGTACGCGAAACTTACCGCCAATACGCGGGTTTATCGTGCCGTTGGCATTACGTATCCAGCCGCCGCGCCATTTGCTTTGATTTTCCCACTCTTTGGGATAACCAATACCAGGCTTTGATTCAACGTTATTAAACCACGCGTATTCCATCCCTTCGCGGCTGGTCCAGACGTTTTTACAGGTAACTGAGCAAGTGTGACAACCGATACATTTATCAAGGTTAAGCACCATGCCGACTTGTGAACGAATTTTCATGGGTGTGCTCCAAATAGTAGTAAAAAAGCAGCTTTGGTTTCTTAAGAGATAGCCAAAAATTAGGATATCTCTTTGAGAAAAATAGCTTTAGCCATCGATGCTAGTAGGCAATGGGCGCGGTAATGAGTCATCTGGTTTTTCCTCTAACCAGTCGATCTTCGACATTTTGCGAATTACCACAAACTCATCGCGGTTACAGCCGACTGTGCCATAGTAGTTGAAGCCATAAGACTGCTGGGCATAGCTACCAATCATATGCGTCGGTTTTAAGATAGTACGGGTCACCGAGTTATGGATACCACCGCGGATACCGGTTTGCTGCGAGCCGGGTACATTGACCAATTTTTCTTGCGCGTGATACATCATGGTCATGCCTTCTTTGACGCGCTGACTGACGATGGCGCGAGCCGTGATAGCGCCGTTGGCATTAAAAACCTCAATCCAGTCGTTATCGACAATACCGGCTTTTTGTGCATCCACTTCTGACATCCAAACACAAGGACCACCGCGACTTAGCGTCAGCATCAGCAGGTTTTCAGAGTAGGTACTGTGGATGCCCCATTTTTGGTGCGGCGTTAAGAAGTTCAGTACGATCTCTTTATTACCATTGGGTTTGGTGTTTTGGATGATATCGGTGGTCTTGGTGTCGATAGGCGGACGATATTGCTGCATCTGCTCACCGAACGCTTGCATCCATGGGTGATCCTGATAAAACTGCTGACGGCCGGTAATGGTGCGCCAGGGGATCAGCTCATGAACGTTGGTATAGCCGGCGTTATAGCTCACCTCATCAGACTCAATGCCAGACCACGTCGGGCTTGAGATAATTTTACGCGGTTGGGCGACGATGTCTTTAAAGCGGATTTTTTCGTGCTCGCTGGATTTGGCCAAATGGGTATGATCGCGACCCGTAAACTCAGACAATGCCGACCACCCTTTGACCGCCACGTGACCATTGGTTTCAGGCGCCAGCATCAAAATCATCTCAGAGGCATTCACTGCGGTATTCAGACGGGGTCGCCCTTCAGAGATACCTGGCTCAGTGACACGGTGGTTTAAGTCGCCCAATTGTTTGACTTCGGTTTTCATATCCCAATTCAGACCTTTTGAGCCGTTGCCTAATGCCTCAAGCGCCGGCCCCATAGAGGTGAACTTCTTATAGGTATTGGGATAATCGCGCTCAACGATCTTAATCATGGGACAGTTTTTACCCGGTACTGGTTTTTCACCGGCAGTTTTCCAGTCCGTACCACCAAAGGGCTGCGCTAGCTCACCTGGGCTATCATGCTGCATTGGCAAAGTCACCACATCAGTTTCAACACCTAAATGACCTTTTGAGAGCTCAGAGAAGCTTTTGGCGATACCTTTATAGATTTCCCAGTCTGATTTGGACTCCCAAGCAGGGTCGGTTGCCGCCGTTAAGGGATGAATAAACGGATGCATGTCTGAGGTATTCATGTCATCTTTTTCGTACCACGTCGCTGTTGGCAAAACGATGTCTGAGTATAGACAAGTCGAGGACATCCGAAAATCTAAGGTAACGACCAAATCAAGCTTGCCAGTTGGGCCTTTTTCGACCCAATCGACTTCTTTTGGCTGCAAATGACCCGTAGGGTTTTCTTCATTTAAGAGACCGTTTCTGGTCCCTAAGAAGTAATGCAGCATATATTCGTGGCCCTTTCCTGATGAGCCCAGCAGGTTTGAGCGCCAAATAAACATGTTGCGTGGGAAGTTAGCAGGATTATCTGGAGACTCACAGGCAAAACGTAGGCTATTATCTTGTAGTGAGTCCACTACGTATTCTTCAACGCCCTTACCACTAGCTTTAGCTTGGGCTGCTATCGTCAATGGGTTACGGTTGAGCTGCGGCGCTGATGGCAACCAGCCAGCACGCTCAGCCTGAATGTTGTAATCCAGCATGTGCTCAGGGAAGAATTTTTTATTGGCATTGGGCGAGAGTATCTCGTGAGCGGAGATAGTCTCGTGACGCCACTGTGAGCTGTGCGCGTAGAAAAAACTCGTCCCGTTCATATGACGCGGCGGACGGTGCCAATCAAGGGCAAAGGCTAGTGGTAACCAGCCGGTTTGCGGGCGCAGTTTTTCTTGACCGACATAATGCGCCCAGCCGCCGCCAGATTTGCCGATACAGCCGCAGAGCATGAGCATGTTAATGACGCCGCGATAGTTCATATCGAGGTGATACCAGTGGTTCATGCCGGCACCAATAATAATCATCGATTTACCATGAGTTTTATGCGCGTTTTCTGCAAACTCGCGCGCGACTTGAATGACACGCTCACGGCTAAGACCGGTGATCACTTCTTGCCAAGCTGGCGTGCCTGGTACCATAGCATCATTATAATCATCGGTGACATGTTCGCCGCCAACGCCATTATCGACACCAAGATTGACCACAGTTAAATCAAAAACGGTTGCCACAATAGCGGTACTACCATCGGCCAGGGTGATGGTTTTACAAGGGACAGTTTTTCGTTGTATTGGCTCGCCTGGCACTGAGGTAAAGTGCGGATGATCGACATGACCAAAGTAATCAAAGTCAACGACACAAGTCTCAGAGCTGCCTTTTAGAGTCAAAGTTAAGTCAATATCTGCGCCTGTTGCGCCGTTTTTTTGTTCAAGATTCCATTTGCCTTTTTCGCCCCAGCGATAGCCGATAGAGCCTAGTGGCGATACCAGTTCACCATCATTATTTAAGCCAATAGTTTTCCATTCTGGATTGTTTGCTTCCCCTAAATTGTCCACCAAGTCAGAAGCGCGCAAATAACGACCCGCACGGCGCGAATTCTCATCTCCTTCTAACATCACTAGCACCGGCAAATCGGTATAGCGCTTGGCATAGTCTAAGAAATAATCGCTTGGCTGCTTAAGATAAAACTCTTTGATAATCACATGACAAAAGGCTTGCGCCACTGCCGCATCCGTTCCTTGCTTTGGGTTGAGCCATAAGTCGGTCAGCTTAGAGATCTCAGCATAATCAGGCGTGATAGAAACGGTCTTAGTGCCTTTATAGCGAACTTCGGTAAAAAAGTGCGCGTCAGGCGTGCGCGTTTGTGGTACGTTTGAGCCCCAAGCGATGATATAGTCAGAGTTGTACCAATCAGCGGATTCTGGCACGTCGGTTTGCTCGCCCCAAGTCATCGGGGATGCTGGCGGCAGATCACAATACCAGTCATAAAACGACAAACAGACCCCGCCAATGAGTGATAAATAGCGACTACCAGAAGCATAGCTGACCATCGACATCGCCGGAATCGGTGAGAAACCAATAATGCGATCAGGGCCAAAAGTTTTGGCAGTATAGACGTTACTGGCGGCGATAATCTCATTCACCTCCACCCACGTCGAGCGAATAAAGCCGCCCAAGCCGCGCTTAGACTTGTACTGCTCAGCTTTGATTGGGTCCTCAACGATACTGGCCCAAGCATCGACGGGATCAGGATATTGGGCTTTGGCTTCGCGCCATAGTTTGAGTAGCGGCTTACGTACCTTTGGGTATTTGACGCGGTTGGCTGAGTACATATACCAGCTATAGCTTGCGCCTCGTGGGCAGCCGCGTGGTTCGTGGTTTGGTAGATCAGGGCGGGTTTCTGGATAGTCAGTTTGCTGCGTCTCCCACGTCACCAAGCCGTTTTTGACATAGATTTTCCATGAGCAAGAACCTGTGCAGTTGACCCCATGCGTTGAGCGCACAATCTTGTCATACTGCCAGCGGCTACGATAGACGTTCTCCCACGCGCGCGACTCATCACGAGTCTCGCCATGTCCATCGGCAAATTCGCCTTGTTTGCGTTTAAAAAAGCGGAACTGGTCGAGTAAATGACTCATTTGGCTATCCTCTACTTAATGGCTTATATTGTGAACAGGGATTGATTGAGCGCTAAAGTCATAAAATTGGGTTTGTGTGACAGGCTTTGGATAAATCGCTCTATGCTTAACAGCTGTTCATACTGTTTTGATAAATACTATTTAGATATCATCATTCTAAGTGAGCCTTGATAACCTGACTATCAGCTAATATGAGCAGTGCTCTACCTCCTAAGTAGTAGTTACTATCATGCTTGACCTATAAAAAACGCTCCTAAAGCACATAGACTTAACCACACAAAAACAAATTTTTGGCAAAAAAAATGCCACTTACTGGAGTAAGTAGCATTATCAAAAACCTTTAAGCTTATAAAACTAAAGCGATAACCTTAACAAGGAATCTCAGCATTGCCGCGGCTGTAATACCACCAAGTCAGCACGATACAAATGACATAAAAGATGATTAAAGCGATAAAGGTGCCATTGACACCCAATCCTGAGCCAAACATTTTTGGGACAAAAAATGCCCCGTAAGCGGCTATAGCAGCGGTAAAGCCAACCACCGCTGCGGACTCTTTACGTATCTCAATAAATAGCTCTTCAGTGCCAACTTTACTCGGATGGCGGCGCTCCAAAAAGGTTCTAAAAATATTCGGAATCATGCTAAAGGTGGAGCCATTACCGATACCCGTAGTGATAAACAGCACCATAAAGGAGATGAAATAGCCGACAAAGCTACCTGGATGGCTGTCACTAGGTAAGAAATACATCACGCTTACCACCGCCAGCACCATCACAATATAATTCCAAAACGTCACTCTCGCGCCGCCGATCTTATCCGCTATCCAGCCGCCCAGTGGACGAAATATGGCACCAACAAAAGGCCCTAAAAAGGCGTATTTGAGTGGATTGATATCAGGGAAGGCGTTTCTAATGAGCATGGGGAAGGCGGCAGAGAAACCAATAAATGAGCCAAAGGTTGCCATATAAAGGATGCACATGATCCAGTTGTGTTTACGTTTAAAAATAACCGACTGATCTTTAAAAGAGGCTTTGGCTGAGGAGATATCATTCATCATAAACCAAGCCAATACAGAGACCAAGGCGATAAAGGGCACCCAAATAAAGCCCGCGTTTTGTAAATAAAGCGCTTTCCCCGCCGCGGTTATCTGCGGTGCGCCGCCCAAAGCACCAAAGACACCTAGCCCAATGACAATAGGAATAGCGAACTGCATGACTGAGACGCCAAGATTACCTAAGCCGGCATTGAGACCGAGCGCTGTCCCTTGTTCAGCCTTGGGGTAGAAAAATGAGATATTAGACATTGAAGATGAGAAGTTTGCACCGCCAAAGCCGCAAAGTAGCGCAATGATGGCAAAAATCATAAATGGCGTATCAGGGTTTTGTACCGCAAAGCCCATCCATAGTGCCGGAATCAGTAATGACGCGGTTGAGATAGCAGTCCAGCGTCTGCCGCCAAAGATAGGCACCATAAAGGAGTAAAAAATACGCAAGGTCGCCCCCGTCAGACCGGGCAGTGCGGCAAGCCAAAACAGTTGACCATCATCAAACGAAAAGCCAATGTCTGGCAAATTAACGATGACCGCGCTCCATACCATCCATACTGCAAACGCTAGTAGTAGCGCGGGTATCGATATCCATAAGTTACGCGTGGCGACTTTTTTGCCGCCGTTTTGCCAAAACTCATCTACTTCAGGACGCCAATCAGTAATGAGCTTACCGCCTTTTGTATAATATTTACCGCTCATCTTTTCCTCACTTAATAGAGTTTATCCCATTATTAGTAGTAGGCTTATCTAGTTAACCAGTGATAGAAGTTAAAAAGCATGCAGCGAGTGATGACGGTTTGGCTATGACTACTAAGCGGTTGCTACTAGTCTGTTACTACTTGGCAGCAACTCAACTATCCTTGCTTGCTCAGCCGGCTTTTAAACTTGATCACGCATTAACAAAAAGTCATAACTCAGCTTACTGAGTTGCCTTTTTGATTGGTATTCACATATAGAGGTAGACTATTATCTAAAGGAGTTAATTGACGTACGCCAAATTGGCTACTGCTTTAGAGGTATAGCGAGTAATGGGAAATAAGTGATAAGGTACGATGGCAGTTTTTTAGCGTTTAAAAAGTACGATGTGAAAACAGATTAGTTATAAGGAATACATTTTTCCATTATGAAAAATTACTTAGGACGTTCTTTGCCTGCCCAAGCGTTAGCATCTGTGTTTGCTATTGCTATACTTTGCTTTATATCTGCTGTAGGCAGCGGCGTGTTGGCTTGGGTGTCTCAAGCAGATGGCCAAGCCATCAATACGGCAGGCTCGATACGTATGGCGACTTATCGTATCAAGTTTCAAATAGCGACTGACTTTGATAGGCTCTACTCCGCTGATTTGGATAGCAACCCCAAAACCAATCCGGCACAGACGGACTCTGCCAGTTACTCTGATGCGTCCGCTTTTTTGATTACTGACATGGAGAACCGGCTAGCCAGCCTAAGACAATATCAACGTCACTATGGTAATGAACATGACAGTATTAATGATCAATTAGCAAAGATCGAAACACAGTGGTTCAATGGTCTAAAACCTGCTTTACTGTCTCGTGATAAAGCCTCTTTATATAGTGCATCAGACTCCTACGTCAAAGACGCAGATGGATTGGTTGATGCATTACAGTATCGCAACGAGCAAAGACAGATGTGGCAGCAGTTGTTACAGATCGCCTCTTTGGTATTAACGCTTATCATCATGCTTGTTGGTTTTGCTAAGTTACAGCAAAACGTTTTATTACCCGTGCAGCGCTTAATCACAGCCAATAGCCAATTTCGACAAGGCAAGCGCGATACTAGAGTGTCCATCTCAGGCTATAAAGAATTCAAAAAACTGGGCGATTCTTTTAATGATATGGCGCGCACGATTGAAACCTCTCAGCAATCATTAGAAAATGAAGTACAAATAAAAACGCGGCATCTGATTAAAGCCAATCAAGCCTTATCGTTGTTTTATGATTTCTCTAAACAGCTCACCATTAGCCCCGTCAGCTTACATAAGCTGGACAGTCTGATTACCGATTTTGGTCATATTTTTTCGCATTTAGACATCACTTTATGTATACAAAGCAATATATTGAGTAATAAAGACAGCATCGCCTTGCACGATGACAGAATGAAAGAGTTATGCACCAAGCTTACTTGCGACAACTGCATTATTAAAGACAATAGCCATACCCAAACTTTCCCGATTGTTCACCAAGATGTCGAGTTTGGTGAACTAAACGTTCGGCCCAAATCCGTCTTATTATCAAATGACGCCTTCTTGACAGATAATGCCAATACCAACGCCAATGTCGATCTCAATGCCAACGCTAATACCAACCAAGAGTCCTCGTCATCGCGTATCAATATGGTAGATATAGATAGCACGTATTTGGATGCTAGAAGTCATGAGCTGATTGTCGCGCTCACCAACCTTGTCAGTACCGCCCTATCTTTACGTAAGCAAAAACAACAAGAGCATCAGCTGATCTTACTTGAAGAGAGGTCAACTATTGCAAGAGAGCTACACGACTCTCTAGCCCAGTCGTTATCTTATTTGAAGATACAAGTGAGTGTGCTTGAGAAACATCTAAAAAAATACTCAGATAAAAACTATCAGCACCCTTTTGATGAGCAAAATCAAGCCAGCGTCTGGCAGCATATCTCTCAAATTAAAACGGGGCTTAATTCAGCTTATCAAGAGCTGCGAGACTTGCTGACTACTTTTCGACTCTCTATTGATAGTGCTAATTTTGATGAAGCCTTATATGAAGCCGCTGATGAGTTCGCTGTAAAAGGCGACTTTGCGGTGAAAGTAAACAATCAAATCATGTCACTAAATTTGAGCGCTGCCGAGCAGGTACATCTGATACAAATTATCAGAGAGGCGCTATCCAACGTTAGCCGTCATGCGCAAGCCAAAAACGTCACTATAGATTTGGGTTATGATGATGAGAGCAATTATATCGCCCTAGCAGTGATAGACGATGGCATCGGTATGTCAGGTACGGTCAATCAAACGCAGCATCATGGTCTCATGATTATGAAAGAGCGGGCTTATAAGCTTGGCGGCGACCTGATTGTCACTGCCAATGAACCAACAGGCGTCAGTGTTATTGTTAGGTTTGTACCCCATTTTTTCACCGACTATATGACGGAAACCACTGATTTTAACGAGTCTTTTTAACTGACAATTAATTAATTAGACTACCTTGTAACACTTTTAATTTGTGAGCACCTTATGAGTCTGAATGTCTATACCCCAACCTCTCCTGCCAAACTGCTATTAGTCGATGATCATCCAATGCTGCGCCGAGGCATCGCTGAGCTATTAAGCCTTGAAGATGATGTAGAGGTGGTTAGTGAAGCCAGTAATGGGCAAGAAGCATTAGATTTTTTGGTCAGTAATAGGGTTGATTTGGTCATATTGGATCATAAAATGCCGATACTGACAGGTATTGAGACCTTAAGGGAGATCAAGTCTCGCGGCATCGAGGCCAAGACCTTATTGTTTACGGTTTCTGATGCTGGTGAAGATGTGCAAGAAGCTTTGGAGCTGGGAGTAGATGGCTACTTGTTAAAGGATATGGAGCCTGAGCTGATTATTGTTAATATCAGAAAGGTGCTGCGAGGCGAGCTAGTTATTAGCCCCAACCTAGCCGCAATATTGGCGCAAACCTTACGTAAGCCCACCATTGATGATATTGCTGGCAATTTGACCGCAAGAGAGTTGCAAGTGATTCAAATGATCGCTGAAGGTCTTAGTAATAAAATGATCGCCAATAAACTAGATATCGCTGAATCAACTGTGAAGGTGCATGTCAAGCATATCCTTAACAAAACCGGTCTACGCAGCCGAGTAGAAGCGGCAGTATGGGCCGTCAACAACTTAACAAAATAGATTTTAATCAAACAGATAACTCAAAAACCAGCCGATGGTACATCAGCTGGTTTTTTGATAAAAAGATGATTTTAGCCGTTAGCTTCAGCTGCAATCTGACGATCCACCGATGACATTTGATACTCATCACCAAAGGCGTCTTTAGGTTCTTTTAGCCAAAAGAAGCAGAGCACCCAAGCAATAAAGGCGCCAACTGCGATGATAAAGAAAAACTGGCTAGGTTCCACTAGAGTGAATACAAACAAATAAAATACCGCGCCCACATTACCATAAGCACCTGCCAAACCTGATATCTGACCGGTCAGGCGGCGCTTGATAGAAGGAATCACCCCAAAGGTTGCCCCTTCTGCGCCTTGTACAAATACGGAGCATAAAATAGTAAAAACTACCGCAATAAACAACGGCCACTGAGCATTGAGTAGTCCCATCAACCCAAAGCCAATGCCTATTCCAAACATATAAATCAGCATCACTAGCCGGCGGTTACCGACTTTATCAGAGATGTAGCCGCCAAGCGGCCGCGCCCATAAGTTCACAAAAGCAAAGGTTGAGGCAACCAAACCTGCAACCGTCGGATCAAGTGTCCAAGTCGCCGCAAAGAACATCGGTAGCATAGACACTACCGCAAGCTCAGCCCCAAAGTTGGCAAAGTAGGTCACGTTAAGCGCCGCAACAGAAGTAAATGGGTATTTGTCGTCTTCAGGAATACCGGCTTTAATCATAGGCGCATTGACGCTAATGGCTTTATATATCTGATAAACCACCATCAGCGCAACAACGCCGTAGAGTATCCAAGCATTTGTATCACTTAAAAAGCCCATATTTTGCGTACGATATACCAGGAGTGATAACACGCCATATAAAGGGATAATAAACAAACAATAAAGCAGCAAATCTGCCCAAGTAGAGACTTCTAATGCACCCGCCTTACGTGATTTTTGATGGGTATCAACGCTTGGACCATCAGTAATCAAAAACCAATACGCTACCCCGTATATTGCCATCAGCAGGCCTGATAAAGCGATCGCCCAGCGCCATCCATCATCGCCGCCAAAAAACTGTAGTGCCACCGTTGGAATAGTAATCGCGGCCGCCGCTGAACCAAAGTTGCCCCAACCGGCATAGAACCCTTCGGCAAAACCAATGTCTTTGGGCTTAAACCAAAGCGCAGTCATATGAATACCAACGACGAAACCTGCACCGACGATCGACATAAATAGTCGCGCTACAAACAATTGCATGGCTGAGGTACCAAAGGCAAAGAACCAAGTCGGTATCGCCATTACGACCATGAGTATTGAAAATACCCGCCGAGGACCAAAACGGTCTAGTGCCATACCGACAATGACGCGACCAGGAATAGTCAAGGCCACGTTGGCAATTAAAAATAGCTTGATATGATCAGGGGTCAAGTAGCTCTCAGTCGCTAGCATAGAAGTGGCTAGCGGAGCCATATTAAACCAAACATAAAAGGTTAGAAAAAAAGCAATCCACGTATAATGCAGCGCCCTTATTTCACGGCGTTCCATCTCAAGCAGCTCTTTTGCATGCATAACTTATATCCTCCGCCATAAAACTCGATAGTTTTAAATAATTGTGATGGAGATAAGTTAGCAATAAAAAGCGAGCATACCTATTGAGCAAAAGCAGTATGTTTTATGCGTTTAAGACTACGACTAGTACTACTAAAGGAGGACTTTATTAATTCATCTTTAAGCTATAATGAGGTAAATGATAATTATTCAATATGTAAAATACTGATAACTTATTAAGGAGTCACTATGAATCAGCAAGTCATTCCAAGCCACTGGAAAATAAAGCGCTCTACGCATTTCTTTACCAAAGATAAAGTGCCTAAAGCACTGCTCACGCATCACAATACCGCTGAGGGTGTATATGGTCAGATTTGTGTGATGCAAGGTGTGGTAACTTTTTATGGCTTCGCTAACGAGACCGCCACTGAGCCCGAGCAGACCATTATTATTCGCGCAGGAGAGTTTGCCGTTAGCCCGCCGCAGTATTGGCACCGGGTTGAGCTAAGCGATGATGCGCAGTTCAATATTAACTTTTGGACAGAGGGCGACACTAAGGGCAAATCTCTATTCAACAGCTCCACTATTCATAGCAAACCAATTGAAAAGCTGTTTGATAAGCCCGATTAACCAAAGCCGCAAAATAAAACCGTGGGAGACAAGTCACACTAACAAGCGTTTTTCATGATACAGACATGAAAAACGCTATTGCGTCAGCAAAACTATTTATATCTCAAGATGTCCCTACTCGTACTACGCTTTGAGCCTTCAGCTTATTGTAGTATTTTCTTTCTTATTAAATTGTTTGTATCATAGAATCCTGTCTTGACAGGTAGTTATTTAGATTGATTGAGTGTTATCAATTAGCTTGGCACCTGTCTTGGCTTGCAGCTCAGTAAAAGTTAAGCCATCAACCATTTTACGGACTTTCAAGCCTTGATCAGTCACATCAATTACTGCTAAATCTGTATAAATTCGATTAACGCACTTTTTACCGGTAATAGGCAGTTTGAGTTTTTCAACAATTTTGGGCGCGCCATTTCTGTTGACATGATCCATCATCACATACACTTTTTTAGCGCCTACCGCTAAATCCATCGCCCCACCAACTGCAGGAATATCTTTAGGGCGACCTAAAAACCAGTTAGCAATATCACCATTTTCAGCCACTTCAAAGGCCCCTAGGACGCATAAATCGATGTGCCCTCCTCGAATCATGGTAAAAGAATCGCCATGATGAAAATAACTGCCGCCTTTTAATAAAGTAATATATTGCTTGCCAGCATTGATTAAGTCACCATCCTCCTCTCCTGCAGTTGGCTCAGGACCCATACCCAACACCCCATTTTCACTGTGCAAAAAGATGTCTTTATCGTCCGGCAAAAAATCTGCAACCTTGGTGGGTTGACCAATACCCAAATTGACGTACATCCCTTCTTGAATATCTTGGGCGACGTACCTTGCGATCTCATCGACCGACCATGGTGTATAATTACTCATTATGTTTATGCTCCCACATGCACGACTTCATGGACGAAAATACCAGGGGTAACAATATGTTCAGGATCTAAAACCCCCAAATCTACCACTTCGCTGACTTGGGCAACCGTATGCTTAGAGGCTGCAGCCATAATAGGGCCAAAGTTGCGGGCCGCTTTGCGATAAGTTAAGTTGCCCCAACGATCTCCTTGAAAGGCCTTAATCAGAGCGAAATCCGCTTTGATAGGATACTCTAATACATAGTCGATGCCATCGATGGTACGAGTCTCTTTACCCTCAGCGAGTAGTGTGCCATAGGCGGTTGGCGTATAAATAGCCCCAAGCCCACTACCTCCTGCTTGCATGCGAGCCGCTAGTGTCCCTTGTGGCACAACCTCAAGCTTAATTTTGCCTGCACGGTATAAGTCATCAAAAATATAAGAATCGTGCTGGCGCGGAAATGAGCAAATAATCTTCCGTACACAGCCTGATTTTAATAATAAAGCCAGTCCTGTTTCACCATTGCCAGCATTATTACTAACGATCGTGAGATCTTTAGCATTGCGCTCAATTAATGCATCGATTAATTCTGCCGGTTGTCCTGCCAAGCCAAAACCACCTATCAAGATAGTGGCGCCATCCGTTATATTGCTCATAGCTTGAGCCGCAGATTCTGTCACCTTATTTAACATTGAGTCATCCTATAAAAAAGTGCTTATACCTGCAAATATGTCTGTCTAACGTTATGAGCTGTCTTAATGTACAGCCCGTTATATGGTAAACAAATCAGCAGGTTGTCATTGTTGTTTTTAAGGTAGGTCGGTGCTAAACCTTAGCCCTTAAGCCCTTACTCTAATTTCTCTAGGGGCAATCCAACATAGTTTTCAGCGATATTACTCTTACCCGCTTCTGAATTAATAAAATAGTCAAACTCAGCTTGCTGTACGCGAAAATCAAAGCGGCTAGAGCTTGGGAAACGATGCAATAGCATGGTCATCCACCAAGAAAAGCGTACTGACTTCCATACTCGGGCTAGACACACCTCTTGGTAACGTGGAATTAAATCTGTACGGCCTTCTTGGTATATTTTGACAAATAAGCGGTAAGCCGTTTCTACATCGCTGGCCGCTAAGTTAAGACCTTTAGCGCCGGTGGGCGGCACGATATGTGCTGAGTCGCCCAATAAAAACAACTTGCCGTATTGCATGGTTTCACACACATAAGAGCGTAGCGGAGCAATACTCATCTCCAAGGCTGGCCCTGTCACTAAACGCTCGGCCATCTCTTTTGGAATACGGCGCTTTAACTCTTCCCAAAATTTCTCTTCACTCCAGTCCTCAATCGTGTCTGTGTTGGGAACTTGAAGATAATAACGACTGCGGGTGGCAGAGCGCATTGAGCATAAGGCAAACCCGCGCTCATGAGCACAGTAAACCAGCTCATCGTTGACAGGCGGTGTATCACTCATTAAGCCCAACCACCCAAAGGGATAGACTTTCTCATACTCTTCTAGCTCAGTTTTTGGGATAGACTTTCTAGACACTCCATGAAAACCGTCACAACCAGCAACATAATCACAGTCTAGACGCAGGGTTTCGCCCTTATGCTCATAAGTTACGTACGGATTGTCTGATTCAATATCATGCAACTGCACGTTAGCAGCTTCATAAATAGTGACGCCCCCAGCCTTTTTACGCTCTGCCATCAAATCGCGTGTGACTTCGGTTTGACCATAAACGATGACCTGTTTACCACCGCTATATGTTTCTAGGTCTAGGTGATAATGCTCTCCTTGGAAACTAAAGTCCGTTCCAGTATGAATTAAGCCATCTGCATCCATACGAGCGCCAGCACCAGATTCGCGGATCAAATCTACAGTACCTTGTTCTAAGACGCCTGCACGAATACGACTTAGTACGTATTCTCCTGACTTTCGTTCTAAAACAACATTATCAATCCCAGCTTTCGTCAATAACTGACCAAGTAATAACCCAGATGGACCTGCTCCGATAATAGCTACTTTTGTTTTAGTCATGAAATCCCTCTCATTGTCTAATTAGATATGGTTCTTTGAAATACCCAACTTAAAAATCAAAGAACACGGTTTCGTTGTCACCTTGCAAGTAGATATCAAAACGATAGCGCGGCTGAGTATTACCCGCTTCTTTTACCGCTATTAGTGTATTGCGACGCGCTAATGAAGGTACCGCGTTTAAGATTGGACAGTTATCATTATGCGCCTGCTCATCTTCAAAATAAGCTCTGGTTTGTAGATGCAAATTGATACCTCGTGCAAACACGGCGATATTGACATGCGGGGCCATCAGCTTACCATTAAAGTCTACTGGTCCAGGCTTGATAGTATTGAAATGAAAGTCTCCATCTATGGCGCAAGCGCTGCGTCCAAAGCCACTAAAGGGTTTTTTATTGTCAAAACTAGCGATATAATTGCCATGGCTATCGGCTTGCCACATCTCAATCAAAGCATCATGCACCAGCTCACCATTGCCATCATAGACTCGGCCGACCAATTCAATATGCTCACCCTCAGCCCCTTCTTTGGCTAAGTCTTCCCAGATTTCATCTTCTCGCGATGCAAACCCGGCGATCTCTAAGGCCAAACCGATATGCACAAAAGGACCCGATGTTTGTGAGGCGGTTTCGCGCAATATACCTGTGTCATCTTGTAGTTTATATTGACTGTACATTTGTTACTCCTCAAAGTAGGTTTGCAAGGCACCACGAACGACAACGTCAAAACGATAGGCCAAGCAATCCATAGGCTTACTCATCGCCATATCTAAACGCGCAATCATAGTTTCCACTGCTTCTGGGTCTTTTAATACTTGAACAATAGGACACAAAGGGATTAATGGATCACCTTCAAAATACATTTGTGTGATCAACCGTGTTGAGATCGACGGCCCCATAACTGAGACGTGAATATGGGCAGGGCGCCAAGTATTGATGCCATTTGGCCATGGATAAGGCCCTGGACGTACCGTGCGAAAACGGTAGCGGCCATCAGCATCAGTCATACAACGACCTACCCCGCCAAAGTTTGGATCAAGCGGTGCTAGGTAGTTATCTTTTTTATGGCGGTAGCGACCTCCAGAATTGGCTTGCCACATCTCAACTAGTGTATTGGCAACTGGCTTACCAAATTGATCGATAACACGGCCATGCATAATGATACGCTCACCGATGGGCAAGCCAGCTTGTGTCCCCTCTGTACGAAAATTCATGAGCAAATCATTGTCGTATTGACCAATTTCTAAACCGTCAAATACTGGCCCACTGCGCTCAGATGGACTGGCATTTTGAATGCTAACCAAGGCTTGTTTTGGCGAACGTGTGATGGAAGTTTTATAACCTGGAGTATATTGCGCCGGTTGCCATGCTCGATCACGCGCCAGAAAATAAGGATACTTTTGACTCATTTTGATTTTCTCCACTCTTATCTATAAAATTTTATAAGCAATAGTATTGACGGCTATGACTTTACAAAATGGTCGTGCCCCAACCATTGTCTTTTGCCAAAGCAAAGGCATGGTTGGCCGCAGGGACGCCAGCATAAATTGAGACATGCATCAATACTTGCCTTAATTGAGCCTCATCGATACCTAAACGCTTAGCGGTACGTAAATGCAACCCCAGCTCTCCATCGCGGCCAAGCGCCGCTAATATTGCAGTCGTAATCATACTGCGCTGTTGTATCGTTAAAGATGGATCGCCCCAAAGCTCACCCCAAGCGTTACGCGTGATAAATTGCTGAAACGGGCTGTCTAACGTCGTTGCGTTTTTAGAGGCTCTCTCAACATGAGCTTCTCCTAAAATGCGCTTACGCTGCATCAGTCCTTGCTCGTAGCTGACACCAGTCTGCCCGACATTCTCTCGCCCAGCCTTAGCTTGTATATGCTCAACCAATAAATCGGATGCTTCAATAGATGGCACATGACCGACCCCTGAAAATACACTTAAGCTTGCAGCAGTAAATTCAGTTTGCAGTGTTTCTAACGCTTCGATAGGCGTAGAGACGTCGTCACCGCCAGCTATCAACGCCACACTATCTGTATAGCCGCTCAACTTACCGCGATTATCAACTTCTGCTAGAACCTCGCAAAGCTTGACGTAGCTCTCAGCATCGCTACGTGACAGTTGCACTTGCCAGCCTTGTATCACCGCCGGATTTTGCTGGGTATAACTGGGTGAAAACCACCGCGGCACAATCGTCTCTGCCATGGCAGTCAAACCCAAACGACGCACATTTTCAGCGCGCTCAGACCAGCCCGCTTTAGTGCCGATGACAGCCCCCGTATTGGTAAGCCACACTTGTTCTAATCGCTGCGGTGCAAGCTGGCATAAGCTTTGTCCAATGACCCCGCCAATTGAAGTCCCAATAAAATCAAAACTGGCCACCTCTAGGGTATCCGCTAAAGCCAACACATCATAAGCAAGCAACTCTGCCGATAAGGTTTCTGCTGCGACACCACTGCTGCCATGACCTGGTAAATCCCAACGAATACACCGGTAATGACCATGCAATTGATCACATACTGTATCCCAAACATCACGGCTCATTCCCAAAGGATGCGCCATAAATAACGCAGGCAGATAGGTCTCACCACTGTCTTGATAAGCCATAAGGTGAGCGTCGGTCGCTAAAAAGGTCATCGTTATGCTCCTACTCGTGAAATGACTAGGGCAATACCCTGCCCGACGCCAATGCACATCGTGCAAAGCGCTTTATCTTTATTGGTATGTTGTAATTCATGGATAGCTGAGATTAGAATACGAGCGCCTGATGCGCCTAGTGGATGACCTAAAGCAATAGCGCCACCTCTAGGATTAATACGCTCATCACGATCTCCTAATCCCAACTCACGAGAGCAAGCGAGGGCTTGCGCTGCGAAAGCTTCATTTAGCTCTATGACGTCGATGTCATCCAAGCTGAGGTTTAAACGTTTTAACAACTTCTGAGTGGCAGGCACAGGACCAATACCCATGATGGTTGGTAACACGCCTGCTGTAGCCATACCTTCGATTTTGGCGACTGGGGTTAAGCCATATTTTTTTACGGCAGCTTCACTAGCCACTAGCATAGCGGCTGCACCATCGTTGATGCCGGACGCATTACCAGCGGTAATCGTGCCGTTTTCATATATTGGACGTAATTTGCTTAATGCTGCTATATCAGTATTGGGTCTTGGGTGCTCATCTGTATCGACAATAAGGGCGGCTTGTTTGCGTCTTTCGATGGTGATTGGCGTAATCTCAGCGGGCAAGCGACCGTCGTTTTGTGCTTGTGCAGCTTTCTGCTGTGACCATACTGCAAAAGCATCTTGATCTTCGCGCGAAATATGATATTTGTCAGCCAGGTTCTCAGCTGTGCGTGGCATGGCCTCTGTACCATATAAGGCATCAAGCTTTTTGTTAATAAAGCGCCAGCCCATGGTGGTATCTTGCAGCTTTTGACTACGGTCATAGGCTTTTTCTGGCTTGCCCATTACGAAGGGAGCGCGCGTCATCGATTCAACGCCGCCAGCTATTGCCAACTCCATCTCACCACTAACAATCGCACGAAAAGCTGTACCGACAGCGTCCAAGCCTGAACCACATAGTCGGTTGATAGTGGTAGCGGATACCTGCTCTGTTAAGCCTGATAGTAAGCTGCTCATGCGAGCGACGTTGCGGTTGTCCTCACCGCTTTGGTTGGCACACCCCATGAACACATCGTCAATCATACTATGATCAAACTCAGGGGCATCAGCCAATACAGCCTTTATCACTTGAGCTAGCAAGTCATCAGGACGAATATCCGCTAAAGAGCCACCATAACGACCGACCGCTGAACGCTTTGGATGACATATATAGACTGCTGTCATTTTCCTCTCTCCCTAGAGATATTATCAATACCATTTAATTGCGAATAACTTTTGTTCTATATAAGAATTATTGTTCGTATTGTGAATTAACTTATACTTTTTTTAGGACTCTGTCAATATAGTTGACTACTTTTTTAATAGTAAAAAGACCTACGAATTATCGTAGGTCTTTTATTTTATAGGATATATATAGATAAGTGGGCCGATATATCGACTATTACTATATCATCCATATGTACTCATCGTTTTTTGCTATGAGATTACTACCATAGCTTTACTATCTAATCCAGTTGGGATCAATGCGATTCATCAATCGATAATAAGCAGGCCATTCAGGCAGTCTAACTTGGGCACCCGCTTGTGCATCACCGCCTTCAAACTGCTCTCTTGTCTTACTCATCGCCTCATCACTGGCTTGTAGCAACTTGCCACCAGACGCCATGGCTTTTAGTTGAACTTGGCACCCTTGAATCATTTGGTACATGCGCATAAATGCCCACGCTACATCGGGTCCTGTGGTAATAACGCCGTGGTTATTCAGCATCAGCGTGTGATTTTTTGCTCCGATTGAGCGCACCAGCCTTTCTTGTTCCGTAGCATCTAATACAATTCCTTCAAAAGGATGATAACCAATACGATCGTGGAACATATAAGCTTCTTGAAACAAAGGGATAAATCCACACTCTAAAGCACTTACTGCTTGCACATCTGTACTGTGCGTATGCATCACACAATGGATATCAGGTCGGCCTTTATGCAATGCAGTATGTATCACGTTACCTGCTTTGTTAATCGGGTACGGTGAATCATCAATTTTATTGCCCTCAAAGTCTATTTTCACTAGATTTGAGGGGGTAATTTCACTATATAGCAGTCCAAAGGCATTAATCAATAAATGCTCTGTACCAGGAATGCGGTAGGAGATATGGTTATAAACTTGGGTAGTCCACCCATAGTAATCTACCATCCTATAGCATAATGCCAGCTCTATTCTTGCTTGCCATTCAACGTCACTATAGCCTGCAGGGGTTGTTATGGTGTCAAAAATATCTTTCATGATAACTTCCTTTTATTCTAAACTTTCATCCATTACTGCTGCGCGATGCATCTCTCTTTTATAGCAATCATAATCATTAAAAGCCTGATGTCAGCAGATTTTGTTGTCCCACATAATCATTGTATTGTTATATCACTTGAGTCTACAACATGTTTGGCACTCATCCAGACTTTGGGTAAATCTATCCTCTCTTTCATAGCTGGTCTCAAACTTTTATAGGTTAGCGCTGAATTTGCAAACGTTAAATTTGCAAATAAGGTATCTTCGCCATATGGAGGCATAGCTTTACCATCGTTGATAGCAACGACGCTTTATTCGTTCTCTATCAGAATAGTTGTTCGTATAGTGAATTAAGCTAACCTGTTTTTAGCCTACTGTCAATCTAGTTATGCGCTTTATCCTGCGCCAATGACAAAACCAACCTCTTAATAGTTAATAAGGTAAGCTTGTCTCGCTTAGTTATGATTACCGTGTATTAATGCAGGGTTAAGCAACATTATCGTTGCTGTATCGATCACCTCTTGACGGGTCACTGTTTAATGACAAGATAGTGTTAATGATTGAATTGAAGGACTCAGCTTAGATGACAAACAGAACGGATAGTAAAATTATTACTAAAGTAAGTTTGTGCTCCAATCGTATCGTTATCATATAAATCTATTGATCGCTCTTACTTCGTTTGCGGTAGCATACCTTTTAGAATAAGGCTATGATGTTCTCTAACTTCTATGATAGCCAGCTCAACATCTAACATCGCTTGTACAAACTAACGATTCAAAAGTTCGTTTTTGATGTCAGTATGTACAAAAGGTTGATTGATTAATTTGGTAACGGGCGTTTAAACTTCCTGATTTTAGTCATCATTAATTGGTAATTAGTAAACATCATGTATAAAGAACAAGAAAATAAAATATCCTCTGACAGTCCAGATTTTGTTGCCTCTCTTGCAGCAGGTTTAAGCGTCTTACTAACGTTCGATGAAAGTCATTCTAGTATGACTCTAAGTGAAGTGGCCGAACGCGCCAACATAGATAGAGCAAAAGCTAGGCGCTATCTATTAACCTTACATGCCCTTGGTTATGTGCACAAAGACAAGCGCCAATTTAGCTTGACTCCCAAAACGTTGAGTATTGGAGCAAGCTACTTAGATGGTATGCATCATCACGATATTATTCAGTTTTATCTAGAGCGCGTCACTGAAATAACTGGAGAGTCTTGTTCCTTTGCGGTACTAGATAATGATGAAGTGGTTTATATTGCCCGCTCGGCTGCCAAACATCGCTTATTATCTATTGGCATATCCGTTGGTACGCGCTTGCCTGCTGCTTATACCTCAATAGGACGCGCTATTTTGGCCAATCTTCCTGACGAGCAGCGCAAAGACTATGTTAATAGTGTTGAGCTTATCTCCCATACACCCTATAGCATTACTGACCCAAAACAGCTGCTTAAAACCTTACAACAAGCAAAAAACGATCAATATGTCATAGTAGATCAAGAGTTAGATACTGGCTTAAGATCGCTCGCACTGCCTGTATATAAGTCAAATAACGAATTGATTGGTGCTATTAACGTTAGTACCAATGCTTCACGAGTCTCTCATGAGGTTTTGATAAACGAGTTTTTACCTACATTGCGTGATTGTGTTGAACAAATACAGACGTATTATGTTTAGGAGAAAACATACTATGTTTGAGATAGGCTATCTGTCGACATGGTGGGATTCTTAATATAAAAGTAACAATCTTAATCATCAATTTTATCTAAGTGATAACCGCGTATTGGTTAATAATAGACGTCATATGATAATAGTCAAGCAGGCTATAAATTGTTATATTATGAGAATGGTTATCATTCATATTATAATAGGTCGTCAACTAAACACATCGACTTCATAAACTGGAGATTACGAATGAAACGCGCCCCTCAATTACAGCCATTATCACGCCAGCATCATCTTGGTTTACATATAGGACGTCACGCTAAAGAGTGCACCGATAACCCGCAAGCGATTACTACACATTGGCAAGCACTGTCCTCTTATATTGATGATATGCAAAACCATTTTAGTATCGAGGACAATTTAATCACAAAAGCCTTGCTACCTTATCAAGCTACCCAACCTGAGGTTGGATCCGTACTCGATACAATGAGAGAACAGCATAGACTGTTGAACAATACGAAGATGGAAATTCAAGCTGCTCAAGCTTGTGAGAATACTATAGTCACTGTTAAACAAGTCAAACAACTTGGTAACTTATTATATGATCATATACGTTTTGAAGAACGTAAGCTCTTTCCTATTGCCGAAAAATATTTAACGCAGCATGAGCTTGACGCTATCTATGCAGCCAGCCCAGATAATATCAAGCACTTAGACGAAAAGCGTTAATTTAGAAAAATATAAGACGTTTTACAATTCCACCTTCATAGAGCGATTTTAATAAATGGCTAATAGGAAAGATGACAAGAATTATCAGCCAACGCATGGAGTATCCCGCATGATTCAGCTGGTGCTTCTTTGGCGCATTTTTGGCGCAAATCTAATAGATGCTGCTTTAATTGCACCAACTCTTTCATACGTGTTTCTACCGCATCGATATGCTCGTCTAATAGTATATTTACCTCTCCGCAGTTTTTATCTGGCGTATCCCAATACTGCAGCAAAACTCGCACTTCCTCCAAAGTCATATCGAGCGTACGGCAATGTAGGATAAATTGCAGACGTTCAATATGATCCTCACGATACAAACGATAATTCCCTTGACTGCGCGTAGGCTCCGGTAACAATTTTTCTTTTTCGTAATAGCGAATGGTTTCTACCGTCGCCCCTGTACGTTTGGCAAGCTCGCCAATTTTGATAGGCATTTTTCTCTCCTTAAATAGCTATAGTCATCAATAGTGATTCTAAAATTTAGACCATAAAGTAACTATAAGGTTCAGTAAGTGAAAAATCAAACAAACTGGTTAATCAAAGCCTTGACCCTAAAGCCACTATAGGGTTCATAATACCTTTAATAAGAGGATAAAATATTATGCAATATCATATTGAAGGTATGGACTGTGCCAGTTGCGTGGGCAAGATTGAAACAGCGTTGACACGTATGCCTGGTGTCTCTGATGTTCAGCTAAACTTTGCCACCCAAAAGCTCGCGCTAACCTTAGCGCCTAATGCGGCAACTAAAAACACAGATATCGAAAAAACCATCAAGCGTCTTGGATTTGGTGTGTCAGAGTTAACCGACCAACAAAATGAGGCAGGCAACAATGAGCTTCAAACAACAGTAAACGACCAGCGCTGGTGGCAAACGTTAAAGGGCAAACAGGTCATTGGTGTTGGTCTGTTGATGAGCGCAGCCTACGTCTTATCATTGGTTTTTCCTGCCTATGGCACATGGGCTTTTATTGCTGCTGTCGTTATCGGCGTCATACCATTTGCCCGCAAAGCGTTTGCATTGACGCTGACAGGCTCGCCTTTTTCAATTGAAATGCTCATGTCCGTCGCAGCCATTGGCGCCCTTATCATCGGTGAAGCTGAAGAAGCGGCTGCAGTGGTCTTTTTGTTCTCTGTTGGTGAGCTGTTAGAGAGCGTAGCGGCCGATCATGCCCGCGCTGGTATTAGAGCGTTATCGGCGCTTGTACCAAAGACTGCCATTTTATTAGACGCACAAGGTCAACAGCGTCAGGTGCCAGCAGCTTCACTACAAGTAAATGATAAAGTGCTGGTGCGTCCTGGAGATAGAGTCTCTGCTGATGGCGTCATTATTCAAGGAACGTCCAGCCTTGATGAATCGCCTGTGACTGGTGAGTCCGTTCCTGTCGCTAAGACTATAAACGATGAGGTCTTTGCTGGCTCAATTAACGTCGATGGCGTACTACACATACGCGTGGAGAAAACAGCGGCTGATAATACGATTGCACGTATCATCGAGCTTGTAGAGCAGGCGCAAGCATCTAAAGCCCCGACCGCGCGCTTTATTGAAACCTTTAGCCGCTACTATACGCCTATCGTAATGGCACTTGCTGCGCTGGTTATTGTCATTCCACCGCTATTTATGGGCGTAGAATGGATGACATGGCTATATCGTGGTCTAGCACTATTACTCATTGCCTGCCCTTGCGCGTTGGTACTCTCAACACCAGCCGCTATCGCCTCAGGTTTGGCGGTCGGTGCGCGTCACGGACTGCTTATCAAAGGCGGTAATGTCATGGAATTGATTGGTCAAGTCAGTACCGTCGCTTTTGATAAAACAGGTACGCTAACCGAAGGTAAGCCACGGGTAACCGATATTATCGGCTTTACCTCAGCGCATACGGACGCTAAAGGTCAAGACAAGTTATTGGCACTGTTTGCAAGCGTAGATTCGGCTTCTAGTCATCCACTTGCTAAAGCTATTGTAGATCATGCCAAAGACGCTCAGGTAACTATCCTTGATGCCTCCGATGCTTCTGCTACTGCGGGTAAAGCCGTACATGCTACGGTCACTGGGCGCTCTTTAAGCATTGGCTCACCAGTCTACATAGCAGAGAAAACTACGTTGCCGATGACGCAGCAAACGCAAATCGAGACCCTGCAAAATGAAGGAAAAACGGTTTCGATCTTGTTTGATGAGCAAAAAGGTGAGGCGCTTGGATTGATCGCGCTGCGTGATGAGCTGCGAGAAGATGCAAAGCAGGCTGTATCAATGCTGAGCACAATGAACGTGAGCTCTGTCATGCTCACAGGTGACAATAGCCGTACAGCAAAAGCGCTTGCCAGTCAGTTAGATATAGAATGGAAGGCTGAGCTGTTACCTGAAGACAAGCTACGTCTGCTAAGCGAGATGAAAAATAACAACCAAATAGCGATGATTGGTGACGGCATTAATGATGCACCAGCACTAGCAACAGCAGATGTCGGTATTGCTATGGGTAGTGGTACCGATGTGGCTATCGAAACGGCTGATATTGCGCTGTTGAAAAGCCGCGTGATGGACGTTGCCAATCTTATTGCACTATCGCGTGCCACGATGACCAATATTCATCAAAATGTGACGTTTGCGCTCGGACTAAAGGGCATATTTTTGATTACTACTGTGTTTGGTATTACAGGACTTTGGATTGCGGTACTGGCCGATGCTGGCGCGACGGTTCTGGTCACGCTCAATGCTTTGCGTTTACTGCGTTTTAAAGGCGCTTCATCGCTTGAAAAAAGAATAGAATAATAAATTTCTAGGTAAGTGACCTATTAGAGCTGAAGCCCGAAAATTATCGACAACATCGTTTTAAACGATTTTTGACAATCAACTTATTTAGTATTAACGGTATGACCATTTCATTGATATAAAAAATACGCTACCTGATTCCTAGTCGAATTCACCAATTAAGTTTGCCACAACAGACGTTAATAGTGTGACTGTTTATCCCAACCGTATACTCTATCTATAGAACGTAAATGATCTATTATCTACAAAGAAAGTCTATCAAGTGGGTTTCCAGTAAGATTGATACATTTTAAATGGGTTAGCTGCAAAAGACTGTCCGGCAGATCTCTAAGATTACAATGAATAAGCTCAAGCTTAGTCAGGCTGGTCAGCTGTCCAATACTATTAGGCAGCTCATCAAATTTGCAATAACTCATAAAAATCTCAGCTAGATTCTTGAGTTGCCCGATGCTGGTAGGTAGGACTTCAAACTTGGAATGATTAAAATTGAGCTTAGTTGGGTTAATAAGCTGCCCAATACTATAAGCTTAGAATGACTAATAGACAGTTTGGTTAGATTGCTAAGCTGACCTATATTCTGCGGTAAATGACTTGAAGAGATACCACTGATATTTATTTCTACTAGACTGGTAAGATTAGCGAGCTCATCGGGCATATAGCCTATTCTATAAAGGTCTCTTGAGCGCTGTTCATCACGTTCAGGCTCTAAAATATCTAGCTTTGTTATGGCTAGCAATGACTCTTTATCACGAGGGACTTCGAACTCCTTGAGCCCAAACTCATCTGCCCTCGCCCATATTTTCTTAATCCAACTGTCATCAGTATCTAACGTTTTATTGAAAATATCAGGCTGAGAAATGTCTTGATGATAGTTATTATCCCCTTGAGTCATAGCTTCGCTCCTCAACCCGCTTGATTAATTAGCATGTTACGCAAATTGCCAATGGCTTTGGTTGGATTCAAGCCTTTTGGACAATACAACACGCAGTTCATAATACCTCGGCAACGGAATAAGCTACAAGCCTTCAAGGTCAATTCAATAGCTTCTATCGCATTAGCAAAAGCATCTTGATAATCGTCTGCCGCTGAAAAACATCTCTCTATATCAGGATATAAATATAGCGGGCGCTGTAGAGCTGTTGCCCTTAGTAATAGCAACGGGATATAACATATCTAAACTCCTTTGTTGATTAAGTGCAAAAAAGCCTTCCAAGCCATATGTTTTATAGCTTGAAAGGCTTAATCAAATGGGGTGTTTGACCTGGAGGATATTTACAATTGAGCTTAGGCATCTACTATATTAGGCATCTACCCTAAGTAACTGATCTAAATCATTAACTAACGTAAATCATCCACCACTGCCAACATGGCAACTAATGAGGCTTCCCCTAATTTGTTAGAACGCTCTGGTGACCAACCTGTGTCTGCGTCCGGTAGATTATCGTTATCTTTAAAAGGCATCTCTAAAGTATTGGCAAGGCAATCAAAGCGTTCCGCCACCCAATTAGTTGCAACCGTCATGTTCGCTTTACCTGGCGCATCAATATCATAGCCCACTTCAGACTGAAAATCGGCACTGGCTAACTTTAATACCTCTGAAAATCTATCACGCAAATGTGCGAGGCGCTCGTTATAACTTGGCGTCCCTTGAGAGCCGGCAAGAAACACATAAGGCAATGCTTCATCGCCGTGCACGTCATAAAATAGATCCACGCCAGTCGCTTCCATTTTATTGATGACATGAAATACTTCAGGACTTTTCTCCAAGCTTGGATTTGACCATTCACGGTTTAAATTGGTGCCAACTGCATTAGTACGCAGATGTCCGCGTACACTCCCATCTGGGTTCATATTCGGCACAATGTAGAAGTTCGCTTTTTCTAATAACAATTTACCAGTAGCATTGTCATCATCTAACAAACTATCCAGCAAACCTTCAATCAGCCATTCGGCCATGGTCTCGCCGGGGTGCTGACGGGCCGTAATCCAAATGTTGCGTTTATTCACATCACTATTGCTATCTTTATTAGCGATTTTTATTAAGGTTAAGTCACGCTTATCAAGGGTGTCACCCAAATGCTCCAATGTCACCAACGGATGCGTTTGTACAGCTGCTAATAAATCTTGATGGCGCTCATAGCTATAAGGGGCAAAATACGCAATTTGAATGGTGTCACATTCCAATTCT
This sequence comes from Psychrobacter sp. 1Y10, assembly GCF_052259005.1. Lineage (NCBI taxonomy): Bacteria > Pseudomonadati > Pseudomonadota > Gammaproteobacteria > Moraxellales > Moraxellaceae > Psychrobacter > Psychrobacter sp. 1Y10. The sequence goes on along the minus strand of NZ_JBQQES010000004.1, from coordinate 67,973 downwards.
GCCACGATGGTTAATTTGCCGTCTTTATAAGTGGTAGGCAGACGGAACCAATACTCCCGATCGTAGGAAGCCACCGCTTGGTAATTTTCCCACCCTTCAACGTATGACGCCTCCCCTGCATTTAGGATATTAAGAGTATATCGCTCGCCAATCTCACCTGACAGACGAAAATTAAACCACTGAAAAAATTCGCCACCAACATCTGGGCGAATCGCCAATTGAATATCTTTTTTATTCTCTACATTGATAACATCAATATTACCTGCATCGAAATTTGCAGTGATATACATAATCTATCCTTAATGAGTTCTTAAAAATCTGAAAATCAATTCTAAATTTAGAAGTATTTTATCCACCTTAAAATACAGTAAAGCCTTTTAAACTATATACTTTATAGCCTAAAAAGCTCAATCAATCACGGATTTTATCTAGGTGATAACTTTAAATTTCTAGTCTATTCTAGCATCCATCAACATCACAAATCACTCGATGAATAGCTTTGGTTTACACAGATACCGCTTTATTTTTTCATAATTAAAATACGGTATTGGGAAAATTTTGTCATAAGTCCAGTCATAAGAGAAAGTATAAGTCAGATAAAGTACAACCAATGACGCCTCCATAATCAAGGCTTGTTATAGGCTAATATGAAGATACACCACCATGACTAGATAGCACATCAGCAGACCACTTTCAAAAATAAAACATGAAGCGCCCTTATCGCTTAGTCTAAAAGTACTACGCTTAAATCTGATCACTCCCTTCTCAAAGACAATATTGAACCTGTAGTTTCATAAGATAGATATCAATAATGGCTTTTTTAATATTACGATAGACTTTAGGAATGGCATGAAATAAAACGGCGTTAAAATAATGGAGACCATTATTTATCTCGTCATAAACCAAAGGTGTACGTGTACGCACTTCACTAGATGACCATAATAAATCGTTTGCGCCGAACGACAACTCTCATGTCACTCTTAAGCAGGAGGTAGTCCTTGATACGCTTTATTTAATAAATCTTTTAATTCCTCATAGTCATAATCACGAGGATTATAATAAGGACTATCACAGACGATTTGTGCCACGTTAGCTGGACCCTCTTTGGGTAGACCAATGTCTTTTAGTGCCAACGGAATCTTTAAGGATTGATTTAAACGATAAATTTCTAAACCGACCTCTTCACGGCTACTAACACCTAAAGCCTCTGCCAATCGATCCATGGCTTCAATATCAGCGTTACGGTTGTAATGCACTGAATACGCAAGCGTAATAGCGTGTGCTTGAGCATGTGGCAGACTGTATGTGCCGTCCAAAGTATGGCAAATCTTATGATGAATGGCCATACCAACTGATCCTAGACAAACTCCAGCAAGCCAAGCACCATAGGTTGCTTTCTGGCGTGCTGAAATATCGCTCAAGTCATCTACAATCACAGGCGAAGCAGACTTTAATGCTTTGATAGAGTCAACCGCCATGAGACTGACAATTGGGTTTTTATCCTCAGCATATAGCGCTTCTATCGCATGTGCCATGGCATTCATACCTGAACAAGCCGAGATTTGCGCAGGCAAGGTTAAGTTTAGCTCTGGATCATAAATCACTACTTTGGGTAGGATGTGAATATCCTTACCTGTGGTTTTTAGATTGTTTTTAGTCATGCCATAAATAGTTGTCATCTCGCTACCTGAATAGGTAGTTGGTATAGCGACTATCGGTAAATGCGTCTTTAATGCAATGGCTTTGGCAAGTCCAATCGTAGAGCCGCCGCCCAAAGCCAGGCAACAATCAATGTCGTTTGATTGGACAAACTCTACCGCCTTGTCCGCGACTTCTACCAGAACATGCATGACAGCGTGCGGATACACGCCTGCTGAAATCTCTTGTAGTTGCTGCGATAACTTCTGACCTGCTTCTTTTTGACCCGGTGTCGTAATTACTATAACTTTACGATAACCATGCTGTATTAGAATATCTTTGGCTTCAGCTGACTTACCGTTCCCAAAATGAACGTCGAGCGGTAACGCTTGGTAATGAAAATCTTTCATAATATCATCCTGACTTGAAAAGCAAGTCTCACTGAGAATACGCTGGAATATCGTTAGCATGGAGAAATATCACCTAATTCATCTGGATTTTTTACACCAATAATTAAAACCGTTTGCTTAAAATGAAATATCAATGACGTTTAACTGAGTTTATACACTAGCAATAACCTGCCAGCTGGCAGTCGCTTGATACTTGTCTTGATGCGCAAACAAAGGATGGCTTTGAGCTTCTGCCAAATTAAGTACTGGGGTTACGCAAGCATCAACCTCTGCGAACAATTCTTCCCAATACGTCATCGTTTGACTAGCAAACTTCTCTATCATTGCTTGCTCAGCTTGTTTACTCTCAGCTGTATTTGGCATTGATCCACGCTGCCAATGAGCATCAACGTATTCAGATAAGTCTAAGGTCTCGCATAATAATCGCCAGAACTTAAACTCCAACGAGCCGACTGCCATATGGCGACCATCTTGTGTTTTGTACAACCGATAGCACGGCAGCCATCCACCCAAGAAGTCATTCTGAGGCTCTGGGCGTTGTCCATTTATATTTTTCATCATATCAGCTGTCGCTTTTGGCATGACCAGATGCTGATACAAGCTATGCGTCATACTCACGGCTATGTGTCGACCGCGACCAGTATTTTTAGCGGCAAGTACCGCTGCTAATAAGGTAATCACTGCGGTATCGCTACCACCAGCCAAATCTGCAAATTGCATATTGGGCATAGCTTGATCGCCTGAGGCTGTTTTGAGTTGATCGAGGGTGCCGCTCATTGCCATAAAGTTGATATCATGCCCCGCCTTCGCTGCCCAAGACTTACCTGTAGCATCAAGCGCCTCTGGAATACCATAGCCTGTGATAGAAACCATCACCAGTTTTGGATTAATAGCATGTAAAGTAGCGGCATCTAAACCCATTCCAACAAGGACCTCAGGGCGAAAACTATCAAGCATAACGTCTGCATCTTTGATGTGCGCTTTTATTGCTTCAATGCCTGCTTCGCTACGAAAATCCACTTTTTCGCAGTGTTTGCCATGGTTTAAAGCTTTGAATAGTTCACCAAATGCCCGTCCTGGATCGCCATTTTCTGGTTCAATTTTAATGATTTCTGCACCAAGATCGGCGAGTAAGCGCGTCGCGAACGGACCGGGAAGATTACGTGTGAGATCGACAACTTTGAGCCCGTTTAGACAGTCAGCCATCATGCTTTTTGAGATACCTGATATCGAACTGTCCGGTATTAACTCTCTATTAGTCATCTGAAAACACCTCGCCTTTTTTTGCCATTTCTATCAAAATTTGTGCAGGCTCAAAACGCGTACCAAACTTAGCGGCCAGCTCATGACTACGCTTAACGAAATTTTCTATTCCTACCGCATTGATAAACTGTAGCGTCCCCCCTTGAGGCGGGGCGAAACCCCAACCAAAGATAGAGCCTACATTACCTTCAGCGACAGAGCGTAAGACGTTTTCTTCGTAACAGCGCGCTGACTCGTTGGCTTGAATATAGAGGAGGCGATCTATCAGCTCTGCCATGTTTGGCTGCTCATCAACGGATGGAAATAGCTCAGTCAATTTTGGCCATAACTGCTTATCACCCTTGCCCTCTGTATTTTGCGAATAATCATAAAAGCCTTTGCCGACCTTTTTACCTAAGCGCTCATGATCTTTTGCAATCACTTTAAGTACCGCTTCTGCCGGATGACTGACCCACTCTTTACCCTCGCTGATTGTATCTTTTTTGGTCTGTTCTTTAATACGCAATGATAAATCAAGCGACACCTCATCTTGCAGTGCAAGCGGCGGCATCGGCATACCAGCTTTAAGACCAGCCACTTCAATTCGTCGAGGATGTACGCCCTCACCTAACATCGCAATACCTTCTGACACATACGTACCAAATACGCGCGAGGTATAAAAGCCGCGACTGTCGTTGACGACGATAGGCGTTTTGCCAATTTGTAGCACAAAATCAAAAGCTTTTGCTAAGGTTGCATCATCAGTCTGCTCGCCCATGATAATCTCAACTAAGGGCATCTTATCGACTGGTGAGAAAAAGTGCAGCCCGATGAATTGAGAAGGACGTTTACTTGTAGTGGCTAAGCTCGTAATAGGAATGGTCGACGTATTAGAAGCATAAACGACCGTTTCAGCGATGACGGCTTCTGCTTGCTCAGTACATTTGGCTTTGATATCGCGATTTTCAAATACCGCTTCGATGACCAAATCACAACTTGCAATATCATCATAGGAAATGGTGGTTTGAATTTTACTTAATAACGCTTCTTTTTTGGTATCGTTTGAGCGTCCGCGATTAATGGCTTTATCAAGTAGGTTTTCTGAATACTGTTTACCCTTATTTGCGTTTTCAATACTGGTATCTAATAGCACCACATTGATGCCCGCTTTGGCGGCAACATATGCAATCCCAGCACCCATCATCCCTGCGCCAAGTACCGCAACCTTATTTACTTTTTGACGATCAAAGCTGTTAGGACGCGATTGTCCTTTTTTAATTTGGTTTAATTGCGTCCACATAGAAGTGATTAAATTGTTAGATTCAGGCGACAGCACACAAGCGGCAAAGTAGCTCGATTCGACCTCAAGGGCAGCATCGATAGCAAGTAAGCTACCTTCAAATACGCAAGACATAATATGGGTAATGGCAGGATAATTGCCGTGAGATTTTTGGTACGCCATAGCTGGTGCAACAGATAGCATTTGCGCGTTCTTTGGGTTATTCGCATTGCCACCAGGAATGCTAAAGCCTTTTTTGTCCCACGGTTGCTGTGCGTCAGGATTGGCTTTAATCCACGCTTTAGCTTGGTGTAACATGTCGTCTTTGTCACTAGCTATCGCATCAATAAACCCAATATCTTTAGCAGCGGTAGCATTGACAATTTTACCTTGAGTCATCATCTCAAGCGACTTTTGCATGCCAAGTAGGCGCATGAGACGCTGAGTACCACCGCCGCCAGGTAGTAAGCCTAATTTCACCTCGGGCAAACCAAGTTTGGTTTTAGGTGAATCAATAGCGAGTCGGTAATGACAGCCCAACGCAACTTCTAGCCCGCCACCAAGCGCCGAACCTGTCATCGCGGCAACGACCGGTTTGCCAGATTTTTCAAGCTTACGTAGGCTTGCTTTGAGCGACTCCGCCAATTCAAACGCTTGCTCGTGAGTATGAATACTCGCGAGCTGGTCAATATCTGCGCCAACGATAAAGCTGTCTTTACCTGACGTTAAGATAAGCCCTTTAACCGTCTCATCGTTTGTGAAAGCATCGACCAATACTTTAAACGATTGATTAAAAGTATCATCAATCACATTCATCTGACGCTCGGTTTGGTTGATAGTGACTGTTACGATATTGTCATCGTCACGCTCAGCAGAAAAATCTGCCAACTTATTAATCGTTGGGGTGCAATCCATGCTCATTATTATTCCTTTTTAAATTCAAACTTATTATTTAACCATTGTTTTACAGATAGCTTATACACGCTCAATGATAGTGGCGATGCCCATACCGCCACCGACACAAAGCGTAATCATCGCCGTTTTTAAATCACGGCGCTCTAACTCTTCAAGCACAGTGGTAAGTAGCATGGCACCCGTGGCTCCTAACGGGTGTCCCATCGCAATAGCGCCACCATTAACGTTGACTTTGTCCAATGAAACGCCCAAATCTTTCGCCGTCTTCATCGGTATCGCGGCGAACGCTTCATTGATTTCCCATAGATCAATATCGGCTGCCGTCATACCGGCTTTTTTGAGCGCCTTTTGACAAGCAGGTGTCGGACCGGTCAGCATAATAGAGGGCTCAGAGCCAATGACCGACGCCATAATGACTTTTGCACGCGGACGCAATCCTGCTTTTTTACCCGCAGCTTCGCTCCCCAGAAGGCAAAGCGCAGCGCCATCAACAATACCAGAGGAATTACCAGCATGATGCACATGATTGATACGCTCAATGCTGGTATATTTGTCCAGCAAGACGCTATCAAAGCCCATCGCGCCAAGCTGGGCAAAGGAAGGCTTGAGCCCTGCTAAAGTATCGACTGTCGTATCGGGACGAATGGTCTCATCTTTATCAAGCAACAATCGACCATTTAAATCATGCACAGGTATTACCGCATTGTCGTAATAGCCAGCAGCCCATGCGTTAGTAGCGCGCTGATGCGACTCGGTAGCAAAGGCATCAACATCTGTACGACTAAACCCTTCAAGTGTCACAATGGTATCGGCACCAACGCCTTGCGGGGCAAAGCCAGTCACAGAATTTACCCGCGGATCCATAAACCAAGCGCCACCATCTGCGCCCATTTTTACACGGCTCATTGATTCGACACCGCCTGCAACGACCATATCCTCCATACCTGACATGATTTTACTCGCCGCCAAGTTAATAGATTCAAGGCCAGAGGCGCAAAACCGCGACAATGTCACGCCAGCGACCGTTTCATGCCAGCCCGCATCAAGCACCGCAATGCGGGCAATATCTGCCCCCTGTTCGCCGATTGGGGTCACACAGCCGAGCACCACATCATCGACCAAGCTAGTGTCTAAATCATTGCGCTGTTGCATGGCATTAAGTAAGGTGCGTACCAGCCAAATGGGTGTCGCTTGATTTAAGCTGCCGCCTGCTTTGCCTTTACCGCGAGGGGTACGAATGGCGTCGTAAATATAAGCCGTCTGAATCATGCTATATCCTTATAGTCTTAATGAAATGGTTTTGATGAAAATTTGAAAAAACGAGTCGCTTACATAAAGCGTGACGCCAGCTCTTTCATAATCTCGTTGGTACCGCCATAGATTTTCTGTACCCGCGCATCAGCGTACAAACGCGCAATCGGATATTCCATCATATAGCCATAACCACCAAATAACTGGACGCACTCATCCATTACGATGCACTGTTTTTCGGTCACCCAATATTTAATTAAAGCAGCATGCTGCACCGTGAGCTTATCTTCGACCAATGCTTCAATAGCAGCATCACATAAGGCGCTTGAGGCAATATAGTGTGTGTTACATTCTGTCAGCTTAAAGCGGGTATTTTGAAAGCTCCATACCGGCTTGCCAAAAGCGGTGCGTTCTTTGGTATAGTCAATGGTCAAATCTAGTGCTAATTTCATCGCCCCAATCGCTGCCAGTGCTACGATCAAACGCTCTTGCGGTAATTCTTGCATTAATTGCGCAAAACCTAACCCTTCAACCGTACCCAACAAATTGGCTTGCGGCACGCGCATGTTATTGAAGAACAGCTCTGAGGTATCTTGTGAGGCTAAGCCGAGTTTTTTAAGCTTTTTGCCACGCTCAAACCCCGGAGCATTATCGGTTTCGACAATTATAAGCGATACACCTTTAGCGCCAAGAGATCGGTCAGTTTTGCAAGCAACGATAATTAAATTACCCAATTGACCGTTAGTGATAAAGGTCTTTGAACCATTGATAATATAATCATCGCCTTCTTTGACTGCGTAGGTCTTGATGTTTTGCAAATCTGAGCCTGTGCCCGGCTCAGTCATAGCAATCGCGCCGATTAACTCCCCTGTTGCCATTTTGGGTAGCCACTTTTGCTTTTGCTCTTCAGTACCATGATGCAAAATATAAGGGGCGACGATGCCTGAATGCAAAAAGCCACCGAAGCCTGCTTGATTGGCTTCAGATTGCGCATAAATCAGCGCTGCTTCATGACGAAAGTCACCACCTGCCCCGCCGTATTCTTCTGGCATTGAAGCACACAAAAACCCCATCTCGCCTGCTTCTAGCCAAGCTTCCCGATCGAGCATACCGTTTTCACGCCACTTCTCATCGTGTGCTTCCCAATCTCTAAATACTTTGAGCGCACTCTCATGCAGCATTTCAATCTCTTCATCCATCCACTTTGGCTTAAAGCATGCAATAGTCATTGATCCATCCTTGGTCTTGGGTTACTAGGTAATTTGATTATTTACTATACTTGTTTATACAATGCCTGCCAAACCAAAGCTCATGAACTACTAGGTCATTAACTTTATTGATTATTAGCCAGTATCGTTAATTGCAAGCGAGGTTATTATGTTTTTAATCATTGCTTTAATCCATTCTATAACATCATAATTACGCAAAAACCCCGTATTGGGGCTTTTTTATGGAGATAGCATTCAGATAATAAGTTGACTATAATTACGTCAAGCTTACAAAGCTGACTTAAAACGCTTTATTAATGGTTGTATTAAGTTGGCTAATGCTCTTGAAATTTAGGTCTACGTTATGAAGAACACGTTGTTAATATCTGGTTTAATCGTCACTATCTCTATACCTGTCCATGCAGCAGATTATCAAAGCTTTATTGCGCCAAGCTCCTTAGGCAAAAGCATACATACACTGAACAAGAAGTATCAGTTAGGATTGAAAAAACAAAGTTCCGGCAAATATGGCAATCGTGAGCTTAATGATTGCAGGCTTATTGTAAAAACAAATAAGAAAAATCGGATTAATGAAATTAAAATAATAGACAGTAAAAGCTGCAAATATTCTACTACCTCCAATGTGAACTATAATAGTCAAACTACCAAGACTCAGGATTTGCTCAGCCAAGTTGATATTCAAGACGTACAGTTTGTTCCAGGCTGTTTTAACTGTCCCTCACGGTTAGAAATAACCGATACACTAGTTATTGAGCGCGAAAAAGACAACTACCTCACAAAGTTTGAGATAAATGGACATAATAGAAAGTACTTAAACTATATTGCCAAAAATCTTTTTGGTGATTTCTCAGATGAAAATTATTACTCCACCATGAATCTGCTCGAGTCAAGAGCTGCTGAGGAACCTAGCCTTTACGATCGTAACGAGTTCAAATTACAAGCCATTGAAGCTTACAATTTGCAAGACAAACCGCAGAGCTATACGATTGCACTTAAATAGCTTATTTAAAATGGCCACTTACATTAAGTGGCTATAAGTTCTGCTAGTAAGACAATTTATGTTGCTATGTAGGTAACTGCTGTGCAAATTACGCAGAATAGGCGGGCAACACTATTTGCACCACCAACCCTTGAATACCATCTTGTCGATTATAGACACTGATCTGACCCTTATGTGCCATCACCACCGCATGGACGATCGCTAATCCTAATCCATAGCCACCAGTTTCGCGATGGCGGGCAGAGTCTAGCCGTACAAAGGGCTGAAAAATACGCTCCAAATCTTCATCCGCAACACCGCCGCCCTCATCTATTATGCTAATTTGAATAGCAGAGGTTTTACCGTCCATCTCTGCTTGTTTAATCTCAGCAATAACCGTTGAATCAGCTGCAGTATGCATAAAAGCATTACGAATGACGTTTTCAAGTGCACTGTGTAGCTGTTCTTGATTGCCTAGCACTGTCCAAGGAGTATCTGGAGAAGTAGCTGATAAAGGCATGACTAATGAAGAATCTGTCAATAATGAATTATCCGGCTGCCATTGCCAGTGTACGTTTTTCTGTTGAAACTCAAAGCAGACATCTTGTCCAATCTCACTGATAATCTCAGCAATATCAACTGCTTCATTTTCTAAATTGTCGATAGTATATTGCTGCATTTGTAGAGATTGAATATGAATGATTTGCTCGATTAGCTCATTCATCCGCGCAGATTCTTTATCAATACGGTCAAGGTAACGATTGGCATTCGGCGCAAAGTCTCGCGTCAGCTCAGTTGCAACGTCAAGCCGTGCCAATGGCGAGCGTAGTTCGTGTGAGATATCACTGAGCATCTGCTTGCGTGCCAGCTCACTCTCAGCCAGCCTTGTTGATAGCTTGGCTACGTCTTTTGCGAGTAAACCAAGCTCATCATCTCCCATCTTAGATAGATTGGGATTAGCCTGATAATCGCCGTCAATCATACGGTGCACCGTGTTTTGTACACGGCGAATACGCTGGGTCAGTGTACGACTCAGCCAAATGCAGACTAAGACACTAAAAAGGATAATCAGCAATAAACGTATCGGAAAATTACCACGTTGCAGTGCTACAACGTCGGCAAAACGCAGATGCGGACGCAATTGTACAATGACCGCTTGCTCATCTGGTAAGACGACCGTCACGTCAGCCAACTCAGGACGACTATCGGGATTAGCTATATTCGCACGATTCGCTGTCATCGGTGACAGGATATTATCTAAAAGTGACGGCTCATTATCCGATATTCTATCGTTGTTGTTATTAGACATTTTATTATCAGACATTTCATCATCAGGCTTAGGCACTGACTGCATTAATGGCATTAATGAAGGCCTCATTACCTGCCGACCATCTGGCATTCGCTCTTGTCTATGTTCTTGCCTACGCTCATCTCTATCACCATAACGCGGAAATATAATGGCGCCTTGCTCATCATAGACTCTGATTTGATTCATCAGCCATCGGTCTTCACGATACATCTGCCTAACGGTAGTTAAATCACCTACTTGTAACGCTTCAACCATCTCTTGACGCTTAATTAATAAACTATCAATTTGTACATCCATGCGAGCATTCAGCGCTTTTTCGACCAACCAGCGCTCCACCACGATAGATAGAATAGAGGTGATCAGAATCGTTAATAATAGGCTCAGAAACAGACGCCAAAACAGCGTGATTCGCAGCTTAAATTTAGTCGCTTGATTAAGCGTTTTATTGTTAATAGCTTTCTTGGCAGGTTTCATCGATAAGTCCGTCATTACAGCACCAGCTGATAGCCTTTACCACGGATAGCTTTGATAGGCTCATCGTGGAAAGGTTGGAGTTTTTTGCGTAGGCGCGACACATGTACATCAAGGCTACGATCGAATGGCTGCAGTTCACGCTGCAACACATGCTCTGATAGCCACGCCTTACTCACCACCTCACCTTTTTGTTTGAGTAGCGCGACCAATAAATCAAATTCTGTCCCCGTCACTTGTAGCTCTACGCCATCTATCTGACAAAGCCGCTGATTTTGATCCAGATGCAAACGACTCTCTGGTAGCGGAGTATGCTCTGATGCTGCCGCATTAGTCCGCTTGATAACGGCATTGATACGTGCCAGCAACTCACGCGGATTGCAGGGTTTAGTGATGTAATCATCAGCGCCAAGCTCAAGCCCAATGATACGATCGATCTCTTCACCTTTTGCCGTCAACATAATGACTGGAATATCACTAATATTCGGCAATTGACGTAGCACACTAAGCCCATCGATTTTTGGCATCATAATATCCAGTACCAGCAAATCATAAGCAGAAGCTGAAACATCGCTATTTGCGGTTTTAAGCTTCTGGATGACCGCCTCACCATCGTGAACGCAATCACATTGAATACCATGATTGTGCAAGTATTCTTGTAATAACTGGGTCAACTCTTCGTCATCATCACCTAGCAATATATTTGGCACATCTGTCTCCTTGAGCCTTAATAGCGTTATCATCCATATTATCAGGCATGTGCTTATCAATACGCTATAAACGTTACCTTTCTTAATACTTTATAAATGTTCGCAACCTTTAACTGTCGTAAGATAGCGCATATCAACAGCAAGTATTGCTTTTATAAATTGTGCTTATACAGCGTAGTGCTTATAGAGTAGCTGACAGTACTTATCTACAACGTTCTAAAAATCATGCTTGCAAGATAAAAACTTAATGTTCATTTAACCAAATCGAATTAAATAAAGGATATCTTTATGAAAAAATTATTAATGGGTTCAGTACTAGCAATGTCTAGCGTATTTACAGTTACCGCTTGTACGAGTGTCAACGCAACCACTGATACAGCAACAACGACCAGCAAAATGCAGCATCATAAAACAGGTGTGAAAGGCGGCATGCATAAAGGCGGTATGAGAGGTCCAATGTCGCAGCTAGACTTGACCGCCACACAGCAGGCGCAAATCAAAGCCATCATGGAGGCCAAACACGGCAACCGTAAAGCTGAGCGCGCACAAAGCAAGGCAGAACGGGCACAAATGCATCAGCAACTACAAGCACTGACCAATGCCAGCACGCTGAACACCGCCAGCACGCTGAACACCGCCGCGCTTAACCGCCTAGCGGATCAGCAAGCAGCTAAAATCAAACAACGCTTTATCGAGCGCGTCCAGACCCAGCATGCTATTTCGCAGGTCTTAACTGCTGAGCAGCGTGCCAAGATGGAACAACTCAGATCAGAAAGACAAGAAAAAGGGCGTCAGCATTCACAGAACCGTAAAGGACATGATAAACAGCAACGCCAAGGCATGTAATTTGTCATTAATATAGAGATTTATATTAAGGCTTAATGTCTCATAAAACTCGGTATAAAAATATAAAAAAGCGCATCGTATGAACGGTGCGCTTTTTAGTTGTCTATGTTAATAAAGGTTAATCAAACTAAACTTACCTATTTTCAAACAGTCTTCAATCGATCGAATCAAGACGCTCTTTAGCCATCGGTAACATAGCAAAAACCATCTTACCCATCGTAGTGCCATTACCATCGCGATAATACTGTATCAGCTCATCACCATACTCGCGCACATCAATACTATTACTCGCGTTCGGCACTTGCATATCACTTGGTAAGTTAGGAAATGCCTTGTCCTGAGGACGTATAGCAGAGTATTGCTGCAAAATGTCCATTACCAAATTCTTATCAGAGTCGGTTTTGTTTGGAAACTCACTACGCAGATGCTGCCATTTTAGCTGACCACGTTTATCAAATCCGTATAGCTCCTGCACCATTGAACTCGTTTCTATCTCAGCTTCTGATGTCTCAACCTCGCTATATATGCGTCCTTTTATCATTGCTAACATTTGCTGCATTAACACTTTACTAGTGAATTTATCAGAACTTGCGGCGGTTGCTTGGTAAGTTTCATTCTTATTGACTAACTCTGGATATTTCTTAGTAATACGATCATAAAAAATACCCATGTAGTCTTGGTAAAATTGCTCATAGCTTGCAGCGCTTTGTACACGGCGAATAACTTCATCGCTTGCTAGCATTGCTGGCAGTTGATGCGCAGGCAGCTTGGGAGTAAGTGACGCTAATGTATTAGGAGCGACATAGTCAAACTGGCTAATAGATGCGCTGTCGAATGTAATATCTAACGCGGCAAAGTGGCTTTTTATCAATTCATTGCCAAAGCCTTTAGGCAGCGTGCCGTCGTTAATGGCTATTTTTAACCACTTATTTAGCCATTTTGTACCGAGCTTATCGTCTAACATTTCTGAATTGAGCATCGCAAAGTTATCTGCCCATAGATAAATATTACCGTTTTTAAAATCTATATAGATGGGCTGATTGATACTGCTTTGATGATTGCGCGCTTGGTACTGTGCGCTTGCGAGCATCGTAGCCTTGCCAGCCATAGGCTGATAAACACCTTGCGAGTTGATAGATAACGGTTTTAACAAGTAAGCATCTAGCAACTGCGCTTTCTTGATATCTTGCGGTGTTGATTTGTTGTCATAATTGTCAAATAGCTGTTGGTAATGAGGCGATACGGTGACATCACTATCGTACTGATTATCTTCCCATGCTTGATAGGCATCCGCGCATTCAAGGTAAGACTGCTTAATTGCCGTTCGCAGAGCTTCATAACTAACAGCTTCGATATCTTTACTCTGGGTTTCCGCTTGGCTTACTAATGCTACATACGCCTGATCATGGGTTTCTTCGCAGTAATCATAAATATAATCTGAGCCGACTAAATTCTTGGCATTTATATTGGTAAATTGCTGATCGTTACCAATCTCAAGATTGGCATGATAGCTAAAAGACTGGCGTCGTTGCTTCTGTAAGGCAGTTGCCAACGCTTTTTTGGCCGCAGCTGGCGTTTGCTTTGCTGTCATAGCGTTCGATTGGCTCAAGCTGGTAGATTGGCAACCCGTTAATAACAGTGCTCCCGTTAGAAGCGTACTGCTAAATAATACACTGCCTTTAATCATTGATGGAAGGCTAGTTAAAGGTGGGCTAGCTAACGGAAAAAGATTTGCGATGGCTTGACGTACTGTTTTCATTTTTTATCCTTATAAATATGGGCTTGAACATAACAAGATAGGATTATTTATTTTCCTTTGTCAGTATCATCTTCAGCATCGTCGTATTCACCATTCTCATAGTTGCTACTGTCATCACCGTAACCACTGCTTTCGTCATCACTTAAGCTACTATCGTCATATTCATAGCGTACATAACGAGCCGCTTGCAGTCTGTCTTTCTGTTGACGTTGCTCGACCATCCAAGCGTTGCCATCGATAGCAGGTTTGGCATTTGCGTCAAAAGACTCCGCTAATACAGGCGTTAGTGTATGGTTATTAAAACTACTTTTATCGTAGCGTATTTGGTTTAGTACAGTAGTAGTTGAACCCATCAAATCGCTACCGATATTGGTACGTTGCTGCTTAGCAAGCAAGTGATCTGAGCTGTCTAAGTAATAGTAATTCACCTGATTAAATGAGATAGGAGCGATGGCTTCGATTAGCTGTAATAATGCGCCCACATCTGCACTTTGGTAGCCTTTGTTGTATAGCTGCAACTTAGCAAGCACCGCTTTTAGCATGGCACCATCAGGATATTTCTGCGGGTTGGCATCGACATGATCTTGTAGTGATTGGGTCATATATTTTAGGGTTTTTCCGATCATTTCACCGCTTTGCTTGCTGCCAAAATATACCTTTACCGCTCGACTCGCACCGACTTCTTTGGCAAATGTATCGTTTCGAATATCTACTGCACTGAAATACTCAGGCGCGAGCTCTGCCATGCTATTTTGTACAGCATCAATCGCCGCATCATAAAGGACTGACGGTGGCAACTGTGCTGTAATACTCTCTGGCAACCCAAAGCTTACGGTATGCGATGCCATCTCGTTAGGTAGTGGTGTTTTCTCAGGATTGACAAGCGCCATAATAGGCATGATTGCTGATGGATCTACCGAAATGCGACTGTTATTAAAATCGAATGCGAGCGGTATTTGTACGGATGAGCTAATCGTTGGTGTGATGTACTCGTAGCTATAAACACTTTGCAGCTGTCGTTGTTTGGGCTTGTATCGACTGACACTATTGAACGTTAAGTTTTGATATTGATAAGCATTCGATGCCGCTATCTGCTCAGGCGTACGATGAATCATACTTAGAACTTGGCCAATCATACCTTTTGACGACAAAGGATGGCTTTCGTCGTTCGTACTCTCTTTTTGCTGTTTTGCCTTTTGTACAGCCTCATAGCTCTTAGCTAGCTCTTTAGGGTTAAACTCTGCCATCTTTGATAGCACACCATTACTTACCTCATTGTCATCATCACTGTCTATACTTTCTCCATATCGATCATAGCCATACTCATCATAGCCGTCTTGATTGTAGCCATCATTATCGTAAGCTTCTTCTACAGCTTCGGCTTCAATATACTCGTCATAATCTGAATCGTAATCTGAGTCATAATCGTCTGAGGCTGTATTTTTGTAAGCATAAGCTTCTATAATTGTTTTAAGAAGACTACTAGAGCCTGCATCAATGCTATCTGGATCAATAAAAGGTGCCATATGATAATTGGCTTGTGCGACTGCTACATGCTCAGTGGCTAAATGCTTCCGAATGGCAACAAGTAAATGTGACTTGGCTTGATTCTCCGTATTTGGAAATTTGGGCTGATTGAATAATTGCTCGTAACGCTCAGATTTGGCATTTAAGCTGGTATTAAACGCTTGACCTTGTGATTGGATAAGTGCGTTGTCTGAGTTTTCAAAGTTAATAAGCGTTGCTGATGCAGTAGCAGACGTTGATACAGTTGGACTTGATTGACAACCTGAAAGCACAAAAGATGCACTGCCGAACAGCATACAACCTGTCATGGATAACAATCTAGGTAAATGATAGTTGCCTTGAGCATTATGAGATGAGTTATGTGGCACTGATTCAGATAGACACTGTCGATCGCCATTATTAGAGTGATTTGATGACATAAGAATCCTTTTATCCAGGGGACGATAGCAACGCCATTAAGAGCGTTATTATTTATAGCACAAAAGATTACAAATTAGTGACTTATGCGTAAAATAACAATTGGTATATTAAGATTGATTTTCCAAAAAGCTCAAATTCTTTGATGATTGAAGCAGCTAGTTCGCAGAAATTTTCTTAGCAATGTCATTTGCGACTAATTAGTAATATTAAAAACAAAAGCTAACATTTGGTTTGTGCTAGCTGCTATATTCATTATTATCTACTTATTTTTACTTCCGCCTAATTGCTCACCTACTCGTAAAAAGGACTTTGCGATGCCAAAATTATCTTTTCACTCTCACAACGATACCGCTTCTTCTCAAAACCGTCATAATAAAGCACTGGTAAAAACAACCCTAAAATCTGCGATGCTATTGGTTAGCAGTACACTATTACTGTCTGTATCTGCTCATGCGCTTGAACCCGTTGCACCAAATGATGGTAATACAATAAATAACACCTCAATCAATACCAGTGCAATCAATCTTGCCATCATGGCGGACAACCCAACGGTCGTACTTGAGACTCAGCGCATCACCCGAGCGAAAACCAATACGCTTACCTCAACGACTAGCAATGCCAAAGCCGATCAAGCCATCTACTCTGAAGATGCTATCCATCATCCGGTCTGGGCAAAGAACGGCATGGTAGCCACTCAAGAAGCATTGGCCTCTGACATTGGCTTAAAGATTTTGAAAGACGGTGGCAATGCCGTTGATGCTGGCGTCGCTGTTGGTTTTGCATTAGCCGTTACCTTACCGCGCGCTGGGAACATCGGCGGCGGCGGCTTTATGATGATTTATGATGCCGAGAAGGGCAAAACGGTGGCGCTCGATTACCGTGAAAAAGCACCGAGTAGTGCCTCGCGTGATATGTATCTCGATGAGGAAGGCAACGCTGTCAGTGATTTGTCTCGCTTTCATGGTTTAGCTATTGGTGTACCGGGGACAGTCGCAGGGCTTTTAAAAGCGTTAGAAGATCATGGCACGATGAGTCGCGGGCAAGTAATGGCGCCTGCCATTGCACTTGCTGAAGACGGTATAGAAGTCACTGCTGGCTTGTCGGAATCGCTAGAAGCCTTGAGCGATCGTTTGCAAAAATGGCCGAGTACTAAAAAGGTGTTTTTTAGAGCGGATGGCAGCGCGTATCAACCAGGTGAACGCTTAAAGCAGCCAGAACTTGCTCGCTCTCTGAAATTAATTGCCGCACAAGGTGCTGATGGTTTTTATAAAGGTGAGACAGCACGCAAAATCGTCAAAGCCATTAATGACGCTGGCGGCAGTATGAGCTTGCAGGATTTGGCTAATTACGAAGCCATCGCTCGCGAGCCAGTCAAAGGCGACTACCGAGGCTATGAGATCGTCTCGATGCCGCCGCCTTCTTCTGGTGGTATTCATATCGTGCAGATTTTAAACATATTAGAAGGCTATCCGCTTAAAGACTATGGACAAAATAGCGCACAAACCATTCATTTGATGGCGGAAGCGATGCAGTTGGCTTATGCCGATCGAGCTGAGTATTTAGGGGATTCGGACTTCATCGATGTCCCTGCCAGTGGTCTTACCTCTCAAGCGTATGCAGATAATCTCCGTACATCGATTAATCCAAATCAAGCTACGCCAGCAGCAACGATTAAAGCCAACAATCCACTACCCTACGAGAGCGATCAAACCACGCATTTCTCTATCGTTGATAAAGACGGCAATGCGATAGCAAATACCTATACGCTGAACTTCTCATACGGTACGGGCCTTGTCGCTGAAGGTACCGGCATATTACTTAACAACGAGATGGATGACTTTTCTGCTAAGCCAGGCACGCCTAATGGCTATGGCTTACTTGGTGGTGACGCCAACGCCGTTGAAGCCAATAAACGTCCGCTATCTTCTATGAGTCCAACCTTAGTATTTAAGGACAGTAAACCATATATCGTGACAGGCAGCCCCGGTGGTAGCCGTATCATTACTACCGTCACCCAAATCATCTCCAACGTCATCGATCACGATATGAATATCGCCGAAGCCACTCATGCACCGCGTATTCATGATCAATGGCTGCCTGATGAGATTCGCACTGAAAAGGCACTAAATATTGACACGGTTAAAAAACTTGAATCCATGGGCCATACGGTCAGTCCAAAAGCAGCTATGGGCTCAACACAATCAATTATGTTGACGCCAAATGGTGTCTATGGTTCTTCTGATCCGCGTATTGTCGATGCGGCAGTGGTAGGATATTAAATCGGGTAACAAATTGGGTGTTAAATGAGATAATAAAGTTCATTCATTTAGCTAAGGAAAGCCTTATGATTGAGAGCAAAAGACCTGATAAAACCACGTTAGCGACTATGTTTCGCGCTTTTATTGAGCCCGAATACGTAATCAGTGATGAGGAAACCCAAAAGCCTTTTGAGTGTGATGGTCTGTCTGTTTATTGTGATATGCCACTGTTAGTCGTCTTGCCAGATACGGTCGAGCAGATACAAGAAGTCATGCGTATTTGCCATCGTTATGAGATTCCAGTAGTAGCTCGCGGAGCAGGTACCGGACTTTGTGCCGGAGCCATGCCCAATCCCGATGGCGTGCTGTTAGTACTGTCGCGTTTTAAGCACATTCTTGATATAGACCCTTTGGCTCGCACAGCACGCTTACAACCCGGCGTACGTAACTTAGCCATCAGTGAGGCGGCCTCCGTACATGGCTTATATTATGGTCCAGATCCCTCCTCCCAAATTGCTTGTACGATAGGCGGCAACGTCGCTGAAAACTCTGGCGGTGTACATTGTTTAAAATACGGGCTGACGACTCACAACTTATTAAAAGTAGAAATGGTCACCGTTGAAGGCGATTTGATCAGCATTGGTAGTGAAGGACTTGACAGTAACGGCATTGATCTTATGGCCTTAATAACGGGCTCTGAGGGTTTGCTTGGTGTAGTTACCGAAGTGACAGTTAAATTATTACCTAGTCCCGAAAAGGCGCAGGTCGTTATGGCCTGTTTCGATAACGTACAGACGGCAGGTGATGCGGTAGGCGCTATTATTGCTAAAGGCATTATTCCAGCAGGGCTTGAAATGATGGACAGCTACGCCATCATAGCAGCTGAAGCCTTTGCTCAAGCAGGCTACCCTACCGATGCAAAGGCGCTGCTACTATGCGAATTAGATGGTACAGCGGCGGAAGTTCAAGAGCAAATCATCGAAGTTGAACAGCTCTTTAGCCAGCTAGGAGCTACCTCGACTCGAGTGTCTCAGAGCGAGGCGGAACGCGCTTTGTTATGGAAAGGACGTAAGTCTGCCTTCCCAGCGGTAGGCCGAATCTCACCCGACTACTATTGCATGGATGGCACTATTCCTCGTGGCCAACTGGCGCATGTATTGACTGAAATGCAAAAACTCTCAGAGCACTATAATTTGCGTGTGGCCAATGTCTTTCATGCCGGTGATGGTAACTTGCATCCACTGATATTATTCGATGCCAATATGCCGGGTCAGCTTGAAAAAACTGAGGAATTTGGCGCTAGTATCTTAGAGCTTTGTGTCAAGGTAGGCGGTTGTATCACTGGTGAGCATGGCGTCGGTATAGAAAAAATCCGCCAAATGCGTGTGCAATTTAATGAGCAGGAATTACGCCAATTTCATGCTATTAAATCCGCTTTCGACCCTGATGGTACACTTAATCCAGGTAAAGGCATTCCTGTCCTAAAAAATTGTCAGGAATATCGGGCGCTTGATAAGATAATGGACGATTCTGTGCGTCAGCCGCCACAACATGGAGTACCGACATGAAGGATATCAGTGCTGAGCTGATTGAGCGAATTAAACAGGCCAGTAGTGATGGTAGCAAATTACAAATAGTTGGCGGTGGCAGCAAGGAATTTATGGGTCGCACGCCCGAGGGCGTCCCGCTTAACATTGCTGAGCACAGTGGTATCGTTAGTTACGAGCCGATTGAGCTGGTATTGACTGCACGCGCTGGCACGCCGTTGACCGAGATTAATAACGCTTTGAGTGAACATAATCAGAGATTGGCGTTTGAGCCACCGCTATTTAATGGGCAGGCGACTTTAGGAGGCACGCTAGCATGTCATCTATCGGGACCCGGACGTCCTTGGAATGGCTCGGTCCGGGATCATGTCCTCGGTATTCGCCTGATTAATGGTCGAGGTGAAGCGCTGCGCTTTGGTGGTCAAGTGATGAAAAACGTAGCTGGCTACGATGTCTCAAGAATGCAAGCCGGAGCGATGGGGACTTTAGGTGTCATTAGCGAGGTCAGCCTAAAGGTCATGCCCAAACCTGCTACTACTATTACCCTCAAACGCGAGATGGATGCAAAGCAAGCTATCAAAGAGATGAATCGTTTAGCAGGACTGCCTAATCCTTTGACCGCTGCTTGTTGGTTTGAGAATCATCTTTATTTACGTCTAGGGGGCGCGCGTAGTGCAGTCGACAGCACGGTTAAGCAGTGGCAAGGGGTAACATTAGAAGACGGTGATAACCTATGGACACAGCTACGTGAGCAGCAGTTGGGTTACTTTTCAGGTCAAGCACCTTTATGGCGGTTCTCAGTCAATAGTAATGCTGAGCATGTATTGCCAGATAAAGAGTGGCTGCTAGATTGGGGTGGCAGTCAACGCTGGCTGCGCGGTGATTTCGATACTGAATCATTGGAAGCACTTGCCAAGAGTATGGGTGGTCAAGTGAGCCTTTACCGTGGTGGTAATCGGTTACAAGAGGTGTTTCATACTCAGCCTGAGGCACTGCGCGGACTCCATCAACGGCTCAAACAAGCTTTTGATCCAATGAGTATTTTTAATCCAGGTCGTCTCTATAGTTGGATGTAATAGGAAAACGTTATGCGTACCCAAATTAATGTGAAGTATATAGATCATCCAGAAATCGAAGAGGCCGACTCTATTTTACGTAGCTGCGTACACTGCGGGTTTTGTAATGCCACTTGCCCTACTTATCAGGAATTGGGCGACGAGAGAGATGGCCCACGTGGACGTATTTATTTAGTAAAACAGCTACTTGAGACCGGAGAAGTTAGCGAAAAATCACAAACGCATCTAGACCGTTGTCTAACCTGTCGTAGTTGCGAAACCACTTGTCCTTCTGGCGTAAAATATGGGCGCTTGGCTGAGATAGGCCGCGGCATCATGGAAGAGCAATTAGAGAGACCACTACAACAGAAAATGTTGCGCTGGTTGATACGCCAAATCTTGCCCTATCCGAAGCGCTTCGGGCTTTTATTACGCTTAGGACAACTGTTTCGATCCTTTTTACCTCATGACTTAAAGCAACAAGTACCCATCAAACAAATCAAGCGCGCTTTGCCGACCCAGCAGCATACACGCCGGATGTTGGTATTAGCAGGATGCGCGCAACCATCAGCAACTCCAAATACCAATATTGTGACCGCTCGCGTGCTCGACAAATTAGGTATTAGCTTATTTACTGCGCCCGAAGCCGGTTGCTGCGGTGCCGTCAGTTATCACATGCCAGCCCATGAAGAAGGATTGGCTTTCATGCGGCGCAATATCGATGCTTGGTGGCCTTATATTGAAGACGGCGTAGAAGCTATTGTTATTAGCGCCTCAGGCTGCGGCTCGATGGTCAAAGACTACGGCGAAAAACTACAGTATGACCCAGCTTATGCGGCCAAAGCGAAACGAGTAAGCGAGCTGACTCGTGATCTTGGAGAAATATTAGTTAAGGAAGATCTGAGTCAGCTGCAATTGCAAGATAAGGGGCGCAAAATAGCCGTACACTGTCCTTGCTCTTTGCAACATGCCCAGCAGCTTAGCGGCTCAGTTGAACGGATATTGCAGCAGGCAGGCGTTGAGCTCACGCCTACTAAAGACAAGCATTTATGCTGCGGCTCTGCTGGGACTTACTCAATACTGCAGCCTAAGCTGAGTCAACAATTACTAACCAACAAGCTTGCGGACTTGACGATTGGTTATCCAGAGCAGATAGTAACCGCTAATATAGGTTGCCAACTCCATTTAAGTAGCCGATCAAGCATACCAGTGAAGCACTGGATCGAACTGTTGGATCCGCAGTAGTTAGATTTACGATAATAGGTAATTAAGTTGAATCTCCTTATTTAAAAATGAAGATAAAGGTAGTTAAATTCTCTAGATATTTTCTGAACTTAGTATATGGGTTTTAGTCAGTTAATATTTACGACATCAACCAATCAGGCTTCTTTAAACTCAGCACATGAGCACTATCGAGAGTCCTTATGATTACTTCAAATTTCGACTTACACATTATTGGTGGCGGTATTATTGGGCTTGCGACTGCAGTGATATTACAAGCACGAGGTGTAAAGGTAGCATTGCTAGAGGCAAATAAAGTTGGACAAGGCGCGTCATTTGGCAATGCCGGACATATCGCGCCAGAGCATGTGTTTCCGATAGCTGATGCCAGCATGCTCCGTCATATTCCAGCCATGTTATTGAATCCAACAGGACCGCTACGCATAGACTGGCGTTACTTACCTCGTTTGATGCCTTGGGCCATTCAGTTACTACTGAATATGCGTCCTGAACCATTTGAGCGCATTCATCAAGCGTTATTAAGCTTAAATACTAACTGCCTTCAAGCATGGCTAGACTTTGCCAACCAGTGGCAACTAGACGATTGGATAGAGGTAAAAGGTTCGTTATTGACCACTGAAAAAACAAGTGGCATTGATCTGCTCATGACCCAAGGCAAGCGTCTTAACGATGTTGGCGTGACCAATGAACTACTGACCAAAGAGATGCTATTAGAACATGAACCCGCCTTACAAGATAATCAATTAGCGGCGTTGTTTTTCCCAAACACAGGACATATCACCAATTTAACAGCGGTAATCAATCAGCTTAGCAGTACTTTTAGACACCTTGGTGGTGAGATTATTGAACATTGCCGGGTCCTTGAAGCGCACACTGATGTAGACGGCATTCGCTTGAAGACCAATCAAGGTGATATCATCGCCTCCAAAGTGATGTTATCGGCAGGTGCTCATTCAAAAGCCTTGGCTAAACAATTAACGGGGGTCAATGTTCCTTTAGATACCGAACGTGGTTATCATTTGATGTTACCTCATGAAAGCAAACGCATACAGACTCCCGTAACCAGTCTAGATCGGCGCATTGTGATGACACCGATGCAGGAGGGTTTACGTTTGGCGGGCACAGTAGAATATGCAGGACTTGAAGCTCCTGCTAATATGCAACGAGCGCACATATTCTTACAGCATGCACAGCCCATGCTAAAGACTCCCTTAAATTCCAACGATAATGTGCCATGGATGGGCTTTCGTCCATCAACCTCTGACTCTCTCCCTGTTATAGATAAGATTGAGCGTGTGTTTTTAAACTTTGGCCATCAGCATTTAGGCTTAACACAAGCTGTTGTCAGTGCAAAAATGATTGCCGAATACTATTTTGATGAAAGTCATACTATCGACCCCAAACCTTATCAGCTTGCCCGGTTCAGATAAGTAGGTTGTCAAAACATTGTTAATTGGGCAAAGACTAGGGCGTGTTGAACATTCGATCATGGCACTAACAGAGACTATTTTTTAGGCGATTCAAAGATAAAAATAGTAAGTTTAGTCATTCTAAGCGTCTCTTTTTATCAAATGAGCAGCAAAAAATAGTCCTGTCCTCTCAGGCTGATGCTAAAAAACGCCTTTATATCAAGATTATATCAAAGATCTTTCGCAAATCTGGAAACCGATTTCATTCTTTCTCGTATAACACCTAGTAGCTGAATCAGTGGTTGTCTGTGCCAAATAATGCTATTATTAGCAGCTAAATTTAAAATGAATAAATTTGGCTATCGACGTCTTATTTACTCCTAATTACTTTTAAAAAATCCACTCAAAGCATTGATAATAATAAATTTATTTTCTTAGCAGCTCACCTCCTTTCGATTGTATTAGTAAGAGTCCTCTATGGCATTTGTACACCTTGGCATTCACAGCGAATATTCAATTACCGATTCTATCGTGCGCATCAAGCCGCTTATCAAAGCTGCTGCTGCCGATAATCAATGTGCGCTGGCGTTAACTGATTTATCCAACCTTTATGCTACGGTGAAGTTCTATCGTGCCTGCCTTGGTGCTGGTATCAAGCCGATTATCGGTAGCGAAGTCATCATGGATAATGAAGATACACGGCTAACCCTGCTAGCGATGGATAACGAGGGCTACCAAAACATCACCCGCATCGTATCGCTTGGCTTTACCGAAGGTCGCGCTGATCCTGATAATCACGGCGTACCCATCGTCAAGCGCAGTCATATCTTAGAGCACGCAGCGGGCGTTATCGTATTGCTTACGGAAAAGTCAGATGTCGGTCAAGCGCTGGTCGGATCTATGCCAGAAAAAGCCGATGAGCTGCTGACAGAATGGCAAGCGCAGTTTGATGATCGCTTATACTTTGCTATCAAGCGTACCAACCGTCCAGGGGAAGATGCTTTTATTAAAGCCGCTATCCACTCAGGCGCCAAACACAACATTCCTCTCATTGCGCATAACGATGTGCGCTTCTTAGAACAAGACGATTTTGATGCTCATGAAGCACGCGTCTGTATCGCAGGATCTTATGTACTAGCTGATCCAAATCGTCCAAGACTGTATTCAGATGAGCAATACCTTAAGACTCAAGAACAGATGGAGCAGTTGTTTGATGATATTCCACAGGTTATTAATAATACCTTACGTTTAGCAACCCGCTGTAATGTGACCTTGACCCTTGGTATTAACGTCCTGCCCGACTTTCCTGTGCCTGAAGGTGAGACGATTGAATCGTTTTTTCGCGCGGAGTCAATACGTGGCCTTAATAATCGATTGGACAAGCTATTTCCGATTGAGGAGCGCGATGATAGTTGGGACGACTTTCGCAAACAGTATGATGAGCGTCTAGAGTATGAACTTGAAGTTATCTTATCGATGGGTTTCCCCGGTTACTTCTTAATCGTCATGGACTTTATCCGCTGGGCGAAAGCCAATGGCGTACCGGTAGGACCAGGGCGTGGTTCTGGTGCTGGCTCACTAGTCGCTTATGCACTGAATATTACCGACCTTGACCCCATTCATTATGACCTATTATTCGAGCGTTTCTTAAACCCTGAACGTGTCTCCATGCCCGATTTCGATATTGACTTTTGTATTGAAGGTCGCGATAGAGTTATTGATTATGTCGCACAAACTTATGGGCGTGAAGCAGTCTCGCAGATTATTACCTTTGGTACCATGGCAGCTAAAGCGGTGGTGCGCGATGTGGCACGAGCACAAAGTAAATCTTACTTTCTTGCCAGCAAACTATCTAAACTTATTCCAAAAACCCCAGGCATCACGCTCAGCCAAGCGCTTGAGCAAGAGCCGCAGCTCAAAGACTTAATCTCCAACCCTGATAATATGGATTATGAAGATGCCATTGAGATTTGGGAGATGGCGATTAAGCTTGAAGGCGTATGCCGCAACGTTGGTAAACATGCCGGTGGCGTCCTAATTGCCCCGCATAGAATTACTGATTTTAGCGCCATTTACTGCGATGATGACGGACATCGTGTTAGCCAATTTGACAAAGATGATGTCGAAGATGTGGGCTTGGTAAAGTTTGACTTTTTGGGTCTGCGTAATTTAACCGTTATCAATGCTGCGGTAGAAAACATCAATCTACGCCGCGCAAAAGAAGGTCTCGATGCGCTAGTATTAGAAGACTTGCCACTAGATGACAAAAAAGCTTATAAGCTGTTACAAGATGCTAAGACCACGGCCGTCTTTCAGCTAGAAAGTATGGGCATGAAAAAATACTTAGCCAAGCTACAACCAACCAATATCGAAGACGTCATCGCTATGTGTGCGCTCTATCGTCCAGGACCACTCGATGCAGGTATGGTTGAGATGTATATCGACCGTAAACATGGCCGCGAGGAGGTCATCTATGACCATCCAAACCTTGAGCCGATCCTCGAGAACACCAACGGCGTTATTGTCTATCAAGAACAGGTCATGCAGATATCCCAAGTCATGGCAGGCTATAGCTTGGGCGGTGCGGATATGCTACGCCGAGCCATGGGTAAAAAGAAACCTGAAGAGATGGCCAAACAGCGCGATATCTTTGTCACTGGTGCGACCGCGCAAGGGATCGATGAAGCGACCTCAGGTGGCGTATTTGACTTGATGGAGAAGTTTGCCGGTTATGGCTTTAACCGCTCGCACTCCGCCGCTTACGGTGTGCTCGCTTATCAAACCGCTTATCTCAAGCAGTACTACCCTGCCGAATTTATGGCTGCGGTACTTACCTCTGATATGAACAACACTGACAACGTCGTGTTCTTTATTAATGATTGCCGCGAAAACTTTGGCCTCACGGTTGTCAATCCATCAGTGAACCGTAGCGAGTGGCACTTTGTTGCCGATACGCCGACCAACATTATCTACGGCTTAGGAGCGATCAAAGGCGTGGGTGAAGGTGCGGTTGAGTCTATCGTCGATGCGCGTCGCCGCGGAGGCCCTTTTAAAGACCTCTATGATTTTTGCCGCCGAGTAGATATCAAAAAAGTCAATAAGCGTACTTTAGAGGCCTTGGTAAGCGCCGGCTGTTTTGATGACTTTGCCGCGACGTTGCGACCAGACTTGCCAAGCGATGAAGCTTACGAGATTCGCGGTGCACTCATGAGTCAGTTGCCAAGCGCGGTACAAGCCGCTGAGCAAGACCGCCAAAACAACGAACTTGGCATGATGGATTTGTTTGGTGAAATGGACGGCGTGGTCGCAGCACCGCCTCTAAAAATGACGCCAGAGCTGATTTGGGGTGATAAACACCGCCTCAAAGCAGAAAAAAACACGCTAGGGCTATATCTTACCGGCCACCCTATTAATGAGTACTTAGATGAATTAAAGCGCTACACCTCCGGTGCTCGTCTCGATAAGCTCACAGACACAGGTTACAACGGCAGCTGCTACTTTGCAGGCCTTATTATCGATATCGCCAACTTCGGTAACCGAAATGTGATTACCTTAGATGACGGTACCTCACGATTAGAAGTCAGCTGCTATGCCGAGCGTTTTAATCGCGTTAAAGACCAGCTAAAGGTAGATGAAGTGGTCATTATTAAAGGCAGTATCCGTGAGCGTGATGGCCGTCTGTTTGCACGACTTGATAATGCCATGACCATGGTGGATGCACGCTTGCGTTGGCTCAAAAAAATTAGTATTAAAATACATGGTAGTGATATTCAATTACTCACGCGTTTGCAGCCACTGCTCAAATCAGCACAAGCTGACATCATCCCAGCACCGCGCTTGACTTATAATAATGATCAGGACGAACAAGACAGTAATAACACTGGTGTCTATGATCCTGTTATGGGTGGTAGCTTATATGATGAAGATGGTAACGACTTGTTGGCGCTAGAAAATGATATGAATCAAAATACACTTCAACAAAATGGCAGCAGCTATGCCAACAACGCTTTGAGCAATACCGACGACTCAATCAATGATAATTGCTTACCACTTGGCTTGAGCATCTATGAAAGTTATGGTATCGCTAATGTAGGGTTATCTGAGCATTGGCGCGTCTATCCTAATGACGACAATTTGCAGCAGTTAAAGAGCATGGTGACTGAAGACAACCTGCATTTTCATTATAGTTGATACTATAAATATAGAAGTTTAAAAATATTTTGACACTGGATAGGTATTAATGACCAAAGAACACTTCAAAAAAGACCATATAAACAAAAACTTAGATGATGGTATTATCAATCATGAACAATTCGAAGATTTGCGTGAGTTGTTTGAAGAAGATTTTGAAAAATTGATACGTGCTTACATAGTTGATAGCCAGCATCGTATCGAAACACTACGTGCAGCGCGAACAGCGAATGACAATGTCAACGGTTTCGAGATCGCCCATGCGCTAAAAGGCGCTAGTGCCAACCTAGGAGCAACTCAGTTGGTAGCGCTTAGTCACCAGCTACAAGAGCACTGCCGCGAACGTAAAATTAACCAGCAAGCAAGTCTGATAGAAGACATTGCATTAGCATTACAACATGTCGAACAAGAAATCAATAAAAGACTGAGTTAATAATGAGCACTTCTGACTTACCCGTATCTCCCAACGTTTCAACATTTACCGCTGCTGATTATCTGTCTTGCTTACAAGTTGTCATGGTCAATACCACTTTACCTGCCAACATTGGTTCAGCAGCGCGGGCCATGCATACTATGGGCCTGTCACGTCTGACAGTCGTCGATCCTAAGCTACCGATTGATGAAACCAGTATTTCTCATGCGGCAGGAGGCAGTGAGCTACTATCATCGGCTTTGATAACACCAACACTAGAGTCTGCAATAGAAGATTGTCAGTTGGTGTTTGCAGCCAGCAGTCGTAGTCGTCATTTACCGCGCCCTGTGGTCACACCCACACAAGCCGCCAAAATCATGTGTGATTTTATTGATACTCAATCTACTTTTGATATAACAAATAATAACGGCAACGCTTCTGGTACTGGTAAACCAAATATCGCTATCTTATTTGGCCGCGAAGATAGAGGTTTAACCAACGAGGAATTGGCTTATGCCGATTATCATATTCAGATTGATGCCAATCCTGCCTATCCCGTGCTTAACGTCGCATCAGCCGTCCAAGTGATTGCCAGCTTTATATTTGCTTATACGCGAGCGCATATAAAAGCTGATAACGATATGTTAGAGTTGACGGAACAAACGACGTTGAACACCTATGCACGTCAGCAATGGGACGAGCCAGCGATTACTCAGCAACAACTACAACAGCTTACTGAGCGTACCACTGCCTTGATGGTTCAACGCAAACTGGCTGATAGTGAAAACTTAAAATCATTGCCCTCACGTTTGTCTCGACTTGGCTCACGCATTCAGCTTGATCAAAAAGAGTATCAGTTGCTAAGCGCACTTATCGCTAAGCTTTTAAAAGATTAAACTCTGTGACGTACAAGGTTTAAGGTATTGATTTTTTGACATTATTCACGGTAGTGTTACTATCTACAAGCAATATAATTTAATCATAAAAAGGAATTTAAAATGAATTGGAACGTTTATTTGTCCGGAGAAATACATACCGACTGGCGACAGAAGATTATGCAAGGGGCAAAAGATTATGGTCTTGCTATCACCTTCACATCAGCAGTGACTGAGCACGAAGCCAGTGACGCAGCCGGTGATGTGCTTGGCAAAGAGGAAAATGGTTTTTGGCGCGATCATAAGTCGTCAAAGGTTAATGCGATTCGCACCAAAAATATGATTCAAAAATGCGACATTGCTATTATTCGCTTTGGCGACAAATATAAGCAATGGAACGCAGCATTCGATGCTGGCTACTGTGCTGCACTGGGTAAGCCTTATATCACCTTGCACGCTGAAGATATTATCCATCCATTAAAAGAGGTTGATGCTGCGGCCATGGCATGGGCACAAACGCCCGAACAAATTGTCGAGATATTAAAATACGTTATTAGTGACAGCTAAACGATAAAAGATTGCCTATAGACAAAGCGCCACTGGTTAGTGGTTGATAGGTTGTTTACTGGCAATCTGTTTTTACTTACGACTCATCGCTATGTTTTATGCTCTGAAAATGCTATAACTAAAGAGATTGTAATCAAAAATACGATAGGATGATTTATGTCATTGCCAACCGCCTTATTCAAATCAATTGCCAGCATCAAGCACGACCTAAAAGAAGATATTGATGCGGTATTTAATCGCGATCCGGCTGCTCGCAACAGCCTGGAAGTCATCCTAACCTACCCTGGCATTCATGCACTTATTTTGCATCGCGGGGCGCACTGCTTATGGCAAAACGAGCAAAAGCTTGCTGCCCGCGTGGTGTCTTATGGTTCACGTATTATGACTGGTATTGAAATTCATCCTGCAGCCAAAATCGGCAAGCGCTTTTTTATTGACCATGGTGTCGGTGTCGTTATCGGTGAGACGGCTGAGATTGGTAACGATGTTACTTTGTATCATGGCGTTACCTTGGGCGGCGTATCATGGAATAATGGTAAGCGCCATCCAACATTAGAAGATGGTGTCATCGTTGGTGCTGGGGCAAAAGTTTTGGGGCCATTCACCGTTGGCAAAAATGCTAAGATTGGCTCAAATGCAGTAGTTGTAAAGCCTGTGCCAGCGGGTGCAACGATGGTTGGTAGTGCAGCTCGCATGATTTCAGAACATCATGATGAAAAAGGCAACCCAATCATAGCCAAAGTCGACGATGCAAAACAGCAGGAAAAAGCAGCGCAGGCGGCTCAATCTAAGACCACTACACAAAGCACAGCACGCGCTACTGCCTTTCAAGCTTATGGTATTGACCCTACTTCACAAGACCCAGTCGCTGAAGCATTTGCCAAAATGCTCAATCATATCCAGCAGTCTGAAAAACGCTTAGATCAGCTGCAAAAAGCGATGTGTAAGATTGATCCAAATTTTTGCCAAAAAGAATACGACAAATTATGCCTAGAAGATCTAGATGTTATTGATAGAGAAGATATGAGTGAAACAGATGCTAAGCAACACTAGTTTAATTTATAGCTTGGCTATACAACTTATGTAACTAAAAATATGATAAGCCTATTATATACAGCATTCTATCAAATCTAAAAGCTTAAAAAAGCACACTGGAGTTTGCATTGATTACATTAAGCCCTATCAAACGCCGGGTGCTGTATGTCACCCTTTTTGAGATATTTGCTGTCATGTTGACCACATTTATCCTAGTGGTATTAAGTGGCAGTGATACAGAACAGTCGTTGAAACTTGCTGTTATCATAGCTATTACCGCTGTTATCTTGAACTTTGTTTATAGCACTTTCTTTGAGTACTGGGAATGACGCAATCAAATAAAAACCCGTACTTTTAAGATACGTAGTGTCCATGCAATATGCTTTGAAGGAGGACTTACGTTAGTGTGTTTGCCAGTTTATATGTTTTGGTATGGCGTTGGCATATGGACCGCTCTTACCATGGAAGTCTCTCTTACTATTAGCTTTGTAGTGTATATCTTTATTTTTACTTTACTTTTTGACAAAGTATTTACGCCTCCCTATCAAGCTGCTATGACCACAAAATCTCCATAGAGCCTACTAACGAAGATTAAGGTGCTATCAGCGCTAACCGTTCTCTACATCAAACAATACTTCAAGCGATTTATCCAACTTTAAAAATATCACTTGTAATTAACTCTTTAACCCCCGCTCTTTCATGTGCTCTAAATGGATAACGATCTGCCATTATTATCCATTCTTTCAACCATTTGTATTTTTTTTCTTGGCTTAGGCTATTCTTAACGAAGGATGGTTTGACCATCAATATATCGATGTCCATGGTGACTTTTTTTATCTGATTGGCCACTGTTGGCTCGGTTAAACGTTGTCTGTTACAGTCACGTTCAAACTGCTTAAAAGTCTGCTGCAGCTGCTGTAGAGTGAGTGCAGATCTGAGAGAAAGATAAACACATTGGTTGGTATAATCAGGCTTTGGTTGCGCTTTGGTCGATGTAAAATCAGGATTTTGAAATGCAGTAGACAACTGCATGTCTCCTAACACGGCTAGACTTTTTCGAACGCGCGGCAAATAGTACTCGGCTTGATAATTACTACCCAAAGCCAATAATACTGCTGTCACGGACTGCGCTTGCAACGCCTCAGGTGTACAAACCTCTAACGTTTCCAAATCAAAATCAGCCAGATCATTATGTACCTTATGCATCGTTGCCCTTGCTTACAACTGGCTTATCTTCAATGGCTTTTGCATAACGAGTGATTTGCACCCCAACTGCATCGGCCTGCTTAATAGCAGTTGGCTTGGCAACGCTTAAAGTGACTTTATGACAGTGATATTTTGTGAGCAGCTGATCTGCGATTTGGCTAGCCAGATACTCAAGCAATTGCGCCTTGATATCTTGACACCACTCTCTGACATCATCGCAGACCGCTTTATAATTTAGCGCATCATTCACATCATCAGAGAATGCGGCAGCGTTTATATCCGTCTCAAGCGCTATATCAATCAATAATGGCTGCGTAATGGCGCGCTCCCATTCATAAACCCCGATAACTGCCTCTACTGTTAAGCCTTTTACAAATACCACATCAGATTCGGTATGAAACATGATTTCATCCTTGTTTGCTAAGTTTTTGTTTAGGTGATCAATTCTTACTTTACATCCAGTTTTTATTTGGCTTGTTGCAAAGCTTCTTCACGTAGACGCTCAGCTTTTAGCGCTTTACTAGGGCGATGACGCCATAAGTCAATGCTAAATAATAACAGACCAAGCCAAATCAAGCCAAAGACCACTAGACGATGCAAATCAAAAGGTTCTTTATAATAAAATACGGCTAAAAAGAAAATAAAAGTCGGGGTCAAATAATTCATAAAGCTTAAAATGCTATAAGCGACCAGTTTTGTCGACCTATTGAATAGTAATAGCGGTATCAAAGTGATCGGACCTGCCAACATTAATAGCCAAATGTTTGACGTAAACCAAAAGCCAAGCTGGCTACTGACCACATCAGCTTGCCAAAACCACCAAATAAAGATGGGGACGAGCATGGTGGTCTCAACGAACATTGCATCGACAGGAGTCAAAGGCGTTTGGCGTTGAATAGTACCATAAGTACTAAAACTAAAGGCTAAAATGAGCGATAGCCATGGTAAGCTACCCAGCATCACCACCTGAATGACTACAGATAACAATGCAAAACCAATCGCTACCCATTGTAAGGATCGCAGGCGCTCTTTAAATAAAATCATCGATAAAGCAACGCCAACTAGCGGACCAATGAAATACCCCAAACTCGCCTCAAGAATACGATCATGATTGACTGCCCATACGTAGGTGAGCCAGTTGGTCGCAATAATAATACCTGATAAAAAAGTCAACGCTATCCATCTTGGATTTTGTTTTAAGGTATCTATCCACTGCCAACGCTTGGTCACAACTACGACGATTAACAAACAGGCAAACGTCCAAACGATGCGATGACCGATGATTTCTGTCGCATTATAAGCCGCTAGCTGTTTAAAATATAAAGGGAATGCGCCCCATATACAAAAAGCGATCAGCGCAGTGATGATGCCACTTCTCGTAGTTTTGATCGGGACTACTGGTTTTTTGACGACATTTTGGGTAGTCATAAGGCAAGACAACTTATCAGAGCAAAGCACGACCTTACCTATCTTTATAAACAATAAAAGTTTATTGGTAAGAGCGCAGGGTTACTACATATAGGATAAAAAGTAAAAAGCAATGCGTTATACCCATTTAGGTATCAACACATTGCTAACGATGACTGCATTTTCAAAATAAAATATAAGGGTTAGAAATCTCTCAAATTAACCCTCATTTTGGTTTACTCTTAACACGTTTACTCTCTTGGTGTTTTTAATATCTATGCCTTGCTATGATCGACTTGGATAGACATACCGATTTGATTGGCAAGCTCTGCAAAACCTGGGAAACTGGTATTGACCGTTTCAACGCCTTCAATGATAATCTGTTCAGACGCACGTAAACTAGCAACAGAGAAACTCATAGCAATGCGATGATCATGATGCGAGGTGATATGTCCGCCACCAAATACAGGTTGGTTGTTATTCACTTCACCATTTTGACTTTGAATACCTTGCCCTTCAATGATTAAGCCATCGTCCGTAACTGTACAATCAACACCAAGGGTTTTTAACCCATCGGCCATGACGGCGATACGATCGGACTCCTTAACACGCAACTCTTTCGCACCAGTTAATACCGTACGACCTTGCGCACAGCTAGCGGCAACGAATAATACAGGAAATTCGTCAATCGCTAATGGGACTAAATACTCTGGAATTTCAATACCGACTAGGCTTGAACTACGAATGGTGATATCAGCCACTGGTTCGCCACCAACGTGAGTCTCATTACTTAAGCTAATATCTGCCTGCATCAGCTTTAAAATATCGATGACACCAGTACGCGTAGGATTAATACCGACTTGTGTTAAGGTCAATTCACTATCTTGACTGATAGCAGCAGCTACCATAAAAAAGGCCGCAGAAGAGATGTCAGCAGGGACGGCGATATCACCACCTGTCAGCGTACCACCACCTTCAACGCTAATGCGATTGCCATCGACGGTCACAGGATAACCAAAGGCTGACAGCATACGCTCGGTATGGTCACGACTAACCTCAGGTTGAATAACGGTTGTTGTACCCTCGCTCCATAACCCCGCCAACAATAAGCAAGACTTGACCTGTGCTGATGCGACCGGCATATCATAATCAACACCTTGGAGCGGCTTACCGACGTTATCACGGCCAGTAATACTTAATGGCGCTGTGCCACTATGCCCAGTGCTTTGAATGACTGCACCCATCTGGCGAAGTGGTGCTGCGACACGCTCCATTGGACGCTTATTTAAGCTAGTATCACCTGTCAATACGCTATCAAATGATTGTGCCGCCAAGATACCAGCTAGCAGACGCATACTGGTGCCAGAATTACCCATGTATAAAGGGGTTTTGCTAGGTTTTAGACCGTTCATTCCGACACCATGAATAGTCAGTTTACCATTGTCAGGGCCTTCTATCGTCACGCCCATATCACGGAATGCTTGCAGCGTCGCTAACGCATCCTCTCCTTCCAAAAAACCTGTGACGTTGGTCACTCCTGTTGCGAGGCTACCAAGCATAATACTGCGATGGGAGATAGACTTATCACCAGGAATAGCAATAGTACCAGTGACAGTGTTGCTGTTATTGTTGTTGGGAGAAATAAGGTAAGAAGCTGACATAGCAGGGGTATCCGTATAAGGGGTGCTGGCTAACATATGACCAAAATGTCGCCGTGCGGCTTGCGCGCGGCCCAAAAGGCCCATCAGGGCGGTTGAATCTTTATCAATGATAAGTTGGCGTATGTCCTGTAGATAGACGCTGTACTCATCAAGAGCGCTCACAATCGCGCTTTGATTGGCAAAAAATATATCATGCCACATCTTGGGGTCGCTGGCAGCAATACGAGTAAAGTCCCGAAACCCGCCTGCTGCATAGCGAAACATATCTAAATTGTCATCATGACTTGCCAGCTGCTCAACAAGGTTAAACGCAAGCAGATGCGGCAAATGACTGGTATGCGCCAATATGGCATCGTGATGGTCAGCCTCCATTGTCATGACCATGGCTCCTACTGCTTCCCATAGCTGACGTAGATTAGCAATTGCAGAAAAACTGGTCGTTGGTAGGTTACAAATAATGACACTATGATTGACAAATAATGAGGCACGCCTAGCGTGATATCCTGAATTTTCAGCACCAGCAATCGGATGTGCTGGCACAAGCCCTATAGGTAGCGAGGTAAATACAGTTCTGGCAGCCTCAATGATATTGACTTTGGTACTACAGACATCGGTAATGATACAGTCTGTGGCCAGCTGTCCACTGTCCATTGCGTTTTTGATATCCACAAACACGGCTTGTACAGCTTGTACTGGTACCGCAATGACTATCAAATCACTACCACTAACCACGTCATCAAGTACAGAACTACCGGCATCAAGCAATCCATCTTGAATGGCTTCCTCTAAACTTGGCACATGCCTATCTACCGCTACCAAACGCTCGCTTACACCATTGTCTTTAATTGCTTGAGCAAGACTGGCGCCAATTAGCCCTAAGCCAATCACGCAAACCTGTTTAAATAGAGGTGGCTTAACGTTTAAAGACGGTCGTTTATTATTTTTCTGCTTGTTTTGCTGGCTACTCACGGCATTACTCATTGAACAAACCAATCCATACCGCTACGTAAGCTTAAGCATAGATTCAGATTGGCATTATAAAAATTAAATGACAAAAACAGTACTTTTTATTGATCGTCAAAGTATATTAAATATTTCATCCCGAAACTATAAACACTGCCTATTAAATTTCAAAACGTATTACGTAAACTGTATTTACCTAGTCATTGGTTAAGATGGAGCGTAACGTATCAATGAGACGTAAATTGTCTTCTGCAATACCAACAGTAATACGTAACCAATTAGGCAAACCATAACCTGCTAATGGACGCACTATAACCCCCTGCTCTAGCAACGCCTGATAAATAGAAATAGCGGTTATATCTTCCATCTCAACTTTTATTTCCACCATAATGAAGTTAGCATGCGACTTGATAAATGCCAGTCCCAACGCATCAAATTGCTTTTCCAACCAATGCATTTGCTCTTGGTTAGTATTGCGCGTCTCTTCAATAAAATCTTGGTCGCCAAGTGCCGCAACTGCTCCAGCGAGTCCGACGCGGCTGACATTAAACGGCTGGCGAATACGATTGAGCAGCTCTGCCACAGCAGTTGAGCTCAGTGCGTAACCAATACGTAAACCTGCTAACCCATAAGCTTTAGAAAAAGTGCGGACAATAACCACATTATCAAACTCATCTAGCAGCGCACGATTATTACTTTCAGGGCTATATTCAATATAAGCCTCGTCTAATACCACCAATACCGAACTTGGAATACTGGCAACAAACTTGTGCAATTCTTTATGCTGAAGCTGAGTGCCTGTTGGATTGTTTGGGTTTGCTATAAAAACCATTTTAGTATTAGGATTATCGTCTACTGCTTGACGCATAGCGTCCAAATTGTGACCAAATCGATGCGCAGGCACTTCTACACCTGTTGCGCCTTGCATTCTAGTCACCATCGGGTAGACGATAAAACAATACTGACTGTATACTACCACATCATCAGCACTTACAAAGGCACGTGCTAGGATATCCAGCAGATCATTAGAGCCATTGCCTAAAGTAATACACTCTATATTGATATCAGTAAAATCAGAAAGCGCTTGCTTTAAATAGTGTCCGTTCCCATCTGGATAACGTGCCAGCTTTCCTAATTGCTCGGTAATCGCTAATGTTACTTGCGGCGAGCAGCCTATGGGGTTTTCGTTACTTGCAAGCTTCACTACATCGAAAACCCCATATTCTCGACTCAACTCTTCGACAGGCTTGCCAGTCTGATACGGTGTTAGCTCCAAAATACTATCATAGGCTGGTGTCAACGGTGACAACGCTAGCTTTGTCGATTCTGTCGATTTAGTAGGCTGCATAATTTACCCTAAGATGTTATAACCTATTTATTATGAATGACTTATTATTAGTGGTTACTGTTAAAACGCATTCGATGACCGCTTTATTCATACAACATCCATTGCATAACAAGCGCTCTATAGCACAGCTTTCGGATATGAGCCTAGTACACGTACATCTTTCACCAACGGCCGAATATCATCGATAGCTGCACTCACATTTACATCTTGAATATGACCATTCATATCAATAAAGAAGACATAAGCCCATTTATTAGGGCGTTCAGGTCGAGTCTCAATGCTGGTCATCGACACACCATGATATGACAATGGCTTGAGGATTTCGATTAGGGCACCTGCTTTGTCATGAGCTGAGACCACAATAGAAGTCTTGTCTTGTCCTGATGGCGCAATGGCCTCATGACCAACAATTAAAAAACGCGTGGTATTACTAGGATTGTCTTCAATATTTGAATATAGCTTATGTAGATCATACTCTGCAGCGGCGACATCACCTGCGATAGCTGCTGAATGCCACT
The DNA here is from genome assembly GCF_052259005.1 of Psychrobacter sp. 1Y10. Classification (NCBI taxonomy): domain Bacteria; kingdom Pseudomonadati; phylum Pseudomonadota; class Gammaproteobacteria; order Moraxellales; family Moraxellaceae; genus Psychrobacter; species Psychrobacter sp. 1Y10. The sequence continues at coordinate 30,294 of NZ_JBQQES010000004.1, read as the reverse complement.
CGTTTTTAAGACGACGGGCCGCTTCACCATTACTCGATACTGCCACACGCTCAACATTAGGAAAATTAACATCAAGCCAATGACGGCACTGGGCAAGGGACTGCTGGTGTGAATAAATACGGCTTAAGCTATCAACCTTAGTATGTTCAGCAACAAGAAAGTTTTGATGAATGGGTAACTCAACTTCCCCAATAATCTTCAACGTTGAAGATAAGAATCCATCCAAAGTATGGTTGACCACCCCTTCTGAAGAATTCTCAACGGGTACAACACCATACATAGCAGTACCAGCTTCAACTTCACGGAATACATCAGTGATGGTCGTCATCGGTACTGTGTCAGCAGCTTTACCAAAATGCTTTAAGGCGGCAGCGTGAGTAAAGGTACCAACTGGACCTAAAAATGCAATACGCTGCGGCGCTTCTAAATCCAAGCAAACCGACATGATCTCACGGAACAAACGTGCCATTTTTTCATCAGCGATTGGACCAGTATTACGCTCCATGACTGCTTTTAACACTTGTGCTTCGCGTTCTGGACGATAAAAAATAGGATTTTGCTCAGCAGCAAAACCACTTTTTGCTACATGCTCCTTTTTGACAGTTGCCACTTGTTGAGCAAGCTTGGCACGGTCGTTTATTAGCGTATGTATTTCAGTGTCGACCGCATCAATACTGTGGCGCAGTTGGTTCAAAAACTCTTGATCGGTCGCGGTATCGCTTGTACTTGCGGCAGTTGGATTTAGATGATTTGTGTTTTGTTTTGAAGACTGCTCACTCATTACCGCTTATCCTTTTTATTCCTGTTAGGTGTCACTACAGCCTTAAATACTAACGTATCTAGCATGTCACCAATATATTTAAGGTGTTTTATCTTTATCTTATTTATGGCTCAGTTTTTATAATTCGGTTCGTATTATTTAACCTTTACAACTTATTTTTTATAAGTTAACGGTTGGAAAACTTGACAGCCAATCGAACAACCGCCTCTACTATAGCAAAAACCTTGCACAGTGCCCATGCGTAAATAAACTAAATGACACAAAATCATGATAAAGGGCCATCTTTTTTATGATTGCCGAATATATACTTGGGAAAACAGTACCAGCCAAACTATCATGCAAATTTACATAGCAAATTGTGCTACAGTTTCATATGAGTCATACCGCTATTAGGCGAATGGCTACCGTTAACTGTTTTTATAAGGATATATGATGAGCGCATTACAACAACTTAGCACCATGACCACTATTGTTGCAGATACAGGCGACCTTGCCGCTATTGCGCGACTAAAACCTATCGATGCGACCACCAATCCAAGCTTAATCACCAAAGCACTTATGAACTCTGACAATCAAACGCTGCTGCTAGAAACCATGAGCCAACATCAAGGCAATGTGGACGCAGTCATCGACGCGCTTACCATTCAAATTGGCTGCGATATTTTAGAGTTGATCGAAGGTCGCGTATCTACAGAGGTTGATGCTCGCTTATCTTATGACACACAAGCGACTATTGATAAAGCTTTAGAGTTTATGGACGCTTACCAAAAAGCAGGCATCAACTCTGAGCGTATCTTGATTAAAATGGCCGCTACTTGGCAAGGGATTGAAGCGGCGCGCTACCTTGAGACTCAAGGCATCCATTGCAACTTAACGTTATTATTTGGACAACATCAAGCCGTCGCTTGCGCTGATGCAGGGGTCACCCTGATTTCACCTTTTGTCGGTCGTATTTTAGATTGGCAAAAACGCCAACAAAACCGTCAAAACGTCCCCGTCTCTGACGATATGGGCGTACAATCAGTAAAGCTTATTTATCAATACTATAAGCAGCATGGCTATGACACACAAGTGATGGGAGCAAGTTTTCGCTCAGTTGAGCAAATACTTGCATTGGCAGGTTGTGACTTGCTAACCATTGCGCCAAACCTTATTGATGAATTGGCTGCAATGGATACAAGCGTTACGCCTCAACTCTCATCTGCTATGGCTACAGATGCGGATGCTATGAAAAAGGTCAGCTTGACTCATGAGGCTTTTATTCATGAGTATCAACAGGATAAAATCACACAAGATTTGTTGCCTAAAGGCATTGATGGTTTTATTGGTGCACGCGACGAGCTGGCTCAGACGTTGGCAGCATTACGCTAATAATTCATACAAAATGATATAGCTGCCCTTATTTAATAAAAAAGCGCCCTAACAATTAAGTTGGTGCGCTTTTTTCGTATTTTAACAGCGATATTTAAGCCTTCAAAACTGTGTAAACAGGCACTGCAAACTCACCATGTAAGTCGACTAGATCAAGCAATACTAAAGCCCCTACTACCGTATGTTCAGCTGATCTACATAGCTCATAAGCAGTCGTAAGCGTGCCACCGGTCGCCAAAATATCATCAACCAATAGTACGCGCTCAGGTGGCAAGTTATTTTGCATCTCTAGAGTATCTTTGCCGTACTCTAGCGCATAAGCCTTATTAGCAACTGGTGGTGGCAATTTGCCTGGTTTGCGTAGCAGTATCATCCCTTTACCCAATCGACCTGCCAGTAAGCTTGCAAACACAAAACCGCGTGCTTCCACTGCCCCCAAACAATCCACTTCATCGATCAATCCATCAGGTAATGCTGCCAAAAGTGCATCGATAACCTCATCAATATGACTACGCAGTAACGGCGTAATATCATAAAAATCAATGCCGACTTTTGGAAAGTCAGGTACAGTACGTATAATTTGCCAAAATGGATGGTCAGTATTCAGCACATGAGATGGCTTGGATTTGTTATCAACTGGTATAGCGGCGGTAGTAACGCTCATAATCACCCTTCATTTAAAATCATGTACAGTAGTAAAAATGCATGTAATGCCTAAATTGGCGGCGCTCATCATAACACAATGACTGTTATTTTGATGAGCCAACACAGATAGATAAGGTCAATTACATCAAGTAAAATGTAATCTATAACTTGATAAATGCTTACTTATCTCAATATACAAGTGTAAACTTAACCACGTAAAGTGTCGTTATATGATAAACTACGGGCGCTTTTGCAGGCTGCTAATAAAGATAGAACCAGTAACAATTGATAGGATTATGTATGAAACGTTATGAATGTATTGTGTGTGGTTGGATTTATGATGAGGAGCTCGGCTGCCCTGAAGAAGGTATCGCTCCTGGTACTAAATGGGATGATATCCCTGATGACTGGACATGTCCTGAATGCGGTGTTGGTAAGTTAGATTTTGAGATGATGGAAGTCTAGATTTACAGAACGCTAACTAGGATATCCCATGACGAATTCGAATTATTCTGATGACACCACCCCTTATTTTGGCTCAAACAAGCCTATAGACACACAAATTAGGGACAAATCTGAGGTAACAGGCTTACCTGATGTTTCTGATAGTTTTCCAATGCCTGTTGATTCAGCATACAGCTACCCTACACCAGCTTGGGAAACGCTTGGTGAGCATAACTGGCGAGCGTCAGATCTGAGCGATCATCTTTATCAAGCCATGATTGATATCGGTGATGGTATTAACCTATGTGTCGAAGCTGGTGGGAATCCTACTCATCCGCCCCTACTTATGGTAATGGGTCTTGGCTCGCAAATGGTGTTTTGGCCAGATGACTTTATAAAACGTCTGATTGATGCTGGTTTTTTTGTGATTCGTTTTGACAATCGTGATATTGGTCTGTCTTCTAAAGTTCAGATTGAGGGTTTGCCACGTGTAAGCCAGCTTAAGATGATGCTGCGTTTGCAAACGGGGCTGTCCAACAAGAGCCAACAGGTTGCTTACAACCTAACCGATATGGCAGAAGATACTGTACGCCTAATCAAGGCCTTGAATCTTGGTAGTACACATCTGCTCGGCGCTTCTATGGGCGGTATGATTGCACAGATCGTTGCTGCGCGCTATCCAAGTTTAGTAGAGCGTCTAGCGCTGATGTTTACCACGACCAATCGTGCTTTTTTAAAGCCACCCAAACCCAAGCAGTTATATACCTTGATCAATCGTCCTGAGAGTCATTCTGAGCGTGATATCGTACGCCATAGTGTCTGGTTTATGAAAACAGTAGGGACGCCCGGTCATGTTAACGTACGAACGGTACGCGAAATTGCCAAACTTCGCTATCAACGTAACTTCCACCCGCTAGGTACGGTGCAGCAGTTAAATGCTATTTTAGCATCAGGCTCTATTAGTCGCTTTAGTAAGCAAGTCAAAGCGCCAACCATTGTTATTCATGGTAGTGCAGATGGTTTACTGCCAGCTTCGCAAGGTCGCGTAGTGGCTAAGACCATTCCAAATGCGAAATTCCATTTAATTGAGGGCATGGCACATGATATTCCAGCGTACTATCAACCTTATCTTGTTGATTTAATACGCAATCATCTATTAAATTAAACAGCTTAGATTGAATGGTTTTTAACACGCTACTCTATTAATCCTAAAAAAGGCTAGAAAGCACAAATAGTATGTGTTTTCTAGCCTTTTTTTAGCAGTGTTTCATCCATATATGACTACTCACAGCTGACGTTATCACCTTTTTTATCAATACAAATCTTACTACCATCTTTTAGATTGCCTACCCACGCTTTGTTATCTTTAAATATAAACGCAGTCGGTTTTTTAGCACTTGTATCTTCAGCGCTGCTTTCATCTTCGACATTGCTTGTATCTTTATTACTGTTATTCTCATTATCAGCAATCAAGCCACTATCCTCGAATCGAAATGGTATAACCAGCTCACCCCCTAGATTTACAAACCCCCATTTATCATTCAGACGCACGGCAGCCAATCCTTCAGAAAATGAGCGTACTTCGTCAAATGAATAAGTAATCATAGTGACGTTTTTATCATCAACGAAACCCCAACGACCATCTTGCTGATGAGGCTGCAAAGTCGTGAAAGGTGTGGGTCTTGGTTGCTGCGTTTGAGCAGTAGCAGACATTGCCCCACTGTTACCCTCTTTAGCATTGGGGTCGCTGGTGGTTTTGCCATTTTTGTCCAGCCAGCTTGTAGACTGGTTTCTACGTATGCGAGCAACTCCGCCTCGATAATCGTCGATGTCAGTAATCGTCGATGAAAAAGGTACGATTGTCTGGTTGCCAGTGCCGATAACGCCATAATCACCGTTTCTTTTGACAACGATACGGCCCTCAGACACTGGACGCGCCCAGCCTCCATTGCCCTTGAACATCTCGTATATGGTAGGAACCACTTCACGACCTTGCATATTGATATAACCGACGCGGCCATGACGCAATACAGGCAATAATCCGCCTGCCATATTATTGGCATCCACCTTTTGGTAGCGTGACAGATCAACGACCCTTTTACCTTTGCTATTAATCAATGCAACTGGTGCGCCAAAGTCTGTTATCGCTAAGTAATGGCCACTAGCGGACGTACAAGAGACGTTTTTATAGTAGCTTTTGGGTATTTTGCAGCTAGCAGCGTTGGCTGTCGGCATTGAAAATACGGTAGTTAACAATATACCAGCCATCAAAGATAGTCGCGAGCCTTGTAATAGTGATAAAGTGGGCGCTGATAATGGTACAGATTGTCGCTTTGATAACATTTGCGCAACTGTTGACCATTTTAGTATGGAGTGTTGAGACATAGTCAAACCTAATTTAAAAGTATCAATGCCTACCGTAATCGTTGTTAAAGGCATTAATAACAATAAAAAGTACAAAAAGAAGTGCAAAAAAGACGTGCAGAACTGACTAGAATAGTAAGCGATTAAGACTTACGATTATAAGTAATCACAGTAGCAAATAGTAGCAATTTAACCAACACTAGTCTTGTAAGAATGTGACCCTGATATGCATAATGTGTCAAAAATTTGTCATGTATTAAGACAAGCGATGCATTTATAAAAAAATATCGCCGTTGTTCTCAAGAGATATTAATGCCCCTTGTATAATAAAGTGAAGCGTTTGTCATTGTACATTTTTAGCTACTTTTAAGCCGCCAGAAACGTATAAGCCGCTTATAACATCACTATAAGCTCAATGTTTTAACCTTGTTTTTTGCCTTGTAGATTCAAAATTCTTTGCGACAGTCACTATAGTCTGAGCGTTATTTTTATTTGCCTATCTGATCACATGATTGTGGTATAAGGATAATTTATGGCGGTTGCCTCTTCATATTCTGCAACGATTGGTTTAACGATTGGTTGTATTATTTTTGGCTTAGGAAGCCTAATTGTCGCCCATGTCGATATTGGCGGTTGGGCAATGGCCTTTTGGCGCCTTGCTATTTCAGGCGTTATATTTGCAATATTGGCAAAGTTGACTGGACAAAGGATGCCGCATTCAAGGCGTGCCATCATCTACGGTTTATTATCGGGCGTATTTTTAGGATTGGATTTAGCGCTTTGGCATGAGAGTATCTATGCCGTTGGCCCTGGCATCTCAACCTTACTCAACAGTTTACAGATTTTCTTTTTGGCGGCTATCGGGTTTTTATACTTTAATGAGCGTCAGTCTGCCTTACAGCTACTCAGTCTGTGCCTAGCGATGTTGGGCGTGGCAATGATTGGTAGCCCTGAGTTTGCGCATAACACTAACGCGACTTGGGGTTTTATTGCTGGCATTGTGTCAGGAGGGATGTTGGCTGCGTCTATGACTTTTATTCGTAAGACTCATGATACAGAACCGACCCCGATCTTTGTATTGATGCAACTGATTAGTATTGGCGGGGTGCTCGCTATGATCGTGCCAATGCTCGTTTTAGATACGGGCAATATAATGCCTAATACGTTGTCTGAGGTTGGTTGGGTGCTGGTCTATGGCGCGGTGATGCAATGTGTGGCATGGGGGTTAATTGCCTATTCTATACCTAAATTATCATTGGCACTAACAGGACTGCTTTTATTAACTGAGCCAGTTGCAGCGCTAATTATCGATTATAGCTGGCTGGACAAACCTATCAATACTTTACAATGGAGCGGCGCGCTACTGACTATGTTTGCCATATATTTAGGCTCAATCAAACCCAAGCCAGGCGCGCTGCGTCGTTATCGATTTTTTTCAAGGTTTTATAGACGTAAATACTAGTAAAGGCTGTTCATCATTACAATAACTATTGTTAGGTATAAGAATACCTAAATATAATACTCTACTCTTTTTGACTATTAAACAAAGCGTTTAGTATGATAGCGGTCAGAGTTGCTGTACCGATACCACCTAAGTCAAAACCTCCTAGATGTAAGCTAAAGTTCCCCGTACCCATAATCACCGTAACGGCAGCAATGATAAGATTGCTGTTTTTGCTAAAATCAATGTGACTGTCTATCCATATCTTCACCCCAGCAATAGCAATCAAGCCAAAAACGACAATAGAGGCACCGCCCAATAATGCTGGAGGAATCGTCTGAATAATAGCGCCAAACTTTGGCGACAATCCTAGTAAAATAGCAACCAAACCTGCTATGACAAAGATAGTTGTACTATAGACCTTGGTTACCGCCATCACACCGATGTTTTCAGCATAAGTCGTCACCCCAGTACCACCAAACCCCGCTGAAAACGTCGTCGCCACACCGTCAGCTAAAAATGCACGGCCCATATAAGGCGTAACGCGTGATTTGGTCATTCCTTCTACTGCTTTAAAGTGTCCAAGATTTTCGGCAACGAGAATAAAAGCCACAGGCGCTATCAAGATAATAGCACTCATCTCAAAACGCGGCGCATGTATACCTGGTAGCCCAAACCATGAGGCAGCAGCCACACTTGTAAAATCAATCGCTGTGCCAAAACCCAATAAGTTAGTCATAACATAGTAGGCGATGTAGGATAATATCAAACCCACTAATAACAGCAAACGTCTTAGCATACCGCGAGTAAACACTGCCACACTACTGATTAGTAGCACAGTTAATGCTGCCATCCATGCGTCAAACTGATTGGCCGACACCCCTTGAATAGTAACTGGTGCTAGATTAAGACCGATAATCATGACAATAGCACCAGTCACAATAGGCGGCATTAAACGCTCAATCCAGCCTGTGCCAGTTTTCATTACTAACAAGCCTATTAGCGCATAAATAATCCCGCAGGCCATAATGCCGCCTAAAGCGACATCTAAATTGGTATTAAAGCCTACGCCAGCATAAGCTGTCACAGCAATGACAGGGCCAATAAAGGCAAAGCTTGAGCCAAGATAGCTGGGCATACGACCGCCGGTAATCATAAAAAACATCACCGTACAGATACCTGACATCAAAATAGCCAAGTTAGGATCAAAACCCATTAATAGCGGTGCAAGGACGGTGGCACCAAACATAGCAAAGGTATGCTGAACACCAAGTAAAATACTTTTAGAAGCGGGTAGATATTCATTGATACCGACAGGATTGTGGTCAAGATCCCCACGATAAGGTCGCCATGTGGGGAACCAGCGTCCATTTTCAAAGTCTGGGTTATTGGCAAGTTGCATTGTAGCTAGACTGATACCTGCTGCTTCTAATGCCGTTGGAGGGGTTTGAGTTTTGGCGCTATTTTCTGAGTGAGATGAATGCTGTGTCTTGGCGGGGTCTTCTGGAGGAGTTACCATGCGCGTGTCCTATGTGGCCGAAAATAATAGCTAAAAAGGATAAATAAAGAGTTAATGACGCAAGCACCATCCTATTTAGTATATCTCACCATATTGCTGACTTCATCTAACAATATTTATTTAGCTTAACCTGCAACACTGGTATACTTAACAAATGGTGGTTGTTTATACAAATTTGGTACATTTTACTAGATGTCTGATGCAAGATATGTTCTACTAAATCCGTCGCTTTGGCGGATTTTGACCCAGTATGCCTTACAACAGCAACAGCTTACAGGATGTTACATAGGCATCAACGCCAAGCATCATAACGGAAATCTATAATAAACAAAAGCTATTATTCTTCCATCATCCGTACTACCGAGTTTAAGCGCTTATATAGATGATGCTACAAATTCATTGTTTAGCAATGGCTACTCTTTACTGTAATTAGGCACGCTCGTGATGTTTGCGATATTGATTAAGCGATAAAGTCGTTTTTATTAATAAGTTAGCTACGATAACAACCCTATTTACTCACTTTTATTTTTTGGTAATTTATTATGATTAGTGTATTTGATCTATTTAAAATTGGTATTGGTCCTTCAAGCTCACATACTGTAGGGCCTATGGTAGCCGCTAACTTATTTTTGACTTCTTTGAGTAAACAATTCGAGCTAACAGACATCACAAAATTAGAGATTGAACTATACGGCTCACTCGCTGCAACGGGTGAAGGGCATGCAACTGATACAGCTATTCTATTAGGTTTACTTGGTCATACGCCAAGTACCATCGACACACGACTGACCAGCCAATACCTCACACCTATCTTTTCAGATAAAAAAATGAATGTATCAGGTCATCATGTTATCGACTTTGATACAGAGCATGATATCTACTGGTATGACGATACTGTTCTCCCTTATCATCCTAATGCGCTGACCATTCGTGCCCTATTGGCAGACGACACTCATTATCAGCAAACTTATTACTCAGTCGGTGGTGGCTTCGTTATTAATGACGATGATGCACATAATCCAGATGAAGATCATGGTACGCCAACGATCGATATAGTCCCTTATCCTTTCAATACTGCAGCTGAGCTACTTGAGCAGTGTCGTCAGCACAAGTTAAGTGTGAGCGAGTTGGTATTGGCAAACGAATGCCATTATCGTGATAAAGAAGAGATTTTTGCCTATCTAGATTCTATTTGGGGGGTAATGCAAAACTGTGTCGAACAAGGTTGTCAGAACAGTGGCATTTTACCAGGTGGTCTGGACGTCAAACGCCGTGCTCAAGCGTTGTATCTGCAGCTATGTGCTGAAAAAGACAAACCTATTGCAAAAACCGATAAGCTTGCTGCAATGGATTGGGTTGATTTATATGCCCTTGCCGTCAATGAAGAAAATGCAAATGGGGGTAATGTCGTCACTGCTCCAACCAATGGTGCTGCTGGTATTATCCCTGCAGTTATGTGCTATTATCGCGACTTTTTATCGAACTACAGTCAAGCAGGTGCTCACAAATTCTTGTTAAATGCCACGGCAATCGGTAGCTTAATCAAACAAAATGCGTCAATCTCTGGTGCTGAAGTTGGCTGCCAAGGTGAAGTCGGCTCTGCTTGTGCGATGGCTGCATCTGCATTAGCAGAGATTATGGGCGGCGATCCTGCCAAATGTCTCAACGCAGCTGAGATCGGCATTGAGCATAATCTAGGTCTTACCTGTGATCCTGTTGGCGGCCTCGTACAAGTACCTTGTATTGAACGTAATGCTATGGGCGCAGTAAAAGCAATCAACGCCGCTCGTCTTGCCTGCCGAGGCAATGGTCAGCATTTTGTTTCATTAGATAAGGCAATTGAGACCATGAAACAAACTGGTGCTGATATGTCGGACAAATATAAAGAGACCGCACGTGGTGGTCTTGCCGTTTATGCAGATAATCGCATACCTACCGCTACCCATGGTGTTAGCGTCAACTATAGCCAGTGCTAAAACTATGATTTAAGAATATAAAGTTAATAACTACCATAAAAAAGCCTCTAATAACTTAGAGGCTTTTTTTGGCGTTCTTACTAACTACTTAGTAATTGTAATAAAAAATATTATTCAGCAGTTTTTGAGATAACGTCGTTTAAGATCCAAACAGGCTTAACCACACCAGTTTCAGTATCAGCAATTGCTTCTTGACGCACATCTAACATGTAGCGATAGTTTGGCTCATAGGTAAAGCCTTGGATGCTACCGTTCAACGTGTTGTAATTCTTTTGATAGCTTTGGCGGTATTGTAAACACTGTGTTTCAACTGTATTTCCAGTAGTATCCATACGCTCACAAAGTGCTTTGCGCGGGGCAACTTCTACTTCAAAGCTTGGAATATTCACAACTTTAACGTTTACTGCTTGACCCTCTACTACCATGGTACGCTCATCGTCTAGACCCATCGTAGAACAACCTGCTAATGCAAAAGTGGCTGCAAATGCTGCAATTGCTAATTTTTTCATTTTTATACCCTCAATCAATTATCGTTAAATAGCTCATATCTTATTCATTAAATATTGTTAGTCTATTTATGGCTCTTGTAGAGCCTTATAAATAACACATCACTTCAAGATATAAACATTAATAATAAGTACACTTCTATAAGGACTAGATATAATGCCCAAACAAAAGCAGTACTACTTATTGTTGTACTGCAATTAGTATAGGTCTTGAATAAGCTTTGTCTCTATAACTGGTTTGTAACGTAACGTCAGTATTTGCAACTGGTGTTATTCAAACGTACTCACACCTTATCGAATTTTTATATTATAAGCCAAAAACTATTAATCATAGGGATTGAATAGAAATTAATACAACGCCTATTTAGCTACGATAATCTGCATTAATTTTGACATAATCATAAGATAGATCACAGGTATAAACAGTGTCGCTGGCATCACCTCGCGCTAAGTCAATATGAATAGTAATTTCAGGGCGACTCATAACGGTCTTGCCAGCCTCTTCGGTATAATTTGGTGCTACCCCTCCGTTTTGACAGATCATAACATCATCTAAATACACATCTACTTGCTCAGTGTCTAAGTCTTCGATACCAGCATAACCAACTGCTGCTAAGATGCGGCCCCAATTAGCATCGCTTGCAAAAAACGCTGTCTTTACCAATGGTGAATGCGCAACTGCATAAGCCACATCGCAGCATTCTTGAGTGGTTTTACCACCGGTGACTTTTACGGTCATAAACTTTGTTGCACCCTCACCGTCGCGTACAATTAATTGGGCCAGACGCACGAACACATCAGTTAGGGCAGTAAGTAGCGACTGATAATGTGGATGCTCAGGACTATCGATTACATCGGTACTGGCAGCCCCTGTCGCTATCAATACGCAGCAGTCATTGGTTGAGGTATCGCCATCGACGGTAATACGGTTAAAAGACTGCTCATTAATAGCAACCAGCATCTCTTGCAATAGGTCAGCTGCAATATTGGCATCAGTCGCCACATAACCCAGCATGGTCGCCATATTAGGGCGGATCATGCCTGAGCCTTTAGATATACCAGTGATATGATAGCTCGTATCTGCAATATCCACTTTTTGGCTTGCAAGCTTAGGAATAGTATCAGTCGTCCGAATCCCATTAGCCGCTGCCAACCAGTTATCTGCTTTTAAGCTGTCTAAAGCCTTATCTAACCCCGCTATGACCGCTTCACTATTTAGCGGCTCACCTATCACACCAGTAGAGAACGGCAGCACCGCACTGGTGTCTACGCCAGCCTTACTCGCTAAAGCCACGCAAATCTCTTCTGCGCGGCGCTTACCATCAGCACCTGTACCCGCATTGGCATTACCTGTATTGGTCACTAAATAACGTGGACTGGCCTTAGCAAAGTGCTCTCGCAATACACGTACAGGTGCGGCACAAAATGTATTTTTAGTAGTTACAACTGCGCTAGTCGCAGTCTCAGCAATTTCGATGACCACTAAATCGTCGCGGTCTTTATAGCGCACGCCTGCTGCGGTAGCACTTAATTTGATACCGTCAATAGGATAAATAGTATTGGGTACTGCAACGTTTCCGACAGCCATAGCTCAATCCTTACCAATTAATTTTTAGAGTTGTTTACTAAATATACATTTAGTTGAGATTCATTCATCAATATTACTTTTACGCACCCTCTAATCTTGACTCAAGTCAAACGCTGACCAAATAGGCGCGTGATCAGAGGGTTTTTCCATGGCACGTAGCTCATAGCTAATACCAGCACCCACACAACGATCAGTCAAATCAGTGGTACATAAAATATGATCGATACGTAGGCCACGCTTTGGATCATCATTGAAGCCGCGACTGCGATAGTCAAACCAGCTATATAATTCAGTGCTTTCTGGATAATGAAGACGATAGGTATCAATCAACTCTCGTGACATTAAGTCTGCATACCACTCGCGCTCTTCTGGCAAAAACGAAGTTTTTCTATTTTTAAGCCAGCGTTTAGCATTGGCTTCACCAATTCCGATATCGATATCTTCTGGCGCAATATTCATATCACCCATTATAATAAGCGAACGACCTTCTGCTTTTAACGTATCAATATAAGCCATTAAATCTGCATAGTAAGCGCGCTTCATTGGAAACTTAGTCGGATGATCTTCACTCTCCCCTTGTGGGAAATAGCCATTAAGCACATCAATTTCATGGCCTTGCAGCTCATAACGTGCGTGAATAAAGCGTTTTTGCGCTTCCTCATCTTCATCAGGAAAACCTTTTTGTACAAATATTGGTGCAACCTTGGATAATAGCGCTACCCCATAATGTCCTTTTTGTCCAAAATACTCAACGTGATAACCAAGGCTCTCTACATTTTCAAGGGGGAACTGGTCATCATGAACCTTCGTTTCTTGTAACCCCATGACATCAGGGTCGATTACTTCTCGCACCGCCTCAAGCTGATGTTGACGAGCGCGAATACCATTGATATTAAAACTAACAAAACGGGTCATGCGATATCCTATATTAACGGGTTCAAGTTTGTTCATGATTTATAAATTATTCTGCTAAATTCTGGAATGTAAAAGGACGATAAATAGCAATAAAAAGCGCTAAGTCGACCTTTTTATTGCGTGTCTTCAAATCTTAAGATACAGTAGAAAACTTACTTTACTGACCGTTATGACACAACAAGTAGCGGCATATTTTTCTTCTAATCATGTTTATCTTATATATATTTATAAACATTGACATAATTTTACTGAGCTACTTTTTTAGCCAAACGATGTGAGCCAAATTATGACGACAACGCCATCAAATCCTACAATATCACCTTTATTCTCTACCGATTACCGCGTATATATCAACCATACTGATGCTGGCGGTATAGTCTACCACGCCAACCATCTGGTGTTTTTTGAAAATTGTCGCCGCGACTGGTTTAGTCAGCTTGGTCTAAACGGCTATTTTATGCATGCTGATGATGGTCAAATCCAGCACTTTGTAGTGAGTCAAGCACAGCTACAGTACAAAAAAGCAATATTTTTAGATGAAGTCATTAAGGTACATATCGATCGAGTTGAACTAAAACCTGCTAGCATTGTATTCTATCAAAGTATTCATCGCCATGCGCCACAGGACGCAAATGAAAACCACTACCCTTCGGCTAAAACCTTATTAAGTAGCGCCAAGATTGTGATTGCTTGCGTGCAAAATCAGACAACACCAGAGCCAGCCGATAGTGCTGATACATCAGACATAGTGGCTAGTGCTGCACCAATACGGCCGATACGAGTGCCAAAAAACCTTCACGACAGTATTCAACAAGCCATAGCACACCATACTACTGACCAATAACATTTGTACATGGTTATTGACAAAAACTCTTGCTGATCTTTAAGAATATTTGGGTATAGAGTAAGCGCTCTACAGTAGTGAATCCGAGCAGTGAAAAACTACCTAATAGAGTTAATAAGCCTGTAACGTCTCAAACATGACTTACGAAGGTCAAAACCAAACTTACAATAGACTCGGACCTTCCTTTATCCTGCACCATATATTAGTACATTTGTCTACTATTTTTATATACCCTTCAGTATTAATACCCCAATATAAATATCAATTACAGCTATGTTACTCTAAGGTTAAATTATACAACTATATTATTTCATTGCTCAAATTGGTAATGGAATAAGTCTTGGTTGTATTTTTCTTTAGAGACCAAGTTTATTTTATAGTCGAATCTACTTAGCGAATCTTTACAGGACAAATTTTCCAAATTAAGCCTAGGTTATATAACGACTAAAGTATCTTAGCAGCCTGTCAATTAATAAGGATATTATCGCATTCAGCGCCATATTGGTCGCGATGGCGTTAATTTGTATTGTTGATGGAGATAGAACTGCTCTCTTCTAAGCCCTCTCCCTATAGCAATCAATACACTTTAAGGACGCTAACAATGACAGAGAACAAACCTTGGCTAGATCATTACCCTAGTACCGTACCCAAAACGATTGATCCTGATAAATATGGCAACTTAATAGAGCTGTATGAGGAGTGCTTTAATCGGTATCGCATGCATCCTATGAGCATTTGCATGGGCGTCACTCATACTTATGATGATGTCGATAAAGCATCATTGGCCGTTGCTGCATGGTTGCAAGCGCAAGGACTACCAAAAGGTAGTCTTGTGGCGCTAATGATGCCAAACGTGCCACAGTATTTGCCAATTATGATCGGTATTTTGCGCGCAGGCTATGTTTGCACCCCTATCAATCCCTTATATACTGGACGCGAATTACGCCATCAACTAAATGATTCAGGCGCTAAAATCATATTTATCGTTGATAACTTTGCTCAAGCGCTTGAACAAGTAGTTGATGAGACTTCTATAAATCGTATTGTCCTATCAAAGATGGGCGATATGATGGGTCTAAAAGGAATGTTGGTCAACACCGTTATTCGACAAGTCAAACGCTTAGTCCCCAAATATAAGCTTAACGATCCTAAGCATGAAGTAACCAAATTCCCTGATGTCCTCAAAAAAGGTAAAGCGTTACCATTTCAAGCCCCAACAATGGCATCAGAGCAAAAAGCCATTTTACAATATACTGGTGGTACGACAGGCCTATCAAAAGGAGCAGTATTGACTCAGCGCAACATCATCGCAGCTGCCCTACAGTCAGAAGCTTGGTACCGACCTGTCACCTCAAATATGAATGAGGCATATATCAATATGGTTATGGCTTTGCCGCTTTATCATATTTTTGCCTTTATGCTCAGCCTACTAGGTATGCGTTCAGGTTATACCTTTATCTTAATACCTAACCCACGCGATATGCCAGGGTTTATAAAAACCTTATCAAAGCAGCCCTTCCACATCTTTCCTGCAGTCAATACTTTATTTAAAGGATTGCTCGATCAGCCGAACTTTAAACAGTTAGATTTTAGCTCATTACGTATTACACAAGCAGGCGGGATGGCAGCGACTGAACAAACAGCAGCTCGCTGGCTGGAAACCACAGGCTGTGCAATGATCGAAGGTTGGGGCATGACAGAAGGCGTCGCTGTAGGTACAGCTAACGTAGTGACAGATCGTAAATTTAATGGGACGATTGGCGTTCCAGGTCCTGGTGTTGACATTATTGTGATCAACGACCAAGATCGACGTGTTGGTGTGCATCAGGTAGGTGAGATGTGTATCAAAGGCCCTAATGTGACCTCTGGTTATTTCAATCACGATAATCATGAAAGTTTTACTAAGGACGGCTACTTTCGTACTGGTGATATCGTCAGTATGGACGAAAAAGGCTATTTTACTTTGCTCGATCGCAAAAAAGACATGATTTTGGTCTCAGGTTTCAATGTGTTCCCCAATGAAATTGAGTCGGTTATGCTTGATTGTGATGGTATTGTCGACTGTGCGGTAATTGGTATCGATGATGAACGCCAAGGCGAAGCTGTCAAAATTTATATCGTACCAGCAGACAGCAACGTCACCGCAGATGTGGTTAAAGATTTTGCGTTAGATAACTTGACTGGTTATAAATGCCCGCGCCATATTGAGTTTGTTAGTGAACTACCAAAAAGTAACGTTGGCAAAGTATTACGTCAGAAATTACGTGAAAAGCATTTATTAGATAATGCTTAGGCTATTCCAAACAACGTAAGTAATGTTGCATATTTTTCAAGGTTAGACTAAAAATCTGTAAAATAGTATAAAATGCAAAACTAATAAAAAACCCTCTATACGTTAATATAGAGGGTTTTTTGCTATATATAGTGAGTTCAGCATAAAAACGACACAGTGGGACTGAGATGAATTTTACGCAGCATCGAGCGGCGCAGGCACAGCAAGCCAGAAAATTTATACCAGTTCCAAGTTTACATATAATGTATCTGTTTTATTTAGAATCGACTATAGATAAGGGTTGGTTCATTGATTAGCTGATTTTATTGACTACATTAAGTGGCAAATGTTTCATCGCTTGTCCTACAATTGACCATGGCATGCTTGGTACACACGCTTCTGCAACCCCTGATTCAATGGCAGCAACCATAGCTTTAGTACCAGTATCTGAATCGACTTCAAATGGTAAAGGCTTGGCGTTAGTATTAATCTCAGTACGGATATAACCTGGATAAATAGTAGACACTTTGATTGGTAGTTTCTCTAATAGCATATCGGCTCGAATACCTTCTGCTAAGTAAGCTAAGCCCGCCTTACTCGCCCCATAAGTAGTCATATGCTTGGGTAAACCGCGCATCGCCGACATACTTGATATTACTACTAGATGACCACTATTTTGCGCACGAAATATTTTCATTGCCGCTTCACACTGTGCCAATGCAGAAACAAAGTTTATCTCAGCAGTACGGCGATTGGTCTCAAAACGACCTTTACCAATACGGCGACTTTCACCTACCCCAGCGTTGACGACTACCCGATCGATATGACCAAAGTCTTCAGCGAAAGCATCAAATACTTCAAATATCGCATCATAATCGGTGACGTCTAAAACACGATACGCAATACTTATCTCAGGATATAGTTTCGTCAGTTCAGTCTTTAGCTGGTCTAGACGATCAGTGCGGCGCGCACAAATGGCTAAATTGTAGCCCAGCTTTGCAAACAACCGCGCCATGCCTTCGCCAAGACCTGAGCTGGCCCCTGTAATCAAGACAGTTTTGCCTTTTCCAACTTGAGACTTGGTCAAACCTTTTAGGTAGCGTGCCGGTTGAAGGGCACTTAATGCCTGATTCTTGCCTTGCTTAGCCGTTTGCGTTACTAGGCTCATTAATTTATTTTGCATAAGCAGTCCTTTATCTATCAGTGCATTAATATAAATCTAAAAGCATGTTTTCAAAACCCACCTATTATAGTAGATATGTCTGAGCAGATGGGTGTCGGTTGTGTATCAAAAGCAATAACAAAGACTACTAGCGCCAAGTGACGTAGCGCTTACCATCAGTAAATAAATGACTGTATTCGTTCAAAGACAATAAACGCGGCACTTGCTCTTTTACCGTAATGGAAGTCACGCCTGTATTAACAAGACTTCTGTTTAATTGATAGGCCGTCTGGCTACCTTGCTGCAATAAATGCGCGGTAATAGCAGCGATGACGCCGCCTGAGGTAAACACTAATATAGTACTATTACGCCCCAAATGACTCAATTGCGCAGCTTGTGTGTGTACATGCTCAAGCGCTTGCTGCGCACGTAAATTAAATTGCGGCCAACTTTCCAGATAGTCTGAGTCATTATCGCCTGCATGCCAGCGCTGCATTGCAAGATTAAACAATTCAGCTAAATAAGCCTTTGGTGTGTCGGACTTGGCAAGCTCTTCGGCGATCGCCTCTTGAGTCGTAAAAGCTGGGTCAGACTTAATAAAGACGTCCTTATGGTTAAACTCATTAAACGTATCGATCACATAGCTATCAGGCGCGGACAGATCTAGTGCAGGTGTCACATTGCTAGCAGCTATAGAAGGTTGATAGGCCTCCCAAAAATAGCGTGCAGAATCCTGTTGCCGCGATAGGCTGCCTGTAAATATCGCATCAATACGGCGCTGTGTGGTCGCATAATGCTGACCAAGCAAGCGCGCCTGCGTACTACCCAACTCTGAGAGCTGATCGTAATTTTCTTGTCCGAACGATGCTTGACCATGACGTGCCAAGAGAATAGTTGTCATAACCCTATTACCTTTTATTATATTCTAAAGTTTTATTTTTCAGATGAGTTAGTTTTTTGATCAAAATAGCCTTTTGGCAATATACCTTTGATGACGTTTTGTACGGGACTTGGTAGCTGCTCAACCATTCCAGCATCGACGCCCATATCTTGCAGATGCGGCTGTACCCGAGTCGTAAATAACGCATCACCTTCATACTTTGCAATCAGCTTTAGGCATTTGGCATGCAGGACATGGACGATAATCCAAAAGTTTTTAAAAGCAGGATTGGTAGTTTGTTTATTATAATAGCGATAATAGATTTGTTGTACGATACCCGCCAAGCGAAATAGCCCAAATACTTCATAAAACGTCCAGTTATCTATCTGTAGACCCGTACGCTCAAGATAATACTCCACCACTTCATCACGTGTCATCATGCCTTTTAAATGAGTCGGCTGACGGCGTGATTGCTGCATAATAATATTGTCATCTGCCTCAATCCAATAGGCCAATGCGCTGCCTAAATCCATCAATGGATCCCCTAAAGTAGCCATCTCCCAATCTAATACCCCAATAACCTTGGTAGGATCAGCGGCATCTAAGATAACATTGTCAAAACGCCAATCATTATGAATGACACAAGTAGTGCTGTCGGCAGGCGTATGTTTTCCGAGCCATTGACGTACGAGCGCAAAACTTGGCACATTTGGCGTTTTAGCTTTTACATAACGCTTATCCCAGCCACTGACTTGCCGCTCACAATAGCCTGCACCGCGACCTAGTGCCACTAAATCAGGATGGTCTTGATAATCAACTTGATGCAGCTCAATCAGTGCATCAATCACATTGGTACATAATTCACGTGTCTGCGCCTCATCTAAATCAATCTCTTTTGGTAAGTTGGCGCGCGGAATAATGCCTTCCATGCGCTCCATGACATAAAAGTCGGCACCGATGACAGACTCATCAGTACATAACGCTACCATCTTTGGTACATACGGATAAGCATCCATTAGCGCATTTTGTACCGTATATTCACGCACCATATCATGGGCTGATTTGGCTTTGGTGCCTTTGGGCGGACGGCGTAAGATGAGATCTTGACCTTTGTCCTCATCGCCGTATTGTAAACGGTAGGTCCAGTTTGACGCACCGCCTGAGAACTGCGTGACCGTAGGCTCACCACTTATGTCAACATTCTGTTCACGCAGCCACGCGCTGACAGCTTGAGCATCTAGCTCTTCGCCTGTTCGAACGTCGCCGCCCTTGTCTAACACCTTATTATTAACTGCCATATTATTGTTATCTGTAGCCATGTGATATTCCTTATCCTGTGGTCGCTTAACCACTTGTTAATACTGATATTTTCATATTTTTAAAAAGACCGACATTTAAGCTTAAATCTTTCCAAGAAAATGTCTCAGAATCAGTCATTCATTGTTCTTAAATTGAAATTATTTCTGCTTAGGCTATTTTAATGACTCACAAACTACTATTTAGTGTTTGAGTCGAAACCCATGACGCTTTAATTCTAATTTGGCAATCATGGTTTTATGCACTTCATCAGGACCATCAGCTAAGCGCAGCGCGCGAGCTTGCGCAAAAAAGCTGGGCAACATCGTATCTTGGCAAACGCCCATACCACCATGAATCTGAATCGCCATATCGACTACTTCTTGCAATACCGTTGGCGCCACAACTTTGATGGCTGATATCTCTGTCAATGCAGCTTTAGTCCCCTGCGCGTCCATCTTTTGGGCAGCATATAAGGTAAGCAGACGTGCTTGATCGATTTTGATACGTGCCTCGCTAACACGTTCGAGGTTACCACCTAGTTGCAATAGTGGCTGACCAAAGGCAGTACGTTCCATACCGCGTTTCACTGCCAATTCTAAAGACTTCTCCGCTGCACCAATACAGCGCATACAGTGATGAATGCGACCTGGTCCTAAGCGACCTTGAGCAATCTCAAAACCCATACCTGGGCCACCAATAAAGTGACTGACCGGCACGCGCACATTATCGAAGCTAACTTCTCCGTGACCATGAGGCGCATCATAATCACCGAACACTTTTAGCATACGCTCAATATTGACGCCAGCGGTTTTCGCTGGTACTAGTACCATAGAGTGTTGATGATGACGGTCTTTAGTCTCATCAGGGGTATAAGCCATTACGATTAATACATCAACTGCAGGATCACCCAGACCTGACGACCACCATTTGCTACCATTAATGACAATTTCGTCACCTTCTACCACTGCCGTCGCTTGCATATTGGTCGCATCACTTGACGCCACGTCAGGCTCGGTCATACAAAATACCGAGCGGGTTTTACCTTCTAACAATGGTGTGAGCCACTCGTCTTGCTGCTCCTCAGAACCATAACGCCATAGCAGCTCCATATTGCCACTATCTGGCGCATTGCAGTTGAAAACATAAGGAGCCAATAAGCTGCGTCCTGTCAACTCTGCAATTGGAGCATAGTCAGTGACAGATAATCCAGCGCCTAAGGTATCATCAGGTAGAAACAAATTCCATAATCCAGCTTCACGTGCCTGCTTACGTAGACTTTCGTATTTTTCCGGCCATTGCCAGTTTTTCCAATTACCATCGGGGTTTTGCTCGTGGCAATCTTGCCAAAACTGCGCTTCTATCGGCTCAATTTGAGTGGTAATAAACTCTTTAACCTGCTCATACATAGCTTGACCCTGTGATGTAGCAGTGAACATAACGGTAGCGGTGTCTGTAGACATGATTATTATCCTCTTCCTTGTTGGGTTTCTTAATAAAACTCGATTTCACTCGTACAGTGTACGTACGTTTACTATTTTTCGTCTGCTACATTTATAACATAGCCATTATCAATAAACAGTAAAAAAGGCGCGACCGACTAGGCCACACCTTTATATTTACTAAATGAATTTGCTAGATCAATAGATGATTTTAGCAGTAATTTTATGCTTTATACTTTCATAAAACCGCTAATATTTTATTTTAAAATATTTAAACGACTATTGAAATCAAAGCGCATCAAGGCATCAGGAAGCTTGTCAGCAGCCATGCTCAAAGTCGCTTCTGCCGCCTGCGACAGTCCTAACTTTTCTGCCAAAGTTGGCTTTTGGCGTGAATGCAGTGCATAGACTTCATTATTAGCCATCAGCTCTAAAAGATAGCTATCTGAGGTTTGCAGCTTGTCAACCAGATTGAGATGTAGCGCGTCTTCGCCATACCAATGCTCACCAGTCGCCACTTTATCTAAATCTAGTACTGAACGGTAACGATTGACAAAATGCTTAAACAGCTCATGCGTTTGCTCAAGCTCTTCTTGGTATTTGGCACGGTCTTTAGCATCGTTTTCACCAAAGACTGTTACGGTACGTTTGTAATCACCAGCGGTAAACATCTCATAATCAACATCGTGGTTTTTGAGCCATTTATGAAAGTTTGGCAGTTGTGACACCACACCGATTGAGCCGATCACAGCGAACGGTGCTGCTACTATATTGTCAGCGACACAGGCCATCATATAACCACCACTGGCGGCAACTTTATCCACACATACAGTCAACTTAAGACCCGCATCTTTTAGCCGTGCTAGCTGCGCTGCGGCAAGCCCATACCCATGCACCAAGCCGCCAGGAGATTCAAGACGTACAACGACCTCATCGCCTTCGTTAGCCGTACTTATCAGCGTACTGATCTCCTCACGCAAATGCTTGACAGCAGACGCTTTGATATCGCCATCAAAGTCGATCACAAATACCTGTTGGCCTTTATTTTTACCTTTGGCTTTATCCTTTAGAGCTTGCTTGGCTTTTTTGGCCATACGCTTTTTAAGCTGTTTTAATGCAGCTTTGCCTTGTGTCGCTTCCATCAAATCTTGGCGACGTTGTTCTTGGTTTTTATTTAGATGAATAACTCTGAGTTCTACTGGGTTTTTGGAAGGATGAAATAACATGAAGCGTTTTCCTTAAATAAGAGGCTAGAGTATGAAGATAATAGGGTTAGCGTTAGCTTGATATGCGCACTTTATAGACGGTTTTCAAGCAGGGCGACGATTTTAATGGTTACTTTATAAGCTGCGAGTATAACAGTGCTTTATACATTGGTACGCTATGTTATTAGTAAAGACTGATTGCACTAGGATTGCGCAAGGACAGTTGTATAACAAAAGCACTTTAGGCATAATATGCGCTTATATCTATTTTATGCAGCCAACGCGATGAGGATTTGTCTTGATCGCGTTTTATTTGCTATTTTTTGATGACATGAATCCAACATGTATTGAGATAGCAGCGCCTGAACCAATAATTTTAATCGATAAACCATGACAGTCTTACTATGTGGCTATAACAGTCATCATAGTTTGTGCTGGGCTAAGCAAGAATAGTGATGGTTGAAATCATATAGCGATGGCTGCATTATTGTACTTTGAATTGGGCTGATAACTGGATAACTAATATTATGACGCAGAGCATTACAACAGAGAGCGAAATGGCGGTGCATAGCAAATACCGAGACGAATATTGTGGCGCTGTCACTGAGAGCCTGTTAGAACAAACTATCAGCATCGTAGGCTGGGTACATCGTCGTCGCGATCATGGTGGCGTGATTTTTTTAGACATGCGTGACCGCGCGGGTATCTTACAGGTGGTGGTCGATCCTGACACCCCAGAAGCGTTCGCTACTGCCGATGCAGTACGTCCTGAATACGTGCTAAAAATCACTGGCCGCGTACGCCGCCGTTATGAAGGTACAGAAAACAACAATATGACCAGTGGTCAGATTGAGCTATTGGGCAAAGAGATTGAAGTATTAGCAAAATCTGAAACCCCGCCATTCCCATTGAATGACGAAAACACCACCGTATCAGAAGATTTACGTCTTAAGTATCGTTATCTTGATATGCGTCGCCCGCAAATGCAAGAGCGTATGGTATTTCGCGCTAAAGCCACCTCAGCGATTCGCCGCTACCTTGACGATCATGGTTTCTTGGACGTTGAAACCCCTATCTTGACTCGTGCAACCCCTGAAGGTGCACGTGACTATCTGGTGCCTTCACGTACCCGTCCTGGTAACTTCTTTGCCCTACCGCAGTCGCCACAGTTATTTAAGCAATTGCTCATGGTGTCAGGCTTTGACCGCTATTATCAAATCGCCAAATGCTTTCGTGATGAAGACTTACGTGCTGACCGTCAGCCTGAATTTACCCAAGTAGATATCGAGACTTCTTTCTTAAACGAAGAAGAGATCATGAACATCAACGAAGGTCTAATTAAGCATTTATTTAAGACCATGCTTGATGTCGAGTTTGAAGACTTCCCACGCATGACTTATGCCGAAGCAATGCGTGATTATGCCTCAGACAAGCCTGACTTGCGTATTCCATTAAAGCTGGTTGACGTTGCAGACCTAATGAAAGACGTTGATTTTAAAGTATTTGCCGGGCCTGCGAACGACTCTAAAGGCCGCGTTGCAGCGCTACGTATCCCAGGCGGCGCTTCACTCAGCCGTAAACAAATCGATGCTTATACTAAGTTTGTTGGTATTTATGGCGCGCGCGGTTTGGCATACATCAAAGTCAATGATGCTAGCAACATCAACAACGGCGTCGACAAAGAATCTGGCTTACAGTCACCCATTATTAAAAATATGACTGATGACGTCTTGGTAAGCCTTATCGAGCGTACTGGTGCAGAAGATGGCGACATTATCTTCTTTGGTGCGGATAAAGCCAGCGTGGTAAACGATGCCATGGGTGCACTACGTCAAAAAATCGGTCTAGATTTAGACATGACTACGTGTGAGTGGGCACCGCTTTGGGTGACTGACTTCCCGATGTTTGAAGAAACTGACGATGGTAAATGGACATCAATGCACCATCCGTTTACTAAGCCTAAGGGATCAGTACAGGAGCTAAAAGATAGTCCAGAAACTGCGTTATCTATCGCTTATGATATGGTACTAAACGGTACAGAAGTTGGTGGTGGTAGCTTACGTATCAATACCTATGATATGCAGCAAGCCGTACTCGAAGCGCTTGGTATCGGTGAGCAAGAGGCTGAAGACAAGTTTGGTTTCTTACTTGATGCCCTAAAATTTGGTGCACCGCCGCATGGTGGTTTGGCTTTCGGTTTAGATCGTCTGATTATGCTAATGGTAGGTGCAGACTCTATTCGTGATGTCATCGCTTTCCCAAAAACTAAAACTGCTGAATGTCCACTAACGCAAGCACCTGCTGAAGTCGATAGCAAGCAGCTACGTGACCTTGGTATTCGTGTGCGAGAAAAAGCACAGGCCGACAGTAATAAACCTGCGCAGTAGGCCATCAAATTATGTTTAGCTATTTTTTAGCTGATAGATTACATGATTTATCACCTTGTGAGTGGTCATGAATCCATATCATATTTTTAAGTACGTGCCATTATCTGTATTGCAGATACTGGCACGTTTTGTTGCTTGGATAATCGTCAAGATACCCAGTCTGAGCATCATGCGCACTGTCAATATCAATATGGCGCTGATTGCTAATGATTTATCAAATCAGCAAAAAAAAGCCCTAACCAAAGACATTATCTATCATCAATGTTTGACTAGTATTGAGTCGATCAAAAGCTGGGCGATGCCGCCTCAATGGAGTATCAAGCAGATACGTGATGTGCATGATAAAGATATTTTACTAGAAGGGTTGGCAAGCCCTAACGGTATGCTAGCCATCGTTCCACACCTTGGTACGTGGGAGATGATGAACGCTTGGCTCAATCAGTTTGGCGCCCCAACTATCATGTATAAGCCTGTCAAAGGCGATATCACCAACGACTTTGTCCTGCAAGGCCGTTCGCGGTTAAATGCAACGCTAGTACCTACCGATGGTAGGGGCGTCAAAGCCATCTTTAAAACCCTAAAACAAGGCGGATTTAGCATTGTACTGCCCGATCATGTCCCCGATCCGTCAGGCGGCGTGGTTGTGCCTTTTTTTGGTGTTGAGACTTTGACCAGTACGCTGGCCTCAAAGCTTGCTAGCAAAACCAAATGTTCACTGGTCGGCCTATCTTGTATTCGCCGTGACGATGGGCGCGGATTTGATATTTATTGTTATAAGCTTGATGACCCATCGCTGTATGATCGCGATGCAAAAACAGCAGCTCATGCGCTCAATCTGGCCATGCAGCATATGATTGAGGATAAATGCAGCCATTATATGTGGGGCTATCGGCGCTTTAAGCATATTCCTCAACTGGGCAATCCTTATAATGCTGACGAAAAAGCCTTGACTGACTTTATTCGTACTAACCAATCTAAGCACTCTATCAATAGTAGAGATAACTAGTTCGTACGCCTACAGTTGCTAAGCTACAGACAATCATATTTATGCTAAGATTAGTAGCGACACTCAACCCTTCTTCAATACCCATACGAGTCTATTATGGCAACTGACAAAACTGAAACCTCTTCTCTTAGTCAAGTTCATACAAACGATAGTCAGCCTGAGCAGCGTTATGTCATCTGTATGAAATGGGGTGATAAGTATGGTCCAGAATACGTCAATCGATTGTACAATATGGTCAGTAGACATTTGACTTTAGACTTTCAAATGGTTTGCTTAACTGATGATAGCACAGGTATTGATCCTGCCGTAAACTGCTATCCAATACCTGAGCTGGATCTACCTGCTGGCCCAGAGCGCGGCTGGAAAAAACTGACCACCTTTAAGCCTGAGCTTTATGATTTAAAGGGAGTTGCACTGTTTTTAGATATCGATATCGTGATCGTCGATAATATTGATGGGTTCTTTACCTATCAAGCCGATCATGAAGACAGTGTCGTCATCATTCGTGATTGGAAAAAACCGTGGCGTATGATTGGTAATAGCTCAGTTTATCGCTTCAATATCGGTATGGGTACTTATCCTGACTTACTGGCAAACTTTGAGCGGAACTTTGAGACCATTCGCACACAGGTTCGCCACGAGCAAGCCTATCTTTCTAACTATCTGCGAGAACACCATCACTTAGAGTACTGGGATAAAGACTGGTGTGTCAGCTTCAAATATCAATGCATTGCCCCTATTCCATTCAATCTAGTACGTACCCCGACGCTACCTGATGGCGCAAAAATCGTCATCTTCCACGGTGAAATCAATCCACCCGATGCTATCAAAGGTGGTGGCGGTAAATGGTACCGTCATGTCAAACCAAGTCCGTGGTTAAAAGAGCATTGGCAATAAACAGATAGGACAAACCATGCAGACAGGTGACAACAGTCAAATAGATATTGTAATTGCTTGGGTAGATGGTGATGATCCATTACTTAAGCAAAAAAGAGCCTGTTATCAAAAAACAGTCAATGCCGCCTCTGAGGCCACCACTTCAACGCGCTTTGCCAGCAATGATGAGATATATTACAATATTGCTTCTATTATAAAATATGTGCCTTTTTGCCGTCATATCTATGTAGTGACTGACCAGCAGCACCCTAAGCTTATTCAAGAATTTGTGAACCAAGGCATCTGTGCGCCCGATAAAATACGTATTGTCGATCATACAGAGCTCTTTGCTGGCTATGAGCAATTTTTGCCTACCTTTAACACTCGTTCTATCGAAACCATGCTGTGGAATATCTCAGAGCTGTCTGATTACTTCATTTATATGAATGACGACTTTTTCTTCAATCAGTCTGCAAGCATTGAGGACTTTTTAGACGAAGATCATATTATTATTCATGGACATTGGAAAAATAGCGCTATTTTACAAGCCAAACTTAGGTATCGACAATCTCTCCAAAAACTAACAGGCAAGCCTGTTCAACCCAAACATACAATGGCGCAAATGCTAAGTGCCAAAACCCTTGGTATGGATCAGTTTTTTGAGATCCATCACTATCCACATATCGTCGACAAAGATATATTAAAGACGTACCTACTCAGCAACCCTAAGCTATTAACCGAGCAAATTAAATATAAATTTAGAGATGTGGCTCAATTGAACCCGATTACGCTCATGAACCATTTAAAGATACAAAAGAACGAGACTTATTTAAAATCCCCCACTTCTATAAATTATTTGAAAAATGAAAGCGGGATTGAGGACTTTGTAATCAACTTACAAAATACAGCGATTCGATACGGTTGTATTCAAAGTCTTGATTTACTAGAACAGCGTTCATATCAAACCATTACTGATGCTATGATGCACAAGTTTTCAGCCTACTTACCTTCGTCATTATTATCAAGCGACAATAAAGATAAACAAATTTAGAATAATAAATCGAATACACATTTGGAATTTTTATGAATATAACAGTAGTAGGTACAGGCTACGTAGGATTATCAAATGCTATGTTGCTCGCTCAGCATAACAAAGTGACAGCAGTTGATGTTATTCCAGAAAAAGTTGAATTGCTCAATTCAAAGAAGTCACCTATCGAAGATAAGGATATTGAAGACTTCTTATCTAACGAAAATATTGATTTTAAAGCTACGTTAGATGCCAAAAGTGCTTACAAAGATGCTGATTTTATTATTATTGCGACGCCTACTGATTACGATTCAAAAACCAATTATTTTAATACTCAAAGCGTAGAAAAAGTTATTGAACAAATACTTCTAGTAAATAAAACTGCTTTAATTATCATTAAATCAACGGTACCAGTCGGATATACTATTGAAGCAAGAAAACAATACTCTACCAATAATATTATTTTTTCTCCTGAATTTTTGAGAGAAGGAAAAGCTTTATACGATAATCTTTATCCTTCTAGAATTGTCATTGGAGAACAATCAGAACGTGCTCAGCTATTTGCAGACTTATTACTAGAAGGCGCTATAAAAAAAGAGGTGCCAATCCTTTTTACGAAATCAACTGAAGCAGAAGCTATAAAACTGTTCTCAAACACTTATTTAGCTATGAGAGTTGCGTATTTTAATGAATTGGACACTTATGCGCAGATGTTTGGACTTGAAACCAAACAAATAATTGAAGGCGTCGGCTTAGACCCTCGTATTGGTGATCACTACAATAATCCATCTTTTGGTTATGGTGGTTATTGCCTGCCTAAAGACACTAAGCAACTCTTAGCAAATTATCATGAAGTACCAAGCAACCTTATTAGAGCCATCGTTGACTCTAATAGAACTCGTAAAGATTTCATCGCGGATAAAATTATCGAGAGAAAACCACAAGTCGTTGGTGTGCATCGACTGGTCATGAAAAGTGGTTCAGATAATTTTAGAGCGTCTGCTATTCAAGGAATCATGAAACGTATTAAAGCAAAAGGCATCGAGGTAGTCGTCTATGAGCCTGTCCTAAAAGAAAAAGATTTCTTTAATTCACGTGTGATAGAGGATTTGGCAGAATTTAAAGCAATAAGCGATGTAATTATCGCAAACCGATTGTCAACTGATATACAAGATGTCTCGCACAAGGTGTTTACTCGCGATTTATTTGGGAGCGATTAATGAACATCTTAGTAACTGGTGCGGCAGGCTTTATCGGATTTCATATCATTAAAAAGCTATTAGAAAAAAACTGCTTTATTGTTGGTATTGATAACATCAATGACTACTATGATGTGGACTTGAAAAATGATCGCATAAAAGTACTAGTAGAAAACTCATCAACAGAGACTTTTAAATTTATTAAGCTTGATCTAGCTGATCGAGAAGCCATGTCTACTCTCTTTAGTCGTTACAAATTCGATATTGTTATTAACCTTGGTGCTCAAGCTGGTGTGCGTTACTCTATCGAAAACCCGCACGCTTATATGGATTCAAACATGGTAGGGTTTTTGAATGTACTTGAAGGTTGCCGACAAAGCAAGGTCAAGCACTTACTCTATGCCAGCTCAAGCTCTGTTTATGGTATGAATGTTAAGCAGCCGTTTAGCACTGGAGATCGGGTTGATTACCCTATTAGTTTATATGCTGCTACCAAAAAATCTAATGAGTTAATGGCGCATACTTATAGTCATTTATATAACATTCCAACAACTGGCTTGCGCTTTTTCACAGTTTACGGCCCTTATGGCCGACCTGATATGGCTTACTTTTCTTTTACCAAAAAAATACTTTCAGGGCAGCAGATCGATGTGTATAACAATGGTGTGATGCAACGGGACTTCACCTATATTGATGATATCGTTGAAGGCATCATTCGCCTTATTGATAAAATTCCTGTACCTCAAAAATCCTCCATTACTACAGCCCTAGCACCTTACAAGATATATAACATCGGTAATAATCAACCAGTAACGTTGCGCCGCTTCATTAGCGCTATTGAGCAAGCATGCGGTAAAAAAGCTAGAGAGAACTTGCTTCCAATGCAGCCAGGTGATGTACCGATCACTTATGCAGATATCGATGAGCTAACAACTGATATTGGCTTTAAACCTTCGATTAGTATTGAAGATGGTATTGCTAAGTTTGTAGAGTGGTATCGCTCGTATTATTCGTAAATCTTATTTGTATATCACTTTGGAATAGACTCATTGTTTCGCTAATACCAACTACCAACTACCAACTACCAACTACCAACTACCAACTACCAACTACCAACTACCAACTACCAACTACCAACTACCAAC